>NZ_JACEXI010000008.1:0-68903 GCF_014525425.1 Schaalia sp. JY-X159 | reverse complement strand
CCAGTTGTCCCGCCAGGGGCACCGCTGGTTGGCTACGTTCGGGTTGGATAACCGCTGAAAGCATCTAAGCGGGAAGCCATCTCTGAGATTAGGTTTCCAACACCCATTTGGGTGTGAAGGCCCCCTAGAGACTATGGGGTAGATAGGCCAGGAGTGGAAGCATCGTAAGGTGTTCTAAAGCTAACTGGTACTAATCGGCCGACACTACAAACAAACACAACACAAAACAAAGTGTTACGAGCATATGCAAACAACCCACACAATCATTTAGATTTGCAAGCAATCACTATGCAAATTCACTAATAATCCACACACAAAGAAAGTGATAACCCCAAAGGCATAACGAATCAGCCTGGGGTTGCCACACCAACAACAAACACTCACAAACAAAAAGTAGGGTTACAAACCCTAGCCGGTGGGTGGGTAGTGTGTGAACAACAAGTTTTGCGGGGGGCATAGCACAAGGGAAACGCCCAGTTCCATTCCGAACCTGGAAGCTAAGCCTTGTAGCGGCGAAGATACTCCACTCCATAGGGTGCGGGAAAATAGCACCCCCCCGCAAATCAACAACAATGTAGTGCCCCTGAACCAACACAAGTTCAGGGGCACCACTGGTTTAACGGCTCTTCTGTAAGTTGATTACTGGCTGGTCGCAGAAGAGGCTGTGGGTATCCTTCTTGCCTCTCCGACCGGTCACCGTTGCCATTGGAAGAGTCTGGCTCACAGCTCTTCTGAAGGGACCCACTTGCTTATTGAGATGCAGCGTGCGCTCTATCCGCTTACCTTCTGCGTCCAGCAGTGAATGCCCCGTAGATCAGCAGCACGATAAGGGAGCCACCGATGGCGACGAGCCAAGTCTGGATGGAGAAGAACTCCTCCAGTGGTGCATTGAAAAGCACCGAACCCAGCCATCCGCCAAGCATTGCGCCCACGACACCTAGAATCAGCGTCGCGAACCAGCCACCATTCTGCCTTCCTGGCAGGATGAACTTTGCGATTGCACCGGCTATCAGACCGAGTAACAGAAATGCTAAGAAACCCATGGCTATCTCCTTTCAAGTTCCAAGTCTGGTTGAGGAAGGGCTAACTACTTTTTGTCGAACAGGCCCTTCACTCCCTCTACGACTTCTTCTCCGGCGTCTTTGATCTTTTCGCCGGCGCTCTTTGCATCGCCCCGGAACTGCTTGCCCTTGCCGTGAGCAACCTTCTCGTCGTCCTCGGTCAACTTGCCCACTACTTCCTCAGCCTTCCCTTCGGTCTTGTCCTTGTTTGCTGAGAACTTCTCTTCTAAGCCCATTGCTTACCACCTCTTAGTTGTGACATCGTCTTTCGATGTCGGCTTCTAGCGGTGCGCCGTGATGCGCGCCTCAAATATGTCTATCAGTGCGCGGACCTCAGCTCAAGGGGGTGGCGCTCAGTGGCGTGGTGTGCCTTGCACCTTTGTTCCCGGCTGTGTGTACGTGGGATGAACAGGTAGTCTTGAGTTGTTCAAGTTTGCGTTTCCCGCCTCGTAGGTTTCAGGTAAGTAAAGGAAGCTAATGTCCGTTTTGGATTTGTTCGCTAACTATCGGATTGTTCCCATCGTTGTCCTACATAAGCCTGAGAACGCGGGTAAGCTGGCCGATGCTCTTGTCGAGGGCGGCCTCCCCGCAGCGGAGATTGCTTTCCGTACTCAAGGTGCTGAGCAGATCGTGCGCACTTTGGCTGACCGGGGGGACATGCTTGTCGGTGCGGGCACAGTTCTTAATGCGGACCAAGTCGATCTAGCAGTTGACGCGGGTGCCCAGTATGTTGCTTCACCAGGTCTAAGCATTCCGGTGCTCGAGAGGTGTGGGGAACTAGGTATTCCCGCCGTGCCCGGAGCCGCGACGGCGACGGACGTCCTCAACGCCCTCGATCTTGGCTTCAACATTGTGAAACTGTTCCCCGCGGCCGCAATTGGTGGGGTCTCAGGTGTCAAACTGTTGGCAGAGCCCTTCCCGACCATGCAGTTCATACCTGCTGGTGGCGTTGGGGCTGCGCACATTAAGGACTATCTGGGGTTGCGTTCCGTCCTCAGCGTTGGTGGATCTTGGATGGTTCCGGGTCAGGCACTTGGACGCGGCGACTTCAAGGAGGTTCGCGACCGCACGGCACACGCGGTTCGCTTGGCGAACTCGGTGCCGAAGCGCGCGAAGTAGCACAGCCCGCAGCCCGGGCGGTCCCGCTTAGCGGCGCGCTCTGTGCGCGTGCCCTCGTGCTTCGCAGCCCAGCCTTGCCGCGTCGGCGCTCACGCCGCCTGCACATACCGGCTATCCCACGCCACCCTGGCCAACGTCGCCGATATCAACATGGGTCGCCGCTAATTCACCCAGACATCGGCGACCCATGTTGATATCGGCGACGTTGGGTGGTTTTTGTGGTGATATCGGCGACGTTGGGTGGTTTGCGTGTTGACATCGGCGACCTGGGCCTCAGAACCTTCGCTCAGGTGCCAGCAGATAGCTGCTCACCGGCCGCCACATCGGCCCTCCTGGCGCCTGCGCGCGAAGTCCATGCGTTGAGAGATCGGCGGCAAGCAAGTGAGCGAGCCCCTCGGGGTCACTCAGGGAGCTGTACGGATATCGCACCAGTTTCCAGCCCGCCCGCAAGAGGGCATGTTGGCGATCCATCCACGATCCGAGTGCGTCCGCACCCATAGAGAGCTTGGTTCTCCCATCCATCTCAAGTCCTAATCCGATTTCCGGGAACCCGATGTCGAGGAAGAACCTACCGCCTGGCGTCGATACTGACATTTGAGGCACTGGGCGCGAAGCACTGCTTTCGTCGCCACGGAGCACCACATTTGTGAGCCAGTACAGTGCAGCCTCGCCAGAGTTCTGGGTGCCGCTATCTATTCCACGGATGATGTCCTGGGCTCGACGTGATTGTCGCTTGGCGATTTTTCGGCTGACCTCTTCGAGCAGTCCAAGTTTGACTTTGTCGGCTTGACGCCGAGATTCCGCTGAATCCCTCGGATCAAATGGCGCGATGGCCCGTAGTGCCATGGAGCATCCAACCCAAGCTTGCAGTGGATGAGCATAACGGGCGAGATCCAGCATTGCTTCTTCAATACTTACGACCGGTACCCATCGGACCATTTCGGTGTCTGCACGCAGCCGTATTCCCGCCAGGCGCCTCACATTGGAGACTGGCACTTTGTGGCCGTGCACTTCGACCTCGGGCAACTTCTTGAGTATCGTCCGAGACCCTGCGACGGGCGGCCAGTAGTGGACATCGGGAACATTCAGCCAGCTTTCTATCCCACGAATGGCCAAGGCTGCATCCATAGTCAAAGCCGCGATTGGGTGGTCGATATCGCCGATGGACGTTGATCGGGTGTGCACACTTGGTTGGTCGAGCATTACGGCAAGAGATCGCGCAATTGAGATCTCTCGCCGAACCTTCCAGCGTGCGGCTTCTTGCGGGATGGTTGAGACACGAAGGAAGTGACCCCTGCGCAGCAATACCGCGTGTGGATCGCGTTCGTTGCTACGAGATGCTGGCGACGCTCGAGTTGATCTAAGGAGTGTCGAGGCAGTGACCGGCTCAATGATGGTTTCTGTCATCTCGATATTCAGCTCTGGTGCCGAGTCGGAATCAACCGGCGATAACCACGCCTGCGGATAACGCCGGAAATGATGTTCTGGGGACAGCGGTTTGCTGTGGGTCCATGTCGCCGATGTCGCCATAGGTCGCCGCTGTTTGGCCGATTTGTCGGCGCCCCTTGTTGACTTCGGCGACGTTGGCGGTGGATGGTGTTGTTTTCGGCGACGGTGGCGGTGGATGGTGTTCGGTTGGTTAGGCTTCGGGCTCGGCTGGCTCCGGCTCAGGCTCCGGCTCCGGCTCGCCCTCCAAATCCCTCAAGAAGTTGTTCGCCCAATCGTCAATCGTGTGGTTCCAAACCTGGCGCTGCATCGCCCTCCACCGCTTGGAACGCTCCGCATAGGGGTCTGTCAGGGCCTCGATAATCGTCTCCTTCAAACCATCGAGGTCGTAAGGATTGACGATGTACGCCCGCTTCAACTCCCGCGCCGCCCCAGCGAACTCCGATAGCACGAGCGCGCCCGCACGCCCCGGGTGGCACGCAATATACTCCTTGGCCACCAGGTTCATCCCGTCGCGCAGCGGCGTCACCAGCATGACCGAAGCGATCCGGTACATCGCAGCCATCGTCGCCCTCGGGAAACCAGCGTGCCTGTAGGAAATTGCCGGCCGGCCCACCCCGCCAACCTGCGAGTTGATGCGCCCCACGAGCAAGTCAATGTCGTCGCGGAGCACGCGATACTGCTCCACGTCCTCGCGCGAAGGTGTTGCGACCTGCAAGAACACCGTCTCATCGGGATCCAACTGACCGGAGGCAAACAACTCTCCAACCGCGCGGATCCTCTGGCGCAAACCCTTCGTGTAATCCAGTCGGTCCACGCCGAGCAGGATGTTTTTCGGGTGGCCGAGCTCCTCCAACAACGCCTCCGACTCCGCCTTCACCTCGGGGCTCTGGGCGAGGTCGTGGAAGCCCTGCACATCAATCGAAATCGGGTACGCCCTCGCCGCACAAACATGGCTATCCTTCACGAAAACGCGGTAACGTTCCACGCGGTTGTCGGTGCGCTTGCGCACCAGACGCAGGAAGTTCTGCGCCCCCGCCGGGGTTTGGAACCCAACCAGATCGGCCCCGAGCAGCCCCTCGATGATCTGCCTGCGCCACGGAATCTGCTCGAACAGCTCGATTGGGGGGAACGGGATGTGTAGGAAGAAACCAATCTTCAAGTCCGGTCGCAACTCGCGCAACATGGCAGGAACCAACTGCAGCTGGTAGTCCTGCACCCACACGGTCGCACCGTGCCCGGCGCTCGCCGCCGCGGCCTCGGCAAAACGCTTGTTGACCTGCTTGTATGCGTCCCACCATTCGCGGTGGTACTCCGGGAACGCCACGGCGTCGTGGTAGAGCGGCCATAGCGTCCCATTCGAGAATCCCTCGTAGTAGTCCTCGACCTCGGCCTCCGACAACTCAACGGGAACAATCTGGTAGCCGTCGTGGCGGAACGGCTTCACGACCTCATCCGGAGCGCCGATCCACCC
This sequence comes from Schaalia sp. JY-X159, assembly GCF_014525425.1. NCBI lineage: Bacteria > Bacillati > Actinomycetota > Actinomycetes > Actinomycetales > Actinomycetaceae > Schaalia > Schaalia sp. JY-X159. Next base: position 63,803 of record NZ_JACEXI010000008.1, on the reverse strand, counting down.
GATCCACGCCCCGCCCTTCTCCCGCATGAGAGGTTCGAGGGCGGTCACCAGGCCCCCGGGCGCAGTCTGCCAGGATGTGCCCCCGTCCGCGTCCGTCACTCTGTTCACCGGCAGACGGTTGGCGACGACAACGAAACGTGGGTCCGTCGTGGTTTCTGGCATGGTGCCTCCTTGGCTCATCTTCTCCTTACGGTAGCCGCTAAACGCCCGGCCCGTCACGCACTTCGCGTCGAGTGCACGGCGCGGGCCCCACAAATCTGGCACAGTGGGGGACATGAGCGAACCATGGACAGACGTCACGCCGGCCGCCGCGGCTTTCCCCGAATGCGTCGCGAGCCACCCGTCCCGCACCCTGGCAGCCTTCGACTTCGACGGCACGCTGGCGCGGATCACCCCGCATCCCGAGGACGCGGCGATGGTGGAGGAATCCGCCTCCGCCCTCGCGCGGCTCGCTGCCGAGGGCGTCCAAGTCGCCATCATCTCCGGGCGGCCCGTCGAGTCGATTGTTCGACTTTCCCGCGCCGCGGCCCGGCCCGGCCTTGCCAGTGCGATCCTCCTGGGGCAGTACGGCGCCGAGCGCCTCGACATGGCGACGGGACGGGCTTCCGTTCCTACGCCGCCTCTCGGAATCGCCTCGGCTAAGGCCGCGTTGTTGCAGGTCGCGGCGGCTTACCCCGGCAGTCACGTCGAGGACAAGGGACTTGCCGTCGCCCTCCACGTCCGCAACGCCGCCGAACCTGATATCGCTTTTGCCGAGGTCGAGGACGCGATGCGTGACACCGCTTCGCGCTATGGACTCACCGTGGAGCCGGGTCGCTACGTGTGGGAATTGCGCGGCGCCACCGTCACCAAGGGGGACGCGTTGGTGGCGCTTGTGGACGAGGTCGATCCCCTGGAAGTGCTGTTCGCCGGGGATGACCTTGGGGACATAGCGGCTTTTGATGCTTTGGGGCAAATCGCGGCGCGGCGCGGAACCTGCGCTGTCGTTTCCGGGTCGCCGGAAGCGCCCGAGGTCGCCGCTCGCGCTGACGTCCTCTGCGACGGGCCGGATGGGGTGGCTGCCTGGCTCACCGCCCTCGCCGACACTGTGGCGGGAGGCGTGCCGCGCTCAGTGTGACTGTATGCGCCCCCTTCTCTCCGCGAGATCGCTTAACTTGGCCACATAACAGCGTTATTCTGCTTGAAACTGGCGGAGTTAAGCGATCTCGCGGAGAGAAGGGGTGAGGCGCGGCGGGGGCGGGGCGGGGGCGGTCGGCAGGGGTTGGCTCTGCCCCTGTCAGGCTCCGAGCCGGGTTGCCAGGGCGGCCAGCCACTGGCTGGTCCCGCCCTCAACGCGAATCTTCACCGAGGGCCGCATGTCAATCGCTGTTGGCCCTTTGTTGATGACGGCGATGGGCATGTCACGCCGCTCCGCCCGGTTGACGAGCCGTACCCCCGTGTTCACCGCCAGTGAGGTGCCAGCAACTAGGAGAGCACTTGCCCCGTCAAGGATTTGCTCGGCGTGGGTGAAGACTTCGTAGGGGACGTGCTCGCCAAAGTAGACAACGTTGGGCCGCAGCATCCCGCCGCAAGCCGGACAAACAGGGACGGCCACGCCCTCCACGTCTGTCACGTCGGCGTCGCCGTCGGGGGTGATCTGGGCGTCGGCGTTGCGGTCGGCAAACCCGGGGTTTGCAGTGTCGAACCAGGCGAGAACCTCGGACAGATTCCAGCGGTGGTCGTGCTCAATGCAGCGGATGACCCGCCCGTTCCCGTGCAGTTCGGCGATATCGTGGCTTCCTGCGAGGGCGTGCAGGCCATCCGTGTTCTGTGTGATCACGCCTGACAGTAGGCCCGCGGCCTCCATGCGGGCGGTGGCCCGGTGGCCTTCGTTGGGTGCGATGTTTCGGGTTTGTAGTGCGCCTACTCGCGCGCCGCCCCAGAAGCGTTGGCGGTAGTGGTGGTCGGCGAGGAACTGCTGGACACTCATGGGTGCCCGCAGCGGAGCGCCTGTGCCGCGGTAGTCGGGGATTCCCGAGTCGGTGCTGATTCCGGCCCCGGTCAGGAGTGCAACCGGCCCGTCCGTGAACATCTGTGTCAACTCTTCGAGCTGTTGCATTGCTTGCGTCACCGTGGCAGCATCCCTTCTTTGGTCCTTGGTCTCTTGCCCTTGATCCCTAGTCCTCGTTCCAGCATAGGCCGCGTGCGAGCTGTTGGGGTCCTGCAGAATTGCTACTTCTGGAGGGCAAAAACGGTCGTTTGAGGCCGATCTGCTGCTCGACGGGTAGTTATTCTGCAGGGTGGCGGCGGTTCCGGGGTCCTGACATGCTCGACGGATAGTTACTCTGCCGGTCGGCGGCATGTCTGGGGTATCTGCTCAGCGCTCGTTGTGAAATGTATACGTGGGGGCCAAATGATCGCGTTGGGTAGTTACCCCAGAGGCACATCTCATCCCAACGTATACATTTCGCGGGCTGGCGTGTGGCGTGGCGTGGCGTGGCGTTGCGTGTGGCGGGGCGAGGGAGGGGAGGGGAGCGGGGAGGGGGAGCGGGGCGCGGTGAGCGGGGGCGCGGTGAGCGGGGGTGCGAGGGTGGGAGAGGTTAGGCCTGCGGGACCCGCAAGAATTTCTCCACCAACACCGTGAACCACTCCAACTGTGGCGTGATCGAGATGTCCGCACCCCGCGGCAGCCCCCGCAGCGCCTGGCGAATCACCGCCAGATACCCATTGATCAGCAACCGAATAATCACATCCGGGTCCCCGTCAAACTCAATCCCCAACCGGTTCACCGCCGGGATCAGCGCTTCCGCCACCTCATCGATGTAGGCCAAATCCGGCTCCGCCAGCGCACTTGGGCCGCCAGGGTTGCGCAGTTCATCAAGCTCCAGTTCCGTCATGACAATCTGCCACTCACGCTCTGTCTGCGGATCCACGATCACCGCCTCAAGAAGCTTCCCGAGGACGTCCGCCGTCACCGGTACCGGCACCTTCCCCTCACCGAGTTGAGCAACCGCGACTTTGACCAGCTCCAGCCTCCTGCGCATTTCCCTGTCCACCACAGCAGCGAACAACTCTTCTTTACTGTCAAAGTTGGAGTAGAAGGCCCCGCGCGTGAACCCGGCCTCAGCCACAATCGTCTCGATCGAAGCGCCAGCAAACCCGTCGCTGGCGAGTACTCGGAACGCCGCATCCAGCAAGCGCTGCTGAGTTTGCGTTCGCTTGGGAGAGAGTTCCTGCATGTCGTCACAACCTCCTGTCGATACAGTACTGTATCCGATACACTAGTGTATCGGAGCGTTTTGGGGTCTGGGAACGCTCATAACTATCGGGACGCAGAAGCATCAGGAGCGGGAATGTCCTCTTTCCTCTACTTAGCAGGTCGGCGCGCAGTCAAGGCCCGGAAAATGGTTGTCCTTGTCTGGGTTTCTGTCCTGACGGTCCTCGGCGGCCTCGTCTTCTTCAACATGGGCAGCCTCGACAACTCAGTGGAGATCCCCGGCACCGAGTCCGGGGATGCCCTTGAGCAACTCGCCGCCACCTTCCCGCAGGTGGCCGGCGCCTCCGCCCAGATTGTCGTCACCGGCCCGGGGGTCGTGGACGAGGGCGCCAGCGCGCAAGCCATCAACAACGCCACCGATGCCCTCACCGCTCTGCCGGCCGTGGACACCGTGACCCCGCTGGTGGACGAGTACACTCCCGCCGAAATCAGCTCCGACGACACCAGCGCCCTGATCACCATCCAGCTAACTGCCGCGCAAGCCAACGTCCCCGATGAGGTCAAAGACGAACTCCACGAAGTCACCGCCGCGCTCAACGCTGAGCTCCCCGAAGGCTCCAGCGCCTACCTGGGCGGCGCCCTGTTCGCCCAGGAGTTCCCCACACTGTCGGTCACGGAGGCCCTCGGCGTCGTGGTCGCCCTCATTGTCCTCATCTTCACCCTGGGCACCCTACTTGCAGCCGGCTTGCCGCTGATAACCGCGCTGAGCGGTGTCGGTGTCTCAATGGCCATCCTCTTCCTGGCCGCCAACTTCTTCACCATCAACGCCACCACGCCTCTGCTCGCCGTCATGCTGGGCCTGGCGGTCGGCATCGACTATTCCCTGTTTATCGTCTCCCGCCACCGCGACCAACTCCGCGCCGGGATCTCTGTCCCCGAATCAGTCGGCCGCGCCCTCGGCACCGCCGGTTCCGCCGTCGTGTTTGCTGGCATTACCGTGATGATTGCCCTGCTTGGTCTTAGCGTCGCTGGCATCCCCTTCCTCACCATGATGGGCGCAGTCGGGTCCGCCGCGGTCGGCGTGGCGGTGGTTGCCGCTCTGACGCTGCTGCCCGCCATCCTCGGCTTCGCGGGCCTGCGCGTCCTCACCAAGAAGGAACGCGCCGCCCTCGCCACCGGTGAAACGTCCGACCTGGTCGGCGGCGTCGCCCCGCCCACCCCAAACCGTTTCTTCAAGTTCTGGGTCCGCGGCGCCACGAAGCGCCCCGCGGTCACCACCGTGATCATTGTGGTGGTCCTCGGCGCGCTCTCCGTGCCCGCCCTCGGCCTACGCCTGGCCCTTCCTGACGCCGGGGTCCTTCCCGAAGGCAACGAAGCCCGCACGAACTACGAGGTCGTCGCCGAGAAGTTCGGCGAAGGCTTCAACGGCCCCCTCATCGTCACCATGCCGATCGTCACCTCCACCGACCCACTGGGCCTGATGGACAGTCTCAAGCAAGAGATCGAGGCGATTCCCGGCGTCGTCAGCGTCCCTCTCGCCACCCCCAACCTGACGGCCGACACCGGCATCATCCAAGTCATCCCAACCGGCGCCCCGGCCTCGGAAGAAACCCGCCAAGTGGTGTACGACATCCGCGCCCTCCACGACCAGCTCGCCGAAGAGTACGACGTCGACATCGCCGTCACCGGCTACACCGCCGTGGGGATCGACGTTTCCCAGAAACTCTCCAGCGCCCTTCTGCCCTTCGCGCTTGTGGTTGTCGGTCTCTCCCTAGTCCTGCTCACCATCGTCTTCCGCTCCATCGCGGTCCCGGTCACGGCTGCGCTCGGCTACCTTCTGACTGTCGGCGCCACCTTCGGGATCACGGTGATCGTCTTCGAGTGGGGCTTCCTAGCCGACCTCCTACAAGTCACCAGAACCGGCCCCATCATCAACTTCATGCCGATCGTCACCATGGGGATCCTCTTCGGCCTCTCCATGGACTATGAGGTCTTCCTGGTCTCCCGCATGCGCGAAGATTACGTCCACACCGGCCGCGCCCGCGCCTCGGTCACCTCCGGGTTCCTGGGCAGCGCCAAAGTCGTGACCGCCGCCGCCATCATCATGGTGTCCGTTTTCGCAGCCTTCGTTCCCGAGGGCGATATGAGCCTGAAACCCATCGCCTTCGGCCTGGCCATCGGTGTCGCCATCGATGCCTTTGTTGTCCGCATGACGCTGATCCCCGCCATCATGATGTGGTTGGGCGACCGCGCCTGGTGGCTGCCGAAGTGGCTGGACCGCGCCCTGCCAGTATTTGATATCGAGGGCGAAAGCGTGGTCCGCCAGCGCGCCCTCAAGGATTGGCCCGGCACTCCCGCCACCGCTGCCGCCAACGACGTGGTAGTGGACGAGGGCGGAACCGCGGTCTCCTTCCTGCTTCCCCCCGGCCAGTCCCTGCTCATCACCGGTGACACCCAGGAGGTTCGCCCACTGCTGCGAGCCCTGGCCGGCCGCGAAGCCCCCGTTTCCGGCACCCTCAAGGTTGCCGACCTGCTGATCCCGGAGCGCGCCTCCGCCGTACGCCGCCGCGTCGCTTACGTACAGGCCGGGCCGCCCACCACCGGGGGAGCCGCCCGGGTTCGCGAGCAGGTCGAACGTGCCCTGCGTGAGGGCGCCCCCATCATCGCCGTCGACCTGGGGGAGAACCTCAAGGCCGACGCTGGACTACTTGGCATTCCCGCCGCGGATGAGGGCGGCCCGATCCTGCTGGTCGGCGCCCGCACGGCCCCACCTAACCTCGATATCGATAACTGGCAAACCCTCAGCCTCACCACCACGCCCGCGCCGGCACAACTGCAGGAGGTGCAGTGATGACCACCCCAACCACTTCCGCAAACCCTCGCCGCAAGCGCACCATGCTGGTCGCTTTGACCGCGCTGGTCGCCCTCGCCCTCCTTGCGTTGTCGCTGGTGGGGATGCGCCCTGCCGCTGCTCATTCGCGGTTGGCCGCCGTCGTCAACAATGACGTTTCGGTCGAGGTCGAGGGCCAGATTGTCCCCATGGGCCGCCAACTCACGGCCGAACTGGTCAGTTTGGATGGTCCCTTCGAGTGGGAGATCACCACCTCCGACCGCGCCGCCGCTGGCCTTAGTTCGGGCCGCTACGCTGCGGCAGTGACCATTCCGCCGGAGTTTTCCGCCGACGTCACCTCCCTGTCATCGCTGTCGAACGCGGTACAGGCTTCGGTTGAGGTCGAGGTCGCCCCCGGCTCCTCCGCTTCCCGCGACACAGAGGTACAGCTGGAGGTGTGGAAGGCAACCGCCAACCTCGGCTCCATGATGACCGAAGAGTTCGTTGCCGGTGTCTTCGGGGGTCTTAGTGAAATGGGCCCGCAACTGCAGCAGGCCGCCGACGGCGCCCAGCAGCTAGCCGATGGGGCCGAGGACGCCCAATCCGGCGCCACCGCCCTTGCTGACGGCAACCGCGCGCTCGGTGAAGGCGCTGGTCAAGCCGCCGATGGTTTGGGACAGTTGGCGGCTGGCACCGACGAACTTGGCGCGGGCCTGGGACAACTGGCCGGTGGTGCGGGCGAGGCCGCAAGCGGTGCCAGTCAGTTAGCCGGGGGACTGAACCAGCTCTCAGCAGGTGGTCCCGCATTGGTCAGCGGCGGCACGCAGTTGGCCCAGGGGAGCCAGTCCTTCACAGACGGCCTCGAACAGTATGTTGCAGGGGTAAGTGAGGCGGCCGGCGGTGTCAACCAGTTGAATGACGCCGTGCAGCAGCTTGCCCCCATACTTGATGCGCTCAAGGATGCACTGGGCCAGGTTGACGGCAATGTTGAGGATCTGGTTGACCAGTTGTTGGCTCAGATTGAGGTTGTCTTGGATCAGCTGCCCGCCCTGCTTGATCAGCATTGCGTCGCCTACCCTGACAGTCCGCTCTGTGCGCCGGAGGTGCGAGCAGAGCTGGATGCCGTCCTCGCCCAGTGGCTAGTGGACTTGCGAGCTCAGATTGAAGCCGGGTTGAACCAGCAGATCATCGCGGAGATCCAGGCCGTCCTCGACCAAATCAATAGCGGCGTGGGGCAGATTGATGACCTACTCAGCGGCTTGCAGGCGTTGGCGGATGGCATGAACCAGCTCTCGGCCACCGGCACCCAGCAGTTGGTGCCCGGGGCCCGCGGGATTGCTGACGGCATGACCCAGTACGTGGGTGGCGTCAAGCAGTACACCGACGGCGTCTCCCAGATCGCTGCTGGTGCCGCGCCGCTTGCCGGGGGGATTAGCCAACTGGCCGATGGTGCAAGCACAGCCGCTTCCGGCACCGGTGAGTTGGCTTCCGGTGCGCGTCAAGCCCAGGACGGCGTTGGGCAACTGGCTGACGGCGCGCAGGCGCTTGCCAATGGAACTGACGAACTTGGCGATGGCCTGGGGCTACTAGGTGACGGCGCCGGTGAACTTGCAGACGGCCTTGCCATGGCTGGGGACGCGGTCCCGAGCGTGAGCGACGAGCAGGCCGCAGCCCTCGGTGAGGCTTTGGCCTCCCCGGTGCAGAGCCCAGTTGTTGCAGCCGGTCAGTCGGCAGCGCCTGCCGTGGCGCTGGGTCTGCTGCTGTGGCTGGCCTCCATGTTGCTGCAGAGCGTTTACCCCCCTGCCGCCACATACCTCGCTTCCTCAACGCGTTCGTCGGCGTTCCTTGCCGTTCGTGCCCTGCGACACCCGGCGCTGTGGTCGGGTGCGATCGGTGCGGTGGGCGGCGTCATTGTCGCCATTATTGGCTCGGCAAGCGCGGGCGGTTTCTTCGGCCTACTCGCCTTCGGGATCCTGGCTGGCCTGGTGTTCGCCGCCGTGCAACAGGCCCTGGCCCTAGTCTTGCCAAAGGGCTGGGTCACGGCCTCGGTCTCGGCCCTGGTTATCGGGGTTTCCGCAGCCTTGGCCCCAGCGGGCGTGTCCGCACTGGGTAGCCTTGCGGGCATGCTCCCGGCGGGCCTCGCGGGTGAGGTGTTCGCGGGCGTCCTCGTCCCCGGCCTTGGTTCCATCGCGGGCGCCGCGGTGCTGCTGGGACTGTGGGGGGCACTGGCCGTGGTGATTTCCATTGTCGCAACCAGTTCGAAACGGAAGAATCCCGAGGTCGCAGCAGCAGCCGCCGCCGGATAGGTTGGAGGCATGGCAGACGCGACCTTCACCAAACAAGCTGGCGCCACCCCGGGTCAGCCCCTCTATGAGGCGGCCGGGTTGGCGTGGTTGGCCGAGGGTGGTGCGCGCGTCCCAAAGGTGATCGAGGCAACCCGCACCAGGCTCGTCACCGAACGTATCGACGAGGCCGCCCCAACCGCCGAGGCCGCCCGCCAACTAGGCGCCATGCTCGCCCACCTGCACGCCAGTGGCGCCCCCTGGTTTGGCGCACCGCCGCCCGGCTATCCGGACCCTGTCAGGCACAATCCTGCAACCGGTTGGATGGGAGCCGCACCGCTGCCGCTCCTCACTGCACCGCCGGACAGTGCCGCAACACCGGAAACGGCCGGGCCGCCGGAAGATGCTGCTCCGCCGCAGAGCACCGGCTGGGGCCACTTCTACGCCAACTACCGCATCCGCCCCTACCTGGCCCGCACCTTCACCGCAGCCGAGAAAGCCGAGGTCGAAGCCCTCTGCGCCCTGCTTGAATCAGGCGCCCTCGACCACCCCCAACCCCAAGCGGTCCGCGAGGCCGGCTTCACCGCCGCCCGCATCCACGGCGACTTGTGGAGTGGCAACATCATGTGGGGGAGGAGCGGCCCAACCCTGATCGACCCGGCGGCCCAGGGCGGTCATGCCGAGGAGGACCTTGCCACCCTGCACACCTTCGGCGCCCCGCACCTGGCCCACATCATCGCCGGATACCACGAAGTCTCACCGCTAGCCCCCGGCTGGGAGCAGCGCGTCGGCCTACACCAACTGCACATCCTCACCGTGCACTGCTACCTGTTTGGCCGCAGCTACGTGCCGCAGACAATGGCGGCGGTCCGCGGCGTGCCCACCAGCGCAGCACTCACCTGACGAGCCTAACGGTGCGAGTTCGGCCTAACGGTGCGAGTTCGGCTCGATTTTGCCCAATATGACAGTGTTATCTGGGCCAAACTCGCTCCGTTAGGCGGGGGTGGACCAAACTCGCTCCGTTGGGCGGGGGAGTGCGGGCGGAAAGCTGCCAGCGAGGCAGACACCTTCTCTAGCGACCGACGTCACCGGACAGGGCGCTGGCAAGTTGGAAAGCTTTGGATCGTCACTATCTAGTGCATACAAATAAGGTCACCTAGGTGCGGGCGCGGTTCACGAGCGATTGCGCTGCCCGTCTCGCGCGCCGCAACTGGTCTGAGTTCATCGGATCATGCCCGTACCCTGCGCGAGTTTTCATCCCGATGAGAGTAGACAGTTGCCTCGATGCCGGCTTATCCACCTCTGCCAGCAACGTCACAGCCTGTGCGTGGTCTGAGCCTTTGGCGTGAAGTCCAAGTGCCGATGCGCATATTGCATCCGCTGCGGCAATGCCAGCGTGTACGTACAAGGTTACGGCGGCATCAGCAACATCGTTCTCGTTGTCAGCCAGGTCCAGTGCTTCATCAGCCACGCTCAAGAAGCTCTGGGCTTTCGTTAGGCGGCCTACAGCTACCGACTTGTCTGCAGGAACCGTGCGTTGCGCTCGCCTCGGTGACATCATGATGCTGCCTTGGCTCTTCTGGATGCCCGCCGCAACCAGGCCATATCTCCGAGGATCTCGATCCCCTCTCGCATGACTGAGTCAAAGATCGGCGCAGACGCGACCTCTCCTTCCCGATAGGTAAGTAGGCCGACTGTATTTCCAGTCCAGGTGAGCACACTGTGTGCGAGGTCAGAGAGCTGGTCTTCGGCCTGTTCCTCAGGCACTCCATCCGGGATCACGAAGAGCAAGTCAATATCGCTGTCATCACTCATGTCACCCCGAGCGGCTGAGCCGAACATAACCACGAGGGTGGGCTCGAAGCTAAACTGCTGCTGAACCGTCTCCCGGATGCGAGTAGTCAGCGCAGACTTCGCGTCGGCGACCATCAATACTGCGTTGATAAGAAGGTGGTCTTGATTCAGAGCATACCCACTGGTGTGTCCGGCGGCTCTTTCAGAAATGATGCCTTGACGAAGAAGCCTATCAAGCGATTTTCTGACGCCGCTCAGTGACCCGTGTTCTGGTAGCACGCGGTGAATCTGATCAGCGGTTAGATGGTCGCGAGAACGAGACAAAACGGTCAGGACCTGAGAGTCTAAACCTACCGGCGCGAGGGCCGCAAACGGGTTCTGTAAGCGCAATTTCTGCCCCTTCGCGTTGGTGGACCGTTACAGGCCACTACACCAAGGTGTATACGGGTATACACGTGTGCACACAAATATACACAAGAGCACACAAATGCACACAAAAGTACACAACTAGACACTGAAGTGCGTACTTGCACGCCATAGCCCGTTGCCGGACTCCGCTGTCGCCGCAGGGGCCCCGCGCACAACTCCCGCGGGGCCCCGCACCTGACACCTACTTCCGCGCCATCTCCCGCGCCGCCCGCATCCCAAACACCGCGGCCGGTGCAATGGTTGATCCCGGCCCGGGGTACGTGTTCCCCATAACGGATGCAGAGTTGTTCCCAGCCGCATACAGCCCCTCGATGACAGTGCCGTCCGAGCGCAGCGCCCGCCCGTCCTCGTCCGTCAGCACCCCACCCTTGGTGCCGAGGTCGCCGAGGACGACCCTGTAGGCATGGTACGGTGCCCGCTCCACAGCCCCCAGGTTGGGGTTAGGGTGCACGGTGGGATCCCCGTAGTAGCGGTCATACGCCGAGTTGCCACGCCCGAAGTCACCGTCGACCCCGGCCCGCGCGAACCCGTTGAATCGCTCCACCGTACCGCGCAGCACTGCCGGGTTGACGTTCATCTTCTCCGCCAACTCATCCAGCGTCTTCGCCTTGACTTCCAGCCCCGCTTCCTTGCGCGCCTTGTTCGCGCGCGGGTCCATCGCGAAGGTGCGGAAGTAGCGCACGACGTAGCGTGAGTCCATGATCAGCCAGTACGGGCCCTTCCCACCATCGACCTGCTGCATGTGGTGTCCAAGGTCAACGTAGGACTCCGATTCGTTGGCGAACCGCTTACCTTCCGAGTCCACCATCAGCGAGTACGGCATTGACCGCTCCCCAACAATGAATGACGGGCTGCCACCCGGGAAGGCCTCGATCGAGCCACCCCACCACGCGTCGTCCATCAGTTCCACTGCCGCCCCAGCCTTCTGCGCCAAGGTGATGGTTGCGCCGGTGTTGTACTCGTTGCCCGAGGGCGAGCCCTCAATCCCGTGGTACTTCTTACGCCACTCCACGTTGGACTCAAACCCGCCGGCAGCCAGCATGACGCCGCGACGAGCCCCGACCCGCACCTTCTTCCCCGCACGGTTGATGACTGCGCCAATCACGCGCCCGTCGTCCATGATGAGTTCTTCGATGGGGGAGTCCAGCCACAATGGCACGCCGAGTTTCAGCACCACGGCCTCCAGGAACGCCGTCGCCCATGCCGACCCGATCCCTGTTAGTCGCTTGCCGGTCACCACACCTCCGGCGCCGCGGAACACCAGTTGCGCGCCTCGCATGAAGCCCGAGGGCGTCGACCACGCGCGCCCCAATAACCACACGTCATCCGTCTTCGCGGGGAGTGGGACAGCGCCGAGCATCGTGTCCCACCACGACCCGATTCTCTTCGAGTCCAGCGGCTTGACCTCAATCCCGCGCCCGATCTTCCCGCCGGGTAGTTCCGGGTAGTAGTCGGGATAGTTGGGGGCGCGCACGAACTCCACCCCGTGCTTCTCCGCCGTATTGACGAAGTCGGCCACCCCATCCACGAACGCCGCCTGCCGCTCCGGTGATGCAGATTTCGAGGGCGTCCCAATCGCGGACATCATGTACTCGATGCCCTCTTCGCGAGAGTCCCCAACCCCATCCCTCTGCATCAGCGGGTTGTTAGGCAACCACATCCCGCCACCGGACATGGAGGTCGAGCCACCCCACTTTTCCGACCCCTCAACAATCACCGTTGACAGCCCGGAATCAGCCGCACCTAGTGCCGTTGCAAACCCGGCACCACCACTGCCGACGACGACCACGTCAAAGACTTCATCAAACTTGCCATCGAATTCCTCATCGAAGCTTTGCGCCATTACTTTTCTTCCCCCTTGAAGTTGAAGTGATACACCCACAAACTACCGGACAGTATTGTCCGGTCGCTATGCTTTAAGCATGACAAGCCGAACCGATGCCGTCAACCCCACAAGTAAGCCGGCGGATACCACCACCCGCAGCGCCCCAAAGCGCACTACCCCAAAGCGCACTACCCCAAAACGCGCCGCCCCAAAGCGCTCCACGCCAACACAAGCCAACCGCGGTCCTGCCGCAGCCGCAGAGAACCGCGCCGCCATCCTCAATGCCGCCCGCCGCCTTCTTGCCGAGCAGGGCTACGACATTCCCCTCTCCTTAATCGCCCGCGAAGCAGGGGTGAGCCAGGGCGTCATGTACCGCCACTTCCGCAGCCGCCTTGAACTTGCACTGGAAGTGTTTGAAGACAACTTCGTAGCAATGGAAGACATTGTTGAGAGTGGGGGAGAGCGCGCCATCTTCCAACTGTGGGACTGGCTGCTTGTCAAAGCCGTTGACGACGTGGGTTTCATTGAAGCCCTCCGCACAGCGCGGGCCGAGGTCGCCGACTACAACGGCGCAACCCGCTTGCGGTCCCAACTGGACATCGCATTGGATCGCGCCCGTAAAGCAGGCTTAGAAGAGGTCGGCCAACTGCAGGCCGAAGACTTAGCCCAAGCCTGGCGCATGGCCCACGGCCTAGTCATCACCAGCCGCGATGGCGAAGTGACACCGCAGTGGCTGGGTGAGATTCTCTCACTGGAGGCTGTGCGCCGCCTCCTCGGAAGGTGAGCGGGCATCTCTCGGACGCGTTGGGACGCCGACTTGTCGTGACTCAAGCCAAGTTGGACCTGCGGCCGCCAAAAGATGGTTACACTTATATCTGCAACCCATGTGTGTCAGGAGGAGGAAACCGTGGAGACACTTGCGATTGAAGACACGCGGGATCGTGTGGACGCCCGGAGGGTTCTAGACGCCATTCCGGAGGATCAAGAGGCGACGCTAGAGGTCCATGTGGGCAAAGATGAGGGCGGGGAAATCTTCTTATCTCCTGAGTTGACTCGCATAGTTCTAAGAACCTTGTCGGCACTTGCCGATGGTGGAACAGTATCGATTCGCGCAGTTCCGGAAGTTCTTTCCACCACTGAGGCGGCCCGCACCCTCGGGATCTCTCGCCCAACTCTAATGAAGATGGTTCGCGGCGGAGAGATTAGGGCGACGAAGGTTGGCACTCACACGCGGTTGCGGAATGACGATGTCCTAGAGTTCAGGGCCAAGAGAGAAGAAGACAGAGCACATGCGTTCATGGAGCTTCGTCGCCTTGAGGATGAGCTCGATGAACGCCATAGCACAGCCGGCTAGGTGTGACTTGCGATGACCGGGACGGTGCTTCCAGACGCCAATGTTCTATTTAGTAGAACACTGCGCGATTGGCTTTTCTTGCTCTCAAGTGGCGGTGAGCTCTACACCGTGCACTCAACGCCCGACATCTTGGCTGAGACGCTCTCACGGTACCGTGATCGCTTTCCTCACGTAACTGGTGAGGAGTTCGACAGATTAGAAACACATCTCAAGGAGCATCTGCACTCCGTGTTCAATCACTACAAGCCGCGCCCTTGCCCCATTGCGGATGAAGGTGACCACCACGTACATGCCGCGGCAGAAGACGGCGGAATGATGTACTTGGTAACCGCTGATCGAGGATTCCTAGACCTCCCGGAGAAAGTTACCGACGAGTTCTCTTACGAGATCACCTCGCCCGATGACTTCTTCTGTCTTGTTGACGATTCACAGCCGGCACTCGTCTGTGATGTTGCGTTACGACAGCTCCACTATTGGAGTTCCAAGCCGAGCAAGCCTAACTTGACTCTCGTAGATGCTCTCGAAAAATCAGGATGTCCGGAGTTTTCACGCCGCGTCGCCAAACACCTCAGTCAGCAATTGCGGATACCGATTGCAGGGAGTCGGCACCACTTGAAAGCTGATGCAAACAGCCTAGGGGTTGCGCCGGACACTGAACCGGCGCTAGCCCCACGGTCGGCTAGCCCCAGTTAACCCCGCCATCAGTAGAGCGCAGCACCGCATCCCCCGCCCACAGCCACACCACACCGCTACCGGTGCCAGCCAGAGCCGTCGCCCCAACTGAAGCAGCACTTCCAACGCAAGCGCTGGACTCAACGGCGTGCCCGGGATTGACCCGACTCACAAGTGTTCCAGCGCAGTCTGCCGCGCCGGTCTGCGCCACCAGGTAGGTGTCACCCGTTGCAGAAAGGGCTTCAGCGCCCGGGAATGCTTCGGACAACGTCCAGTTGGCTCCAGAATCGGAAGTGGTAGCAATCCGCGTATCAGAGCAGAGCACCGATGCCGCAGTTGCACTCAAACTTGCAATCCGCGCCGCCTCGCAAGGCAGCGCAACTGCGCCAACCTGGGGCACAAAAGCCGTAGCCGCATTACTGGGATCCAGGTGCCATGTCAGGTCTGCTCCACCTGCCACTGCTTCCCAGAAGTCGCCATAGCCATAGGATTGTGCCACCACAACCTCAGCGCAGTTTGAGGCGTTCTGTGCCACGACGTTGACGTAACCGTCAGCACCCGTGAGGATCCGATTCGGGGAACTCAACCCTGTAGCAGCCCCATCACCGTTGACTGTCCACGTCACTCCACCATCGCCACTGGTCTCTACCGTGAACCCAGCTTCAGGGCATGCGCCGCTGGTTGCGCGGTACGCCACATCGTTATCTTGCACACCCAAAACCCGACTGAGCGCGGGAACAGTCAGCACTGGTTCAGGAGCGGGAGTAACCTCGTCCTCGCCCTCTTCTGCGGGGTCCGAGGGCGCACCTTCCGATTGTTGATCATCCTGGGCAGAAGGGCTGTAACCTGGGGTTTCGCCCGCATTGAGGACCTGCCCACGGACACTATTGAGTGCCAAGACAGCCAGGATCACCGTCACAATCCCGATCGCCACAACCCCCACAATTGAGGTCCAGTTAACACCCTGTTCGCGGTTCATACTCAGTCCAGCACCTTCCGTTTGACGGCTCCACCGATATTAGTACAAGAACCATCCTTCAGGGCACTGCCGCTCCACATCCATAACGTTGTACTATCTGATCAGACAAACGCGGGTGGGAATGTGGGTGGTTCTCGTTTTGCGCACGTCATCTGGTGGGGGAACGTGCTACAAGTTGGCGTTCCCAACTTCACCACCAGAGGTCTAATGAATGGGGTTGGGAAACGTTGCTGGACTCAGAGCGCACCGCAGTACCTGATAAACCAAGCATTGACGAATCGAGGTTCCTCTACCTTATTCGTTCCTTCCCATTTGATGCAGTTGCGTGGGGGGTTTCCTTACCTCTGGCGATGCTGCTGAGGTTTGAGAGCCTGACAAGCGACGTCAGTTGGGGACACATTGGCTGGGTAATAGCACTTGCCATCGCCTTGCAGCTTTTCTATGGCTGGTTCCTCATGCTGTACCGAGGGCGTTACCTGCGTGGCTCATTTGAGAGTCTGCGAACCCTGATCTCAGTGACAGCGCTTGTCGGTATCACTATCTGGGTGTTAGATCTGATGTTCCCGGACTTCATCGGTATTCCCCGCACTGTTCCTGTCATCGCGACAGCCCTGGCAGTCCTCTTCATGGGCGGCATCCGCTACCTAGACAGGTACATCCGCCAGCGCCATTCCAAGCCGGACTCCACCGGTGACCCCGTTCTTCTTTACGGGGCCGGTCAAGTGGGGGACCACCTGGCACGCCAGATGATGACCGATTCAAATGGGTCGATTCGTCCGGTTGCCTTCCTTGATGATGACATCCGCAAGAAGCACCTCGTACTGCAAGGCGTTCCGGTGGCCGGGACACTTTACGATCTGCCTGACGTGGCAGAGGCAGCGGGTGCGACAACCCTCATTGTTGCGATGGGCGACCCGGGCACAGACGTCCTCAAAAAGGTTGAAGAGGCCGCTACACCACTGGGCATCAAAGTCCAGGTCACGCCCTCGATGGCTCACATGCTGGGTGAGGGAATTAGCTCCCATGACCTGCGCGACCTCAAGATTGAAGACCTTCTGGGCCGCGACCAGGTTGATACTGACGTTTCGCAGATTGCCGGCTACCTCAACGGGAAGACAGTGCTGGTTACCGGCGCTGGCGGCTCCATTGGCCAGCAGTTGTGTGTTGAGATCAATAAGCACGGCCCCGCCGAACTGATCCTTCTTGACCGTGATGAGACGGGCCTGCAAGCAACTGAGATCAACATTCGTGGCAACGGTCTACTTGATACGGACGAGGTCGTTCTGGCCGACATTCGCGACAGCGAAACCCTGACCGCTATCTTCCAAGACCGCAAGCCCGACGTCGTCTTCCACGCCGCAGCGCTGAAGCACCTGCCAATGCTGGAGCAGTACCCCAGCGAAGCCTGGCAAACCAACATCCTCGGCACCCTCAACGTGATCCGCGCTTGCGAGGCCGCGGGCGTTGAAACCCTGATCAACATCTCCACAGACAAGGCCGCGAACCCCACTTCGGTGTTGGGCTTGTCGAAGCGTGTCGCTGAACGCCTTGTGTCATGGCATGGCGGCCAGTCCAACCGTCGCTACCTGTCGGTGCGCTTCGGTAACGTCATTGGCAGCCGCGGTTCTATGCTTCCCACCTTCCGCAGCCTCATCGAAGCCGGTAAGCCGGTTACCGTCACTCACCCGGACGCCACCCGCTACTTCATGACCATCCCCGAAGCCTGCCAACTGGTCCTCCAAGCCGGCGCTATCGGTCGCATTGGTGAGGTACTGATCCTTGACATGGGTGAACCCGTCAGCATCCTTGACGTCGCAAACAAGATGATCGCCATGTCCGGCAAGAACCTAGAGGTGCGTTTCACGGGCTTGCGTGAGGGCGAAAAACTCCACGAAGAACTGCACAGCGACTTTGAAGTTGAGGTCGCACCCCTGCACCCCAAGATCAGCCACGCCCCAGTCCTGGGCCTGTGCCCCACAGACCTCGACAAGGACGCCTGGAACGACATGGTCGCCTACGACGCAAACCAGCGCTCACAAGAAGCACGCCGCATCGAGCTGGAGTCGATGGCCGCCGTTGAAGAGGCTGAGGGCGCATTTGATACTGAGCACGTGGACGCAGGTAAGGGCGTGCAGGTCTAGCTTTCGGTTGACGAATGGCGTTCGCTCTTGCTCTGCTTTCTTGCTGTGAGGATCCCAAACTCAATGGCCGTGATCTCATCCAAAGTGGGGAGAGCCTCTTCGAGGTCCAAGCCCCTGTACTGTTCCACCCAGTCAACAATCTGGGTCCAGGCCCACAGCTGCTTGCCCTGACCGTCAAGGTTGGCTTGGCCTATTGGAAACGATTGCAAGTGAGTCCATTTTCTAACTGCTTCCCGCGAGACGCCAATTCTCTGTGCGATCTGCGAGCTTCCGACGAGGTCGCGGTCCACATCTAAGAATGTGGCCGCGGGGAGCCTCTCTTGCAGCTCGCGCACGAGGCCTACCGCCTGTTCAACAACTTCTCCGTGCTCAACAAAAATCGACAGCCTACAAACCGGTTCAGAACCGGTAACAAGAAACGCTCCCAGCGTTTCCGTAAGAACGTCTTCAACAGCTTCGTTGTCGATCTGTAGATCGAGCACCCTTATAGGAATCTCAGTCATTTCTCTTCTCCTCGGCTACAGATGAGTCACCCGCCAGGCGAGCAAGACGGCTTAGTGAACCCTGCTGCTTAAGCCACGAATCTAGCAGTGACACCAACAACCGCAGCACAGGTCTCTTCGCCAAGCACTTCGCGGTTCCATTGCGCGAAGTCCACTAATCACCATCCATCAACATTGACCACAAGTGCAGGTCCCAGGAGAACGCGTCCGGGACACATAACGCTGAGTTACATGCGTACGCGGACCTGCATGATTCTGGGTGTGTCAGAGCAGCGGGAAACCTGTGCACATTTCCACGGTGATTCTAGAGTTCCCCCATCATGCGCCCAGGTTTCGAATGGCGCAATGTCCGATGAACTACTTTAGTCCGCCTCCTCGGCGCTAACCCAGTCCACGCGTGGCAGCAAGAGCGGCAGCAGGACCTCGCCGTTCAGGACCCGCCGTGAGAGGTCCATGATTTCTTGGCGTACGAACGGGTACAGGATCCTGATTCCGCATTCTGCGCCGTACTGTTCGATCAGCTCAGCAGAGAGTTCCTTTGCTGACCAACCAGGAGCATGGAAACGGGCTTGCACGGTTAGTTCAAGCTCTCCCTGCGGGAGCCCAACAAGTTCACCTGTGACTTCAATGGCAAAGTGCCCAGGATCCTCACCTTTTCCAACGCGCCAAGACACTGTTATATCGAATGCCCCGTCCCCATGAGGATCGTTCTCTTGTAATTCTTGGTCGTCGATGTATCTGGAGGCTTTCACCGTCATGGTTCTTATACTGATAAGTTCTGCTTCCGACTCCAGTGAGGCAAACAGACTCGTTCTGGCGCTCACGCGCCGACTCTCTTCAGTTGGGGCGTCGCCTTCCACGAGGGTCTCCTTACGATGGGCTGCACCTTGAGCCGTTGGTGGATCACTTCATCACTCCATAAGCCGCAAACGTCGCACTCAACAGAGGTGTTTATCCTCGCGCCGACTGCCACTGCATAGCGGAGCAAGGTCGACAGCGTCGGATTCGAGTCGTACCGCTCAAGAGTGGCCACCATTGGCTGGGTGACACCCATGCGCTCCGCCACTTGCAGTTGGCTTAGGTCTTGCCTCTTGCGCACCTGGACAAGTGAAGACAGCATCTGAAGTTGATCGTGGCGAATATGCGCAGCTCGTCGTTCGATGGATTCTGCGTCTTCGATGTTGTCCTGATCGTTCATAAACTAAACCTTATACTTCATTTGCACTAGCCACTTCCTATTTCTGAGAATGTGGCTGGTCTGTAATGAGCGCGGTGAATGCTCTGGAGGCCAGATCTATCTCGTGGTTCTGGGCGGCGCGTATTTCATCGGGAGAGCCTGCAGTGTCTTTCTCAAATGCTCTTAGCCCAAGTGCTTCATTCGGCCTGATGCTAGCCTCAATCTCCAGCAGGCGCACGGGAACCGTAAGCCGTCGTTGCACCCCCGCGTGCATTTCCAGTACAACAATGTCGTTCCAACGGAACTCGAACATTCGCCCTGGCGTTGGGCGAACAATCCTCCTGACCTCATCTGGGTCTTCCAGGGCTCCGATTTCGGCGCGCTCAAGGATTGCGCGGAAGACGCCTCTGGCAGTGCCGACCATATAGGGATTGCGTAGACGACCTTCTTTTCCAAAGACGGCCTCTTCGAGAGAGTCCAACGCTTCATCAATTGCGCGCGAAGTGTGGTCATAGCGGCGCCAGTGAAACGTGACTGTGGTTCCGCTCGCACAGTATGAGGAATGTCCAGGAAGCATATCTCGATGGTAAGTCGACGTTCCGACATTTTGGCTTCGGATGCCACAGGGCTCTGTGGAGCTCCCTAGTCTCTCCCGGTAGCGGAAGCTACGCCGCGGTATTCGCAGCTGAGGACCAGTGTTATGTCGCCCAGCGGGCAGGTATTCCTACTGCGGTCTTGCCCGACGGGACGTCCTTGGTCACGCATGCGCTTGCACCGATCGTGCAGCCGGTGCCCACAAACAGGCCCTGCAGGATAACCGCGCCAGCCCCGACCAGTGTGGTTGGTCCGACGTACACTTCGCCAGAGATAATGGCACCCGGGTTGATAGATGTGAACTCCGCAAGGTGCGTATCGTGCCCAATTGTTGCATTCGGATTTACGTGCACGTGCCTGTCGAGTTGCACGTTGGTAGAGATCTGGGCTCCTGAACACACGATCACGCCGGGTTCCACTATGTTGTCTGATCCGACTACCGCTTGAGGGTGGATCACTCCTTGTGCGTGAAGCCCTTCACGGTCTAACCGCTCAGCTATTTGCTTCTTCACCCGCGGGGAACCGATACCAAGCACGTAGGCTTCTGCTGGCCTGTTTGCGATAAGGAAGTCCAACCCGCCAAGCACCTCGTAATGACGGCTCCGCAGTCGATCAATGTTGATCGTTGATGGGTTGTCGTCGATGATGCCCACAACGTTCAAACGATCCTCAGGCCTTATGCACACGCGGTTGTGTGCTTCGATCACATCGAGGGTTTCCCGGCCGAAACCGCCAGCTCCAACAACGACAATGTCGGTCAATTTGCACCTTCGAACCGATGGATCGTGGCTTGACCGGGGTATGAGATACCTTCCCGGCGTAAGACTGTCAGCAGTGTTTGCAGCAAGATTCTCGCATCTGCACCCAAGGAGCGGTTGTCCACATATTCGACATCGAGTGCGAACGTCTCTTCCCATTCCAACCCATTGCGTCCGCTAGCTTGGGCAAGGCCCGTGATTCCGGGCCGCACCAGGTGGCGGCGCCTCTGTTCCTCTGTGTAGAGGCCCAAATACTCAACCAAGAGTGGGCGTGGACCGACCAGGCTCATGTCCCCCTTCAGAACGTTCCACAGGGAGGGGAGCTCATCGAGGCTTGATGAACGGAGCAGCTTTCCAAACTTCGTCAGGCGGTCCGCGTCTGTCACCAGGCCCTTCTCCAGGTCCACATCACGCATGCTGCGGAACTTGTAGAGGGTGAAGATCTTCTCGTCTTTCCCGGGCCGCTCCTGCTTGAACAGGACGGGGGAACCGAGGTTCTGTCGCACTGCCGCAGCCGTGACCACCATAATGGGCGCTGCAACAATCAGGCCAACGCTTGCGGCGGCGACATCCAGGAGCCTCTTGGTCGGAGCGTAGAAGCGTGATGGCTCAGCCACGTGCACTCTTCACAAAGTTCGTCAGCGTATCAACCACCAGTGCTCGCTGTTCCTTGGAGAGCGCAGATCCGCTCGGCAGGGTCAGGCCAGTCGCGAAGAGTCGGTCGCTGATGCCGTTGGTTATGGCGGGTACGCCCTCGAACACCGGCTGCAGGTGCATGGGCTTCCACAGCGGTCTGGTCTCAATGCTGAGTTCTGCTAGAGCTGCGGTGAGCTCAGCGGGGGAGAAGCCCGCTGCGTCCTCATCCACAAGGATCGCGGTGAGCCAGCAGTTGTCTTCCTTCTCGTCCTCATCATCAATCTGGGTCTGAAAGACGGTGACGCCGGGGACGTCCTCGAACAACTCCTTGTAGAGGGCGCGCATCTGCCGGCGACGCCCGATCATCTCGTCGAGGCGGGAGAGTTGGGCGCGTCCCAGGGCAGCCAAGATGTTGCTCATACGGTAGTTGAAGCCGATGTCGACGTGCTCGTAGTGGGCGACGGGCTGGCGTGCCTGCGTTGCCAGATAGCGGACCTTGTCTGCAAGTTCCTTGTTGTCGGTCAGGAACATGCCACCACCGGATGTGGTCATCACCTTGTTGCCGTTGAACGACAGGATTGCCGCCTCACCGAAACTGCCGGCTGGGTGGCCGTCGAGGCTGGCGCCGAAGGACTCGGCAGCATCCGAGAACACCGGGATGCCGTACTGATTGGCTAGTTCGATGATGGCCGGGTAGTCTGCCATCTTTCCAAGCAAATCCACGGGGATGATCGCTGCGATGTGCTTGCCCTCGGCAGTGAGCTTCTCCAATGCTTTGGCAAGGAGCGCGGGGTCCATGTTCCCGGTCTCGTCACAGTCCACAAAGTACGGCTGCGCACCGGTGTAGGTGATGGCGTTGGCAGTTGCCGCGAACGTCATTGATGAGGTGACCACGGTGTCGCCCGGTCCAACACCCATAGCGAGCAGGCCAAGATGGAGGGCGGCAGTACCGGAACTTAGCGCCACGGCGTAGGCGCGGCCTGTGCGGGCAGCGACCTCGTCCTCGAACGCGTCCACCTCCGGACCCAAGGGAGCGACCCATCCACCGCGGAGGGCTTTCTCTACGTACTCTCGTTCCAGTTCCCCAACGTCGGGGGATGACATGTAGATACGTTCTGCGGCTGATGGTTGCACGGTGTTACCACTACTCCACGTTCTTTGGTGAGGCCAGTTTGGTCACGGGTTCAGCTTAGGTCGGGTAGGGGGTGCGGTGATCGCCGCGGGTAGTTATCTTGGACATAGGCAACATGACCGTGTGATGGAACGGGAGTGGTGGCTAATGACGGATTTTGGCCCATTCTCGGTGGAGCCTGCTCAGCGATGCGTGCATCGCTTGCCCGTCTAACCCTCCACAGGTACTCTTGATGTGTCAAGAGTTAGGAGGCCGGGGTGCTGATACGGGACCTTGCGCCAGCTTTCACGCTTGAGGACGCCCGCGCAGCGGGCTTTACCAAGGATCAGGTGTATTCCTTGCTGGAGCGGGACGAGATCGAGCGCGTTGGGCGGGGGCTCTATGTCCGCCCGGAAGTGCTTCAGCCTGCGCTCACCATGCTTGCCGCGGCAACCGCACTCCGCGAAGACGCGACGCTATGTCTGACGAGCGCCCTCGTGCATCACGACCTCAGCGACGCGATCCCGTTCACTTCCGACATCGCGTTGCCGCGCGGAACGCACCATCCTGTCGGGCTCTCGAACGTGAGTTGGCACAGCTTCGACCCTGCCACCTTTTTGATCGGGCGTGAGCATGCGGACGCAGGAGGAGGGGTCAAAGTGGCGATCTACTCCGCAGAGCGGAGCATTGTCGATACTTTCCGGCTCATGCATCAGGAGGGCAGCGATGTTGCATATGAGGCGCTTCGGCGTTGGCTGAGACGACGAGGGAACTCACCAGCAGGTCTTCTGAAGGTTGCGGGCTCGTTCCCCAAAGCGCTTCCTCGGATCCGGCAAGCGTTGGAGGTGCTGCTGTGACTCCACCATCTCCTTCCAGAGACACCCCAGCGGGGCGCGCGTACAACGATCTACGCAACCTCGCCAGAAGACAGAACCGCGACCCTGCGGAGTACATCACCCTGTACGCGTTAGAAGCATCCTTGCTGTCCCTCGTGACGATGGTCTGGAATTTGACCTCGACTCCATTCGTGGAGAGCAAATCCGTGACGAAGCTGATTACAACGGTGTGCGAGTCAAGATGACTGCACGGCTGGCGACAGCGCAGGTCCCACTGCACATCGACGTGAACTTCGGGGACCCCATCTGGCCTGCACCCACAGAGGCTGTCCTGCCGCTACTTTTGGGTGGCACGCTGCGACTCCTGGGATATCCGGACCACATGGTTCTCGCGGAGAAGATCGTCACCGCGCTCGAACGAGGAGAGCAGAACACCCGTTGGCGAGATTTCACTGACATCGCGGCCATTGCCCGCTCCCGAACCGTCGATGGTGCGGACCTTCAGGAAGCAATCGGCGTTGTCGCACGCTACCGGCAGGTTGAGCTGGAGCCGCCTGGTCCGTTGCTGGCACAGATGCCCGCGCTTGCGCAACGCAAGTGGGAAGTTTGGCGAAGGAAGCAGAGGCTCGAGCAGTCAACCCCAGCGAGTTTTGCTGACCTGCTCGCAACATGTTTGGCTTTCGTCGAGCCGGTCCTCGCAGGCAGTGCAAACCAATTGCAGTGGAACCTTTCTTCCCAGGCTTGGGAAGAGCCGACCTTGGCAAGTACTGAGCGCGAGCTTGAGGGTTCGTTGAGCCGAGGAGTTTGACGCAAGATTGCGTATACGCAAATAGGGGGAGTGGTGATGATGGACGCCGCGACAATTATTCGGCGAGTCCGCGCGCTCGCCGGAATCACCCGCAAGGAGCTTGCGCAGCTCGCGGAAGTCTCCCCGTCAACAATCAGTCGAATCGAGCGGGCAGAACTCGACCCGACCTGGGGGATGCTTTCCCGAATACTGGAGGCTACCGGTTACCGGATCAGCGGAAATTCTCTTGTCTCCGCGGGTGATCCAAGTGCCATTGCCGCCGCCAGGTCGGTCCTGCAGTCTGTTCTTGTCGGGCCATACGCGGATGCTCTTTCCTCGCTTGGAATCGGCTCGGCCTCCTTGGGAGAGCCCATAGGACGAGAGGCTCGGAGTTTGGGACTGGCATTTGATGAAGAGATGGCCTCAGCGGTGGAAGCTGCACCGGGGTCAACTGCCGAAGATGCCACGGAGATCGGCCGATGGATCACCCGATGGGTTCGCGCTGGTTGGCTCTCCGACCCGGCAAGCGCGGACCACATGGTGACGCTCGCCGTATCTGCTGGCAACGCCGGCAAGATCACCAGACGCGATGTTGCCCGGCGAACCGTTGTCGCAATAGACGGCTGGCGCCCTCTTGCCAAAGGACTAGGCAAAGCCGGAATCACCTACGCAGTCTCGGGGCTTCTGGCCGCCCGCGACGATCGCGCCACGGCAACATTGACCAGCCCCGTGATCTATGTCGAAGATCCAGCCCAAGCCGTGGAAGCTTTAGATCTCAGAGAAACGAACCCCGGGGAAGGGGTACTCCTGATCGCTTCAACAGGCTCAGAATTAGAAGGTGCCGAAACCGATAACGGCATTCAATTCGTCTCGCGCGTGCAAGGCGTGCTGGACGCATTCGCCGGGTCCGGGAGAGAACCAGACAAAGCAGAAGATATGCTCCGTCATCTCCTGGCGGCCATGCGGTCATAGAGGCAACAAGGGATGTGCCAGCCCTACCGCCAGACGGCACGATGCATGACGGCGACTGCTGTTGATTGTCTGCTCCGCCGCCCTCGAGTCCTGAACCTTCTGACGGCATGGGGTTTGCGCCAGACACTGGTGGTACGAACTGTTATCAGGTACGGTTATCTGTATACGATTCATAACAGGAGGTGCCTGAGATGCGCGCGATCACGCCTAGCACGCCGACCGGGACAACCCGTAGCGCTCTATACCGCGGCGCCAAAACGGGACAGTGGCAGCGAATCGCGCGCGGCATTTATCTGCCGGCCGACGCGTCACCTATGGATTGGGACCAGATGGAGGCCTCCATTAGGCGATCAGATGCCACTATCTGCCTGCTATCGGCGCTCGCGCATTACGATTTCACCGATACCATCCCCAACGCCCTAGACGTTGCAATACCGCGGGGTGTCCGCACCCCTGTAACGCGGGGCTCGATCAGGTGGCATCACTTTGACAAGGACACTTTCAACTTGGGACGGGAAGACATGCTCATTCCAGGGAGTGAGCAGATCATCGGTATCTACAGCCCCGAACGCACCATCGCAGACTGCTTCCGATTGCGTTCCATCGTTGGATATGAGACTGCGCGTGATGCTACGAAAGAGTGGCTGCGCCGCGGAGGGAAACCAGCCAAGTTGATGCACATCGCCAGCCAGCTTCCGCGCGCAAAGTCTCCCGTCCTCAACGCATTGGAGTTTCTGGCGTGAATGCTGACGAAGTTTACCGAGAGATTCAAAAAGTCGCGCGCGGCGATGCGGCAAGGTTCGGTAATCCTGTGGCCACACAGGAATATCTAACCAGGCACGCCCTCGAATCATTCCTTTACCGCCTGGGTCGCACGCCACACGCACCCGACTTTGTGCTGAAAGGTGGACTTCTGCTCGGCGCATACGGCGTGCGCCGTCCCACGAGAGACGCCGACTCGAATGCGATCAGCGCGAGTACAACACCTGCTCACCTTGAGCAGGTCATACGTGACGTTGCCGATGTCACCGTCGACGACGGCGTCACGTTCGACCTCGACAGCATCAACGTCACCGAGATCCGCGACGACGCCGAGTACCCCGGCATGCGCCTTCGTGTGAAGGTCACGATCTCAACATGGAAGGGCACTGTGTCATGGGACGTCTCGACCGGAGATCCGATTGTTCCCGCTCCACGCAAAGTCACCCTCGACCGCATTCTCGGCGAACCGATCACCCTCATCGGCTATGCGCCCGAA
Organism: Schaalia sp. JY-X159; assembly: GCF_014525425.1. Classification (NCBI taxonomy): domain Bacteria; kingdom Bacillati; phylum Actinomycetota; class Actinomycetes; order Actinomycetales; family Actinomycetaceae; genus Schaalia; species Schaalia sp. JY-X159. The sequence continues at coordinate 37,669 of NZ_JACEXI010000008.1, read as the reverse complement.
TCAACCGTGGCAGAGAAGGGCGTCACTATCCTTGAACGGGGCATCACGAGCACCCGATGGCGAGACTACGTTGACATTGTGACTCTCGGCGATGCTGGCCTTGAAGGCGAGGCACTTACTCAAGCCGTGCGCGCGGTGGCGGCTCACCGTGGCGTTGAATTGCAGGCCATTGGTCCTGTCGTTGCGGGGTATGGCACCCGCTCGCAGGCGAAATGGTCGGCCTGGCGGCGCAAGGAGGGTCTTACCGCGGTGTGTGAGGAGAATCTGGACGATCAGATGGTGCGTATCGCAGCGATCCTTGACCCGGTATTCGATACGCAGAGGGCGTTCAACACGGAAAGCAGCAACCCGAGCGCCCCTGCGTGAACGGTTCTGTAGAAGACGTGATCTGATCGAGCACCCGAATGGAGGCGGTTCCGGTACGGGCGCGTATGGTCCACGCAGCCACGCATCTACCAGTCGCAACTCAAGGTGAGGTAGACAGAGCCAAAGGACTTGTCGATGTCCGCACGCGCCACAGCGAGTCCTTCTCACGGGCCTCGGCACAGCGGTAGCGCTGGGACGGCGAAGGATTGGGCTTGCTGCCCGACGAGATGACGGGTCTCACGGGAGGCTTGGACCGCTGCCGGATCGATCGTCGTGACAGCAGTGCCGAGCTCTTCCTGCGTCGTGCTGATCGAGATGAGGCAGATGTAGCGGAGAAAGACAAGTGCGGTGGTGGGGTCGGCTTCTTGTTAGAAAACGTTGCCGTGTTCGGCGGTTCGGGAGGCGTTTTCGATTGGCCAGTCTTGGAACGTTGCGCCGTAGCCGAGATCAACTCGGTCTTCTTGCTGATGTCGCGGGTCGCTTGGCCCGCACGAATCGGCGCGCATGCCAAAAATATCGTTCGCCTAATCCCTGACTACAGCGGCACCGGCTCAAGGAGCCCCGGATACACCTGAAATCTTAGCCACTTGCTGATCCCGCGCACCGCGTGGTGCGCGGAGCCTGACTGCAGTCGGTGCCTCGACTCGTCGACCGCGACTGTTCCCGTCTGCTGTGGTGAAGGCGTGTCCTCAAGCTGGGCCCGCCGGAACCGCGAGATTCAGGAGCTCGCTTGCGACGAAGGGCACCGACCCTGTCTGCAAGGAGCTATGCCGCGAGTACGGCGGACGGGCTTCTGGCTCACTTGGCAACGAGAAGCCCTCCGTGACGGCAGGCGTTCCGGTGCCTCGTTAGGGATGCTCGAAGAGGCGCTGTCTAGGGGAAGATACCAGGGACGTCGACCCTTTCGAGATTGCCGTCGCTCGGCCCAGCATACTCCGGCGCCGGGTACCTCTCATGGAGGCGGTCAACGATTTGCGTTGGTGTGCCTCGGCAGTGTCGGGGCCATCCCGGTAGGATTCCTGTGGATGATAGCGCACCACCAGAGGAGCCCGGAGATGGCGCGAGCGAACCTGCTGCCTTACCTCGTTGAGGCCGAACGCCGCGGCGACAAAGACCGTTTCCGCGTACTGGTTGAGGCCGTCATCGTGGAGGAGAGCGCCAGGGAGAGGTTTCAGAATTGATGACAGGGCTTTCTCGGCAGAGAGCTGGTTCGTTCCCTGGATGTGATGCCACATGAACGCACCGGAACCTGAGCTCGACCTCACGCACGCACCACGAGGCGAACTTGCGGCGACGCAGCTTGTGGCAGCGGCGGCGGCTAGGGGCGACCTTGCCGAGCGCCACTACCTGGAACTCAAGGGACCGCCTGACCTGGCAAGCAAGGTGAACAAAGCGAAACTCGCCAAGTTCATCCTCGGGGCAGCGAACCGACTGCCAGAACGCGCAGCGGAAGCCTTTGAGGGGTATGGCGTTATGATCATCGGCGTCACCAGGAACGGTGCCGAGGGGGTGCCGCCAGTTGAAATGCTCGCGTTATCCCAAGTCATTCAGCCCTTCCTTGGCGCCAGAGGGCCTCACTGGGATATTGTTCGCGTTTCCGTCGAAGAATCGCCCAATCAGGTGATCGTGCTTCTTGTAGACCCGCCACAGACAGGTCAGCGGCCCTTCATATGTCGTGCAAACGGTGAAGGACTCCAGAGCGGGCGCATCTATTTCAGGGGCGACGGAGAGACGCGCGAGGCGACTGCAGACGAGCTTGACCTCCTCATAGCACGCGGCAGCGCGCGTCCGGCGGACCCGGTGGAGCTTGAGGTCAGCGTCGTCGGAACCGTGGTCCCGCTCGTCGTAGACGAAGACCGAACAGTAAACGAGTACATCGCAAAGACGAAAAGGCTCCTGCTCGATGCCCTCCCAGCTCCGGCCCCAGCAGCGCCGTCGGAGGTGCAGGGGCTCGGAGTGACGGGAGTCGTGGCAGGGCCTTGGGGCCTGCATCTCGGGGGAATGGGATTGTCAGAAGCTATGTTCCGCTCGGTGTCCGAGCAGACAAGAGGACTGGTCGGAGCAGCCCTCTTTGACAACACCGAAGTACCGGAGAAGCGGTCCGAACGGGACTACAAGGACGAGGTGGAGGCGTGGGCATCCGACTTCCGCGCCGCTTGGCCCGAAGCGCTTGAAGCACTTGCTGCCCGGCTCCTCGCGGCCAACGAAGTCAACATCGTGAACAAGACGTTGACATTCATGCATGACGTGAGGGTCACGCTGCACATCGAGGGGGCAGTCGAGGCAATCGACCGCAAAGGGTACGGGGGTCGGGTGCATCTGAGACAGGTGAGCTTGCCACTCCCGCCGCGAAAATGGGGTCCGACAAGGCGAGACGTCGGCCTCAACGTCGGGTACACCGCCAACTTGGCCTCTTCGATAACCGATCAAGGTGTTCGAGGCTCACGTCCCTACGTTCCACCGGCTGCATCGTGGAGGACTACCCGCTCAGTAAATGTTGACGTGAGCGTAGGAGACCTCAGACCCCAAGGGGACTTCGAAACGGACGACGGCGACTCGGTCCTGATCACAAGGGGGGAGACCCCCGAGGTGATTCGAGGGACCTGGGATGCGACTGCTCGGGGCTACAACGAAATCTTCAAGGGAGACGTGACCGTCTCTATTGCTCCACCGACGCTACTCACAGACCTCGTTCGGGAGGCCCTCGGGCTTGATTGATGAACCCGGGGTGCCCCCTTTTGCTACTTGTCAAGCCACGACGACTGTTTCGGCTGTGTTGTAAGGGCTGCCGTCTCTGAGCGCGGCCCAGGGGACACTGGGTCGGCGGTGAGTGAGGACGATGATGGTGGATAGGAACAGGACGCGTTTGAGTTGCTTGTTGCTACCGTGGCCAACGCGCTCGGACTCTATGGATATTCCTGGCCGCTTGGTCGTGGGTGCTAAGCCTGCGTAGGAGGCCAAAGCAGCGGCGCTGGTGAAGGTTCGTCGGGAGAGTCCAGTAGCACTCGACGCCTCAACCGCTTCCGGCTCCGTGAAGGGACACGAGCTTCCCCTCGGCGTGCGGGAGCTCTTATACGCCCAGCTCGCAGATGAGTTGCTTGTACCCGCCGCGCGGGCCTCCCGCACCCAGTGAGCGCACGCGCGTGAAGCCGATATCTGGAATGTTCATACGAACCCCTCGCTGGCTTGGAAACCAATGGCGGGGGCTAGGGAAAGGTCGGTCAGGGCTTGCCAGAGACCCGCGTCGATGGCTGCGGGGGTGGGTCCCCGATCGGCTACGTCGAGTAGTTCCCCGGCGAGTGTCAGGTCGGTTGCCTCCTGCAGTTCCAACTTGACTTGTGCGACCAACGTGTCGAGGGCGGCTCCGAGGACAGACCCCACGGAATCTGGAAGTTGTGCGACTGCGCTCTGGGCAGCGATCGCTAACCTGTCTAGGTCGTCGATCTCTGGTGCCGGCACTGTGGACGGCCAATCGGTCGGCCGACTACGGTGCAGGGCCAACGCCCATGAAGCCTGGGCTACCGTAGCGGCCAGCTCGCGGACCTTCGCGGTCGCGGCATCTACTGTCTGCGCCAACGGGAGTCCGGCTGCCGTGAGGTGCTGGTCAAGAGATCCGCCCGCCAGTGGGAGAACGGGTTGCTCACCGTAGTGCGCCATGATCACGGCTAGCGGAAGCGGGCGGACGCCATCGACCGCGAGCGCCCACACGTTGCAGTCGAGAGTGCGACGTGTATCTACATCAATGTTCGCTAGGGCGTTAACAGTTTCGTCCCAGTCCTGCAGCGCCGCTGTCACTAACCATCCGGTCTGATCGATGCTGGTAGGGGAGGGGAAGGGGTCCGGCACTGACTGTAGGACGGCGCCGGGAACGGCGGCTTCGATCACGGACAACACCGCATATTGTTGCTGTTGAGCCTTGGCTGTCGAGGCCGCCGTGATCGCATTGACTGCCGCATGGTCGCCGAAGCGCACTGAGGTCCAGGAATCTGGGTCGCGCGCAGAGCTGATCGCCGCCCGCGCCAGCCGCTCAAGTTCAGTGCTGAGTGCATCGGGGACTGGTTGATCGAGGCCGAAGTAGGTCGGAGTCAGCAATCGCGCGTGTTCGACCTTGGCAGCTGCATCTCGAAGCGACAATGCCACCGCGACGCGATTGTCGTTCGTTCCTAGATTGCTCAGCGCCTGCGCGGCGGCCCCGAGCGCTTGTGACACCGGGTCATTCTGTCGTTGAGCGTCATCCTCGCTGGCATGGGAAGCGGCTCGTTCTTTCGATCCGTCTTTCGGCGTAGAGGCTAGTTCGCCTGCTCGTTCGTTTGCAGCTTGCGCACGCTCGGCCCAAGCTTGCGCATGGTGAGGCGGGTCGTTGGCCCGTAGGCGGAAGGCGCCCTCGCTTGCAATGTCCACAAGTGCCTGGGCAATCTGTGACTGTTCGAGGAGCAGGTCTGTCCATGTCGGTGCCGCCGACAACATCCGGACGGCTCCCTGGAAGCCGACATTACGTCGGACTCCAGTACGCTCCTTGAAGACCTCGCGTGCCATGTGTTTGAAGCCGGGCTCGAACCCTCCGACCCTGTAACGTCGTCCCGACGGTGTGATTGTTATGACCGCGACATGACCCGCTTCCGGGCACGCGAACGCCAACTGCTGCGCCAATGCTACGACGAAGTCGTTGAGGGGATCGCTGCTGCTTGAGGAGGGGACGTCCCAAGTCATGCCGGGTGCCTGCTCCGGAACATCAAGACCATGCATGACCGTCACCGACGGATTAGACCCCGTCTGCATGGCTAACATGACAGCCGAAGGCTCGGCTCGCGCGATTGCCAGGGCGCGGTGCCCCACTGGTCCGAAGGTAGCCTCTCGGTTCTCGCTAGCGATGAACGGATTCAGCGCAGATATCAGACGCGTCCAAGCGTCGGCTTGTGTAGCGTTGATCGGTTCGTCAAACTCCTGGAACACCGCGCTAGCCTCGGATGCGCTGAGCGTCACGGATCCCGCCAGGGCCTCCAAGAGACGGACGGCCTCGACGAGAGTCCCCGAAGTGAGCAGGCTCACGACGAGGGTGGAATCGAGCTGTCTGGTAATGGCTTCTAACACAGGCGAACTACGCGGCGGCAGCGCTCGCGCGATCCGGGTCATCAACGTTGCTGTGCGATCGAACGCTGGTGCGCCGATCGGATCGAGGGACGTGTCTTGATTGCGAATTCCGTGGACGATTGGAGCAATTAGCGTCGGGGAGGTTCCAGGAGGGGCGAGGCGCTGAATGATCGGAAGACAGGTGGTGGCGTACACGATGTTGTCGGCCCGCTCGGCTCCTTCGAGGAGCTCGGCCACCCCCGAAGAGGTGGCACCTGGCTCATGAAGATTACTCGCAACCGCGTCGGCAACAGCGACGACGGTCTCCGGGAAGCGTTCGGCGGATCGACGTAGCAACCAGCCCGCTTCGTCGGCGGGGAGCAGCCGAGCTATGACGCTCAGGGTGTCGCCGAGCGTAGGGGGCGGGGCGTCGTGGAGCAGAGTTGCCAGTGTCTGCGACCGAAGCTCATGGAGCCCCGTCCAGATGTCGCCTTGCTCGAGGACGACATGTTCGTTCTTCAGTGTCGCCAGGGCGTCGCCGACCGCGCTGTTGCTTCCCGCGATAGCAGCGAGCGCATCTCCGAGCATTCGGGAAGTCAACGACAATCCGAGTGCGTGAGCTGCCAGAACAAGGCGAGCGGCCTCTCGCTGAATCTCTCGGCCGGGAGCCGCCAGCGCGGCGGCTTGTGAGGCGAGGACCTGTTCCAGGTGCTTGCCTTCGCGCAGCAAGGAGAGGAACTCCATGAGTAGACCGTCACTTCGCGCAAGAGCTTCTGCGGGGGCCATCTTCGTCGTAAGCTCGGCGCGCTCGACACGCTCTGCAATTAGCTCAGCGGTGAGGCGGTCGAGCACAGGCTTGATTACACGTGTACTGCCGTTCAAAAGACGGGGACTGAAGTCCTCTTCGCGTGCCGCACCGATTTACCCGAACCGGACGGCCCGACGATGACGGTGTACTCGGAGTTTCGAGCTGCCTGTGTGATCTGGTCCATCTCGTCAGCCCGGATCACATCCAGACCCTGTGCGATGTGGATTGGGGCCCCGTCCACGCCCAGATAGAACCGGCTCGCGGACGCTACCCCTGTGGCCGAGTAATCTGCGGGGCGGCACACACCTGCGGACACTGCAGCATCCAAGCCGTTAACGTCGACCGCTGACTGGACCTTGTGCAGCACGGTGTCAACGTCGCTGAGCGTAAGCGTTCGGGCTCGGTTGAGGTCCAAATGACGTTGGTCCGCACTTGCCTCCCCAAAGGCTTCGTACAGCTGACCGACAGTGAATGAAGCAACCGATGGATGAACACCTTGCGTGTCGCAGAGGAGTGCTTCGGTCTGCTCGCGTAGGTTCCACGGCAACGACACGAGGTGGACACGTCCCAACACGCTGGTTGCGTCTGCTTTGGTCAGGCCCTTGGCGACGAGGGCGTCAGCTAGAGTTATGCACCGCTCAGGCTGTGCGGCAAGTGGTTCGTCCCATCCCGTGAACTGCAAGCCTGAACCGACGCTGCCATCGGTGACGATAACGATCGGGCCGGTCGTCACACGCATGGCGTGCAAGATTGCGTCGCGGATTCGTGAAGTCCCTAGCTGTCCCGCTCCAGCGCTGACCTCCTTCACCTGCACCAAGGTCTCGTCGCCTGTAGCTGTTCGACAGTCGAGGTCCTCGAAGCCTTCGGGAACCAGCGTGGTGAACGGCAGGATGCCTGCACGAGACATCACAAGCACGTGCACCGAGACAGCAAGCTGCCAAGTGACACCAGCGACGTTGCGCGAGCCGTGCCGCAGCTTCCCCCACAGCTCTTCGCGGGCGTCGCTGTCCGTAAAGTGTGGCGGCACTGGAGCATTGTCATTTCTTGGCGCGATTGGGCTTCGTCGACGTGTCCTCTGTCGAGCCTTACCAGACGAACCCATGGTGTTTCCCTCCCGAAGGTCTACTCTGGTCGATCGAGCCCGGGTTGGGCTCGTTCCATAGAACGATGATAGCGATGCTCACCGACGCCGCATGCGCCGCCTAGCACTCCGGGCAGACTGCATTGAAGATCATGAAGTGGTGAGGGCGGGTGGACATTGTTCGCGCGCGGACCCTAGCAAGCGCTTGCAGGGCCGAAGGTAACTCCTTGCCAACAGTAGTCGCGTTTCTGGTCAATGACTTCGGGGAGGATCCGGAGATCCAGTCACAACTGCGGGAGTCATTCAGTTGCGGTGTGGTTGTCGGGAATGAGTCCGATCACCTCGACGCTCAGATCACAATGGTCCAAAGCTTGGCTGCGACACGCCGGCGGGACACTACATCTAGGGGGCGGTTATCCACAGAAACCACTACATGTTGTGCCTGTGGAAATGTGAAATAGAGTTATCCACAGCCTCTTAGGTTTGCGTCTGCAAGAGCGCATGCAATGGGACTTTTCGCCGAAGTAGCAACGGTTGTAGACGACAAACAACACTGTGGCGTTCGCTATACGCTGGTGAGCTTTGTGGATAGATGGATCATACAGACCATTCCCCTTCAAAAGCCGGTGTGAATCCACAGGTGCAGCGGGAACACGGCTCGGTAAAACCGCCCAGGTGTGTGCTAATTTGGTCCAGGAAATAAGAGAGTTACATGCGTGTTATTCAGCTGTACTTACCAACAAATCTCACTGGAGGTTAGGGTTCCCAACTTAGCTCAACTGCTGAACAGCTCTGCATTCTGTGCAGACGAGATCCCCCATGTATCCCGTGACGTGGCCATCCTCGGCGACCATCACGGCACCATTGCTCGGGAGCGTTCCTGGGGTGGGTACCACCAGTTCAAACCATTGAGATCCACAGTCGCACAAATGCGAGGCTGTTCCTTGGAGTCTGTCACGGTAGTGGTCTAGCTGGATCACGCTGCTCATTAGTTTTATCCCTACTAAAAAAGAAAGGAGGATATCAAAGTATGGTAAACAGAAATCCACTAGGCCCAGACGGTACGTGGAAGACCGGACAAAGGGTATACGTTGGTGGTCGTTACGTCGACCAGTTCGGAACTCCGTTCTACCTTGACTTGGGCGCAACTTTTCCCCCGACCCAAGTCGGGAAGAAAAGTATTTGCGGTTTCTACCGAGAAGCGATGACATTTAGTCGAAGCGACGCTGTCTCCTAGAAGCTACTGCTTGCAAGCACGCCGTTGACCGATGGTTGTTGTAGCAACTCTTGGTTGGCGGCGTGCAACAATACTAACCACCTTCTTGACCCCTGGGGGGCACATTCGGCGATGTGTCACAAATAGACAAGGATTCCCGTTTCCCTGTTTCGTCGACGCTCCGTGGCGCCCATTCAACGTTCGGTTCCATGCCCGGAGTCACTTTGCGAGAGCCTGATTCTGCTAACGGTGGCCTGTAGAGGGCAGGGCTACTGGATTCCTTCTAACCAGGACGCAACAGCCTCTGTCACGGCGGCCTGATCGTAGTCCTCCGCCACGAAGGCATGTCCAGCCCTGCCCATTCGGGTGGTGTCCTCCGGGTGTCTCAGTAGCCAGCCAAGAGCCTTTGCGAGGTGCGCTGAGTCTCCAGTCCGATAGAGAAGTCCGGTCCGACCGTCCTCGATCGAGTCGACCGCACCTGTGGCGTCTGTGGTCACAACTGGGAGCCCCGCTGCAGACGCTTCGAGCACCACGTTGGGGAAGCCCTCGCGGTGTGTCGGCAGGCAGAAGATGTCCATTCCCGGGTACTCGTTCTCAACCGCATCAGACCTTCCAGCGAGGATTACGTTCGGATTGCGAGCCAGTAGCTCTTCCAGGCCACTGCCCTCTGACCGGCCAATCACCACGACGCGGTGGTCAAAGCCCTGGGCTGCGAGAAGACGGCTCGCCTCATCCAGTTCGCGCAGCCCCTTGTCCTCGTGAATGCGCCCCACATATCCGATCACTGGAACGCCTCCCTCGACACCCCACCGTTGCCGGGCTTCACCCCGCAGGCGTTCGTAGTCCTCACCGGCAGCAAAGCGCTCCACGTTGACGCCTTTCGAGCTGCCTCTGCCTAGGACAGTGATCGGCTTACACGTCCTCGAAGCGAGGCCGAGTGCATAGTAGCGTTCAGCGAGGCTGCGGCTCACCGCAAGGCGTTCGGTTGAGAGCAAGACGGTCAGTTTCTCGAGGGCGCCAAGAACCTTGCGCTGGAGGCCATTGGCTGTCTCGAGGCGAAGACCTCGGATCTGGTATATCCGCACGGGCACGCGCGCCGCCGCGCTCGACAACATGCCAAGGAGAGCGGCCTTCGGTGTGCCAGCCATGACGACGTCGGGCCGCACTTCCTTAAGAAGGACATTCCAGTCAGCAAGAGACCTGAGATCGGCGAGGGGGCTCGGCTCTCGCGCCATTTCGACCTCGTGTAGTACGACGCCGGGAACCGCGAACGGTTGCTCGTCGCTTGGAACGGGCGCGCTGACCACATGCACCTCCCACCCATCGCTAACCAGCTGAGAGGCAAGCCCTCGAAGGAATCCTAAAGACAGGTAGGAGGTGACTCCGAGGAGGATGACGCGGTTCGCAGACCCTTTGGGTGCAGATGAGAGCATAAAAACACTGTACCGTCGCCCGTAGCACCGTGTACGGTCCACCATTGGTTGCGGGTGTGATTCTGTGCGCTATTGCAGCCGTAAGTTCAGCGATAGGAGAACGGAGGAATAGCATGGAATCATGCGAGTTCTCATAACCGGCGGCGCCGGCTTCATCGGTTCGAATCTGTCCCGTTACCTCCTTGAGAATGTCGAGGGCGTGCAGGTGCGCATCATTGACGACTTGAGCACTGGGCGACTATCCAGCCTAGATGGCCTGGACGTGGATTTCATTGAGGGAAGCATCCTCGACTACCCGACTCTCTTGGCAGCGGACGAGGGCGTCGATTCCATTGTCCACCTGGGTGCAATTCCAAGTGTTCCTCGTTCGGTTGCAGCCCCACGTCCCTCTCATGAGGCAAACGCTACGGGCACATTGAACGTTTTGGAAGCCGCCCGTGAGGCGGGCGTCGACCACGTCGTGGTTGCGTCCTCTAGTTCCGTGTACGGCTCCAACCCTGCGTTGCCGAAGAACGAGCTGGTGTGGACTCGGCCGATGAGCCCATATGCGGTTAGCAAGCTCGCGACTGAGGGGTACGCACTCGCATACCAGTCCTCTTACGGTCTCAAGACCCTTCCGTTCCGGTTCTTCAATGTCTATGGGCCACTGCAGCCTGCGGACCATGCCTATGCCGCTGTGATTCCGAAGTTCCTCGATGCAGCGCTCGAAGGCCAGCCTGCTCAGATCCAGGGAGATGGCCTCCAATCGCGGGACTTCACCCACGTTGACACTGTGTGCGCCGTGATAACGGAAGCAGTCAAGAACAAGACTTCCAGCGAATACCCGGTCAACCTGGCCTATGGCACCAACACAACGCTGCTGGAGTTGCTGGAGGAAATGGAATCGCAACTCGGCTTTCCGATTGACCGAGAGCACGTCGAGCCTCGAACAGGTGATGTGCGGGCTTCACAGGCTGATGGCATCCGCATCAAGGAACTTTTCCCCAATGTGAAGCCGGCTCCTCTAGCGGATGGCTTGGCAACCACTATCGAATGGTTCCGTTCTATCAAAGGATCTGAGGGCGACAATGAATCTCGCTGAAACAAAGCTGGCCGTAATCGGCCTCGGGTATGTAGGTCTGCCACTTGCCGTCGAGTTCGGGAAGCAGTTTCCCACGGTTGGCTTCGACATCAAGGAATCGCGCGTTGCAGAGCTCCAAGCTGGTCACGATAGGACTCTCGAGGTCGAGCCGGAGGAGCTCGCCTCAGCAACGCAGCTGACAGTCACTGCGGACGAGGACGTCCTCGACGATGCCAATGTTTTCATCGTTACCGCACCCACCCCCATCGACAAGTTCAAGAAGCCGGACCTCACACCACTGCTTGGGGCATCGCGCACCGTTGGGCGTCACCTGCGTCCGGGTGACGTGGTCATCTTTGAGTCCACCGTTTACCCCGGCGCAACCGAGGAAGACTGCGTGCCAATTCTTGAACAGGAGAGCGGGCTGAAGCTGAACGAAGACTTCTTTGTCGGCTATTCTCCGGAGCGGATCAATCCGGGCGACAAGGAACGTCGTGTCACGAACATCATGAAGATCACGTCCGGATCTACCCCGGAGGCCGCTGACTTCATCGACGACCTCTACCAGAAGGTCATCGTGGCTGGCACCCACAAGGCACCAACCATCAAGGTTGCTGAGGCAGCCAAGGTAATCGAGAACACTCAGCGTGACGTCAACATCGCCCTCATGAATGAATTGGCAATCCTGTTCGGCAAGCTCGGAATCAACACGCGGGACGTTCTCGAGGCAGCCGGTACGAAGTGGAACTTCCTCAAGTTCACGCCTGGCCTGGTTGGTGGTCACTGCATCGGCGTTGATCCCTACTACCTGACACACAAAGCGCAGTCAGTGGGGCACCACCCTGAGATGATTCTGGCAGGTCGTCGCATCAACGACTCCATGGGTCCCTACGTTGCCTCGCAGTTGGTCAAGGAGATGGCGAAGCGAGGCGTACAGATCAAGGGAGCCAAGGTCCTAGTCCTGGGTCTCACCTTCAAGGAAAACACCCCTGATCTTCGCAACACCAAGGTCATTGACGTTATCCGAGAGCTGGAAGACTACGGCATCGACGTCGACGTGCACGACCCGTGGGCTGATCCAGACGAGGCGGTTGAAGAGTTTGGGATTGAGTTGGTAGAGACAATCCCCGAGACAGCCTACGACGGCGTCATTCTTGCCGTGGCACACAGTCAGTTCGCAGACTCAGCTCAGTATGAATCAACGCTCAACGGATCCAGTACAGCTGGGCCCGTAGTGTATGACCTCAAGGGTGCGCTCGCGCCTAACGTGTCAAGCTTGTGGTTGTAGTAGGAGGTTGAATGGTTTCGCTCCAGAACGTTTACGACCGTTCTCCGGTCTGGTTACAGCATGTGATGACAACTGGTTCAGGGCTGCAGAAGAATCGGAAACGCTACGGTAAGGACTACTGGGACTATCGCGATTTCCTCGCGGAGTTCGACGTTTGGCCACTAGAGAGGAAGCTCGAGTACCGCGACATGCGGCTAAGAGGGTTCATTGCCCACGCTAATGAGAATAGCCAGTTCTATCGCGTACTCTACCAGGGCTTAGACCTCAGCGCCGTCAGCACTCCAGCGGACCTCGGCAACCTGCCGGTGGTCGAGAAAGAGTTGTTGCGCTCCCACATAGAGCAGGCGTATACCGTCTCTCGTGAGGGGTCGATTGAGGGACACACCGGCGGGACCACGGGCAAATCCTTAGTTGTGAGGAGTACGCCCAGGGACTCCATGGAGAGAATGGCCCAGCTTGACCATTTCAAGGCGCGCAACGGGTTTGAGAACCGCAAGATGCGAAAAGCGACCTTCATGGGCAAGCACATTGTCCCTCCGAACAGCAAGAAACGCGTCTTCTGGCGCTACAACGCGGCCTCACGCCAGATGCTCTACTCCACATTCCACATAACCGAGGGAAACTTGCCAAGCTACGTGGCGAGCCTCAACAAGTTCAAACCGCAGGCGTTGGATGGATTCTTCACATCGATGGTCGATGTCGCCAGCTATGTACTCCGCAACGACATCAAGCTAGATTTTCGCCCAATTGCCATCTTTCCAACGTCGGAGACGGTGACTGACTCCGGTCGGGAACTTCTTGAACAGGCATTTGGTGCCAAGGTCTACGATCAGTACGCCTCGTCTGAAGGCGCACCATTCATTACCGAGTGCAAGTTTGGAACACTGCACATTGAAGCCGGAACAGGTGTGTTCGAGCGTAGGAGCGAAGATTCTGACGAGGTCCTGGTCACGAGTTTTACTACGCATGGCACCCCACTGATTAGGTACGCCATTGGTGACTCCATGGTGCTCGGGCCCGATATTGTCTGCCGATGCGGGATTGAGAGTCCGACTGTGGTCTCTATACAAGGACGGAACGATGATTTCCTGTACCGCCCAGATGGGGCCAAGATCAATGGTGGGAACGTGGCCAACCTGTTCAAGAACCTGCCTAATGTGGTGATCCGCGCACAGCTGGTCCAGGATCGCGTGGAAGCTGTTAAGATCCTCCTCGAGGTCGATCCGGAACATTACGGAGCGGAGCATGAGGCGTTGCTGCGAGAAGAGTTCCAGCACAAGTTTGGACCCGAAAGTCGACTGACAGTGGAAGTTGTCGAGAACATCCTGAGGGCTCCGTCCGGTAAACACAGGCTGATCGTGAATCGTGTTTCGGCAGGTTGAAGGCCTCGACACGAGACCATCGTGCGCGTTGTTTGCGAGCAACACGGCCCCTTCTGATGCTGAGCTGCCCAAAAGCCAATCGCGGTGATGCGGTGTCGCTCAATGTTGGCGCTGGCCGCGCGTAACGCCGATCCCGTGAGAACCCGAGCCCGAGGGGACTCCCCTCGGGCTCGGAGGACGCGTTGCCGCGAGGTGTGCTTGGACTTTTGTCGAGCGCGCGAAACGTCCGCTGCGCCCCAGCGCGGAGACCAGGGTGGTCGCAGCGGAGAAGCATGCAACCCGCGAGTACTGGCTGAGTGGGGATGTCCAGAGCGAGGTAGATGCTAGGGATTTCATGGATCTCGGAGAGAGGAAATACGTGCCACGCCTGGTTGGGTGCCCCCAGCGCCATGAGCGGGACGTCCTCCTGCCTCGCGCTTTGACTCCCCTGATCCAACTAGCATCTCGAGGTGGCTCGAGATCTGGCAGGACAATGTCATCTGTGTCTGCGGCGTTCACGTTGGTCATTCCCGACACGGCCGTTCAGTGGGCCTTCGAGCCACAGCTAGCGTTGCCGGTCTCATCGAGTCCGGGGTAGGGCGCCAGCCTGGATCGCCTAAGCACTTTTGTCGCTTTGGGGGAGCTAACTGAATCCGCACATCTGGAAGCATGTCAAACGCTGAGCTGCTCAGATAGTATCCCTGACGGCCCGTCGGCGCAGCAATCTGTCGGCCCATCAGGTACGTTGCAGTATGCGTATCTTAATCCTTGCAGCGCCATATGCTCCTCACAACTCTATCGGGGCGGTTCGCACTTCCAAATTCGCAGAGTATTGGTCCCGAGAAGGCCACGACGTTCACGTTATCACTCGTGAACCGACAATCTTCGGTCTCGAAGAACCACTCAACCCCGGGATATCAGTACAGAGGATCAAGGACCCGCTCGGGAAGGCCTCCACGAGCGGAGCTGCGAGGGTGCGTTCGAGCAGCCATGGGTCAGCAAAGCAGGTGGTGCTCAGTGGGCTGCAATCAGTTGCTCGAAGCGTTCTGTGGCCTGACCGACACGTGATGTGGTCTGCCAGGACACTGTTCACTCCGCTGCGCCTGCCCTGGAAGCCGGACGTTGTGGTCGTCAGTGTCGGTCCAGTAAGCGCGCTCGCACCCGCACGTCGCATTGCACAATCGTTTGGTGTACCACTAGTGGTAGACTACCGTGACCTCATTTCTGATCGGGGGACTTTTGGCGGTACTCGAGTCTCCCCTAGGCAATGGTTGACGCTACGCTTCGAGTGCGCAATGAGATCATATGCATCGCTGTTCACAGCTGTTACAAAGCCGATGGTTGACTTGCTCGAGAGTAAGACCGGTACTCCGACAGTTCTCATCACGAACGGGTATGAGCCCCGCGATTTTGAAGGAGCATTGTACGCACCAACTGAAAAGGCGCTCGTCATCCGATACGTTGGGACTATATATGCAGGCCTCTATGACTTGACACCTTTGTTCCAAGCCATCCGACGGCTCCGCGACACCCGGGCTGACTTGAGTGTACGCGTTGAGTTCTACGGCGCGGACTCACACGAGGTGCGGGCCCTAGCAGAGGAGCTTGGCGTAAGCGATTCCGTAGAGTTCCGAGGTCGGGTATCCCATGTGGACGCGGTCCAAGCCCAGGTGCAGTCGGATGTTCTCCTTCTGATTTTCGGCGGTCATCCGAGGGAGAAGGGCGTCCTGACCGGGAAGCTCTTTGAGTACTTAGGAGCGCAGAGACCCATCCTCTGCATTGGTCTTACAGAGGGTGAGGCGCCGGACTTGATTCGTGACAGGGACCTGGGTTTCGTGAGCTCGGATCCGCAGGAAATCGTCGAGTTCCTTCTCGGCGCTGCGCACGAAAAATCCGTAACAGGTGCGGTCAAATACCACGGCAGGGTCGACTCGCTGGAGCACACCCGGGAAACGCAGAGCCTGCGAATGTTGGAGAGCCTCGAAAGACTAGTGTGCGCCGCTGAGACCACTAACGACTAGTCACGGCTGAGAAAGTGTGCACAGTCGCCGCTGCATCGAACTGAGCGCGCATTTCAGCCAGGGTCGGTCACAGCGTCAGGTGGGTGGCATCTCACCGATGATAGACACCACTTATGGCGTACCTCCGCCGAGCACCGCGCGTCAACTCTTCTATAGTGGGACCTATGGAAGAGGTCGGTGCTTTGAGGCCCGTAGCGCGTGCCAGGCCGACGATGCGCGCTCGGAGCTTGGTTACCTGGGCGCTACTCTTCACCGTCGTAGTGGTTCTGATACCGTGGCCACAGATATTCGAGGTAGCAAACGGCCTGCCAATGTTGGACCGCGAGGTCTACCGGACAAAGATTGAGGAACAGCGAGTTCTTCGAGACCTATCTTCGATTACGAGTCTTGCTGGTCTATTCACCAATGAGGTCTTGTGGGGCTGGCTTCTGGATTTTGCTGTCACGACCCTCGGGCTTTCGGTAGATGGTGTCTTTCTAGGGATATCGGCTGTTGCTATTTTCGTGGCAGCGCTCGTGGTCCTTAGGGCCGAAGCCCCCGCATATCTCCTGCTGTTGATAAACCCACTTTTCATTGACCTGGTTTTCTCACAGATGCGCGGAGCGCTCGCTGTAGCCCTGCTCTCGGTGGGGTACCTGCTCCGTTGCAAAAAGGTCCGCACTTGGTGGCTCGCCGTGGTCGCAGGGCTTCTTATTCACACCGCAGCGTTTGTCTATGTGGGCATCGCGATTGCCGCGTCCCTAGCCGGCCGGTCTCTGAAGCGGTCAGGTCCACAGGCTGCTCTGATTATGACGGCGGCTGCCGGTGTTCTTTTTGCTGTGGTTACGGGACCTGCACGCGACCTACTGCTTGGGGCCGCAGGGGACCGGAGGTACGGGGCCGAAGGATATCTTTCAGATCTAAGTCTCCGTTACATAGCGATCTGGCTACTCGTTCTCCTAATTCAGTTGGTGGACTGGCGCTCGATGGTAAAGACCTTTGATGGGCGTGCCTCGACAATCCTATTGATCATGGCCCTCCTGGGCGTGCTCTGGGGGGGATACCCGGGGAGATACATTGCCTTGGGCTTGCCGTTTATCATCGTGGCAATCACAAGGCTCGGGTCGTCCTATCGAATTCCGCTGGTGTTTGCGTACGTTGTGGCCATGTTCCTTTCGTGGGGTGTCTGGTTGAGGATCGACTGGATCCGTTTCTGGGCCTGACGCGGCTATTGGTGTGAGAGCGCCTCTATCTTCGAAGATGGTGTTAGTGGGTGAGCCGTCGCAAGAATCAAGTGCTAGATGGCCGCCAACGATCGCCAACGGTTTGCTACGCTAGGTGACGTCGGAGCTGGCCTGCCGGACCGCGGCCCGGTTGCAGATCCTGGGCGACGCCGATGGGTGAATCGTCAGTTCCTTTAGCGGAGCTCCTCGCGCTGACGTTCTTCACCGGTAAAGTAGATTTTTTCCGCCAGGACCCGGGTTAGATTCGCTGCGTCGCAGAGGTCTTTCCACCGAGATCGAGGGCTATATGATTCGCGTTTTTCGATGACCTCGAGCACTGCATCCGCCGCCTTCTTGGCGCTCGGAGAAGCAGGCAGTAGCACGCCGGTAGAGTTACCGGCACAAAAGAGTTCGGGGGTGCCTCCAACGTCTGTCGCAACCACTGGAATGTCGAATGACATCGCTTCCATTATGCTCACGGGGACGCCCTCGGTTTCGCTCAAGTTGATGAACGCATCTACGGGGGTTCTGGAATAAAAGTCCATTAGCTCCGCGTTTGGGACGGGCCCACGAAGGTCGACTAGCAGATTGGGGTGTGCCGTAGTGGTTACTAGCTTCCGTACCTCCTCTAGACCAGAGCCTCCTCCGAAGTGGATCCACTCGAGCGGGTATGGGGCGGCTGCGGCTGCGGCCGCTAGTACCTCGAAGATCAGAGGCACTCGTTTCAGTGGAATGATGCTTGAACAACTCACAACTCGCGCAACGTCGCGGCTCGCACCGACTCCAGCACCATGGTCTTTCGTTCCTAGCCGCTGGACCGAGATTCTGTTCCTGTAACCCGGGTAATGTGCCGCTAGGTACTGCGCGCCGTTGCTGGAGATGGGAAATACGAGATCGGCATTCTCGAACATCAGATGACGGAACGGTATATAGCCATGTGTACGCTCTTCGTAAATGTCGTATCCGTGCAGACGGACGCAAGAGCCCTTTGAAGAGCTGCCTAGCAGGGCAAGAGGGAGTCCCCCATTCATGCCCCAGAATCCGTAAAGATAGGTCTCACTGAGAGGAATACCGACTTTCTTCAGGTGATTCTCAATGACTACGGCCGCGGAGGACGCCCGCAAGGCGTGCACAACAGCCCTCGCCCATTGGGTCGGCGATGGCACCGATCGGTGCTTTAGGTCGTCCCGTAATAGCTTGAGACAGTAGGAAACGGAGTGCGCGACATGCATCCGACTCGAAAGCCAGCCTGTGGAGCGTTGGCTCATGGGCCCCATGTACTTCACATTCTCGGGCACGGTCACAAGAGGGCCACTGGGAGTGTCATATGACCAGATCAAAACCTGGTTGAAGTGGTCAGCGAGTCCATCAATCTCATTACATATGAACGTGGAGTCCCCTCGGGAGTCTGGGAACTGGTTGGTCAGCATTATGAGCGTTCCCTTATGATCCGACATTTGTAATCACTCCGTCTACCGAGGTCACGGAAACCACTATACGGGCACGCTGGCGCAGGGCGAACCATGTTCCACGGGGTATAGCTAGCCGTGATGTGGACGCCGATCGAAACCCCTTGCAACTAGAATCGCTAGGGCCAGCATTACCAACAGGCAACCAGCCATTACGAGGCCCAGTCCCTGAACCGTACGCACGAGTCCCCACGGCGCTAGGGTGAGGAATGTCAGTGGTGCGGCGGCGTACAACACCGCGAACCCCAGAAGCGTCCCTTGTCTCTCCGCGACAATGAAGAGGTTGGACAGAGGAGACGTGAATGTGAGCATGAAGATCCAAGGAATGAGGGCCTGTGCGAGTAGCCCCGATTGCATCCACTCCCGTCCGAACAGGAAGGGAAGGAACCAGGGGGCCGCGAAGTAGAGAATCGTGAACGCAGGGAGGCTGACGAACCCTATCCGAATTAGTACTGAGCGAACCAGCTTCGTCATTTCCCCTGGTACCGTAACGGACATCTTCTGGAGGAAGACTTGAGAGATTGCGCCGCTGATAAGGCCCGCCGGAGCCCCCGTAACTCTATAGGCCATTGAGTACTGCCCAAGTCCGGCAACGGCAATGTTTCCGATAAGGACATTGATTCCAGCAGTTCGAACGGAATCAAGAATTGCATTAGGTCCGTTCAGTAACGGCATCTTCTTATACCGTCGGGCCATATCCAGCGTCGACGGCGCTCCATCGTGGATAGGGCTTCGCAGGTCCGGGACCCTACTGTTCACGAGGATGAGGGTAAGGATCTGCCCGAGGATTAGACCCACAAGCAGTCCAAGAAAACTTCGGGTGAAGAGGGCTGCCAGCACCTGGAAAACGCCGGTGGAAACTGATCCGATGACGCGGTTGGAAGCTATTACGCCGAACCGAGTCTTGCGGGTTAGCCAGAATTGGCGGTTGGCGATCTGAGCAGTTGTATAGACAACCAGACCACTTGCCACCAAGGAGTACGCGAGAAGCTGGCTACTGTACTTTGCTGCCACCAAACCGCTAGCTGCAAGGAGGACCAGCGAGAAGAGCAGAGACATCACAAGGACTGACCGAGAAGCCAGCTTTTGCACGACCCGACCCTCGAGGTCAGTCTTTGGAAGTACTATCGCCATGTCGTAGCGCAGGGAAGCAATCGTGACTCCCACGGCCACCACCGATTGGATGATGGCGAAGAAGCCAAACTGCTCGGGACCATAAAGCCGCGCGAGCGGGATCGTCATCGCTAAGGTTACGACCTGGGCGATAGTAGTACCGGAGAGTAGGGTGGCCACTCGGCGTAGCATCACTCCGGAACCTGCGAAGCGCTTAATAAAGGATCGTATGTGGTCCAAGACCCGTCCTTACTGAATCGTTAGTGAATGCTACGGGAGGCATGAGGATTTGCACGGTGTCAGCCGAGTTCTACTGCTTGTCCTGATCTTCCGCTTTCGAGGATGGCTTCGGTGACTTTGAGTGCTTGGAGGCCTTGTTCCATGGTGACGTGGTTGGCTGCTTCACCGTTGATGGCGTCACGGAAGTTGGCTTGTTCCACGGCTAGGGGTTCACGCTTTTGTAGGGCGTAACGTGTCACTTGGCCCTCAGAGACACCGCGGAAGGCAGCGATCTGGTCCCACTCGACAGGGAAGGACCCATTCTCGTAGAACGTCAGGTCTCCCAGGGCGGTATCCGCGACCAGGGCGCCGTGTTCACCTGTTACCACGGTGAGGCGTTCCTTGAAGGGGGTCAACCAGTTCACCAGGTTAGAGACCAGTACCCCGTTTTGGAAGCGGCCTGACACGGTAACCATGTCCTCATGCTCACGGCCGGAGCGGTGCGCGGTTTGAGCGAACACCAACTCATAGGGTGACCCGGCAATCCAGGCGGCTAAATCAACATCATGAGTGGCCAGGTCCTTAACGACACCGACGTCACTGATGCGCGCCGGGTAGGGGGACTGCCTGCGGGTGACGACCTGGTAGACCTCACCTAACTGGCCCTCAGCAATACGCCTGCGCATATCCAGTAGGGCCGGGTTACAACGCTCCACATACCCCACCGCACCAACTAGGCCCGCCTCATCAAAAGCCTTCGCGATACGTTCCCCTGATTCCACACTGCCAGAGAGGGGTTTTTCAATCATGGTGTGAACGCCAGCAGCCGCCAACTTCAAGGCCGCATCCTCGTGATACACGGTTGGGACCGCCACAATGGCTGCATCCAGACCCTCTTCAATGAGGGACTCCACGTCCGGTAGCACCGTCAACCCACCAGCGACACCGAACCTGTCACCGGAAGGGTCGGCCACTGCCACTAGTTCAAACCCGTCCAGGGCGCGGGCGTTACGCACATGGTGACGCCCCATGGAACCAATCCCCAACACACCAACCCGCAACGGGGCCTGCTTTACGGTTTCACTCATTGGTTATGCTCCAGCCTTCGCAGTCTCATTCACAGCCGTGACGATCCGCTCCAAATCAGCCTGCGACAAGGAGGGATGCACCGGTAGGGAAATACACTCCTTGGCAACCTGCTCAGTTACCGGCAGATCCAAACCGGGAGCATACTTCTCCAAAGACGGCAAGCGATGATTCGGGATTGGATAATACACACCCGAACCCACGTTGTACTCATTACGTAGGGTCTCAACAAACGCGTCACGACCCTCAGGAACACGAATCGTGTACTGGTGATACACATGCACCGCACCATCAGCCACCGGAGGAACAATCACGCCCTGAAGGTTTTCCGACAAGAACTTAGCGTTATCCTGACGCTGCTTGGTCCAACCCCCAACCTTACCGAGCTGGACGCGACCAATCGCCGCATGAATATCCGTCATGCGATTATTCAAACCAACCAACTCATTGGCGTACTGCTTCGCCATCCCCTGATTACGCAAAATACGGGCCCGACGCGCTACCTCTTCACTACCGGTAGTGATCATGCCCCCCTCACCCGACGTCATATTCTTCGTCGGATACAAGGAAAACGCTGCCGCTAAACCAAACGTGCCCACCTTACGACCATGCAAAGACGCATTATGCGCCTGGGCGGCATCCTCAAACAAAGCAATCCCATGCTTATCAGCAATCGCCTCAAACTCACCCATGGCAGCCGGGTGACCATACAAATGCACCGGCATAATCGCCTTCGTACGCTCCGTAATCGCCGCCTCAGCAGCCGAGGGATCCATACAGAAATAGTCTTCCTCAATATCAACAAACACCGGAGTCGCACCAGTGATCGCCACCGAGTTCGCCGTCGCCGCAAACGTAAACGACGGAACAATCACCTCATCACCGGGACCAACACCCGACGCAAGAAGCGCCAAATGCAAGGCAGAAGTACCCGAATTCACCGCAACAGCAAACACCCCATCAACCAGCGCCTCCGAGAATTCCTCCTCAAAAGCAGCCACCTGCGGACCCTGCGCCACCATGCCCGAGCGCAAAACAGCCGAAACAGCCTCAACCTCATCCTCACCAATAATCGGCTTAGCAGGTGGAATAAAATCTAGGACACTAGGCTCATTACTCATGTTGTCTCTTTTCGCGTTGTTACTAGAGGTTGTGAAGTTCGGTTAATGGTGGGTTACTCGCCGATGACTAGGCGGGGTGTGCCGTGCCAGTTGTCAGGGTTGGTGACACGTCGGCCGTCGAATAGAAGCTTGATGCCGGGGAAGTCTTCGGCAGCGAGTTCCTTATAGTCCTTGTGGTCCGCTTGGACGATGACCGCGGTCGTTGGCTCGCCAAGTGCGTACGCATCCCATCCGAAGCGGGCCAACTCGTCTGCCGAGTACATGGGGTCGTGAACCTTCACGTTGGCGCCCTTGCTGCGGAGTTGGTTGACTGTCTCGAAGACTCCGGAGAAGGCCGTTTCCTTCACGCCGCCGCGGTAGGAAGCGCCGAGAACCACGACGTCAACGTCCTCGAGCGAACCGAGAACGCCCTCGACCCTATCGACAACGTATGCCGGCATACCCGCGTTGAACTGGCGGGCGGTACGGACCACAGAAGCATCAGGGTCGGTCGAGAGGTACAGACGTGGGTAGACGGGGATGCAGTGACCGCCAACAGCGATGCCGGGGCGGTGAATGTGACTGTAGGGCTGGGAGTTGCAGGCGTCGATCACCTTGTTGATGTCGATGCCTTCCTTGTCGGCGTAGACGGCGAACTGATTGGCTAGGCCGATGTTGACGTCGCGGTAGGTGGTCTCGGCTAACTTGGTCATCTCCGCGGCCTCGGCATTGCCCATGTCCCAGACGCCGTTCTTGCGGGGAAGGTCGGGGCGGTCGTCGAACTGGAGGACGTCCTCGTAGAACTCGATTCCTTTGGCAGTGCCAGCGGGGGAGAGGCCACCGACCAGCTTGGGGTACTTGCGGAGGTCCTCGAAGACGCGGCCCGTCAAGACACGTTCGGGGGAGAAGATGAGGTGGAAATCGTCGCCTTCAGTAAGTCCGGAGATCTGTTCGATCATGGGCTTCCAGCGGTTGCGGGTGGTGCCGACTGGGAGAGTGGTTTCGTAGGAGACCAGGGTGCCCGGGGTGAGGTGTTCGGACAGCGAGCGGGTGGCTTGGTCCATCCAGGCGAAGTCGGGGTCCCAGGTCTCGTCGTTCACGAAGAGGGGGACGACGATGACGATGGTGTCGGCGCCGGGGATGGCGGCGGCGTAGTCGGTGGTGGCAGTCAGGGAGCCGGTGGGGACGAGTTGGGAGAGCTTGTCCTGGAGGTGGGCTTCGCCGGGGAAGGGCTCTTCGCCCTTGTTGATGAGGTCGACGGTGGCCTGGTTGACGTCCACACCGGTGACGTGGTGGCCGGCGTCTGCGAACTGGACCGCCAAGGGGAGGCCGATCTTGCCCATGCCGATTACTGCTATTTCCACGCTTTTCCTCCGGGGGCCGGTTGCTGGTGGCATAACGGGTGCCTGGTAGTTAGCTTATGGCGGTTAGGGGCGTGGGTCTTGGGGCTGGGGGTGTGGGGTTGGGTACAGGGTGTTGTAGCCATTGGCATCGCATGGTTGGCTCCCAGCTCTAAGGCGCGTCGAGATAGGGTGGTCCGCGATCACCAACGACTCCTAGGGCGGGAAATCGAATCGGGAGACGGACCTACGAGTTCTGGTCACGGATTAAACACACGCATCGAGCGCAGCGGGGTGAGCTGGGATCGTAGCGCAAGTGATGTGTCAAAAGGAGTGACCCGGGCTGGAGCTTTCACCGCTCGTGTCCGGGGCCGGCTTACACAATCACCGAGTACCCGGCTGTGAATCAACCGGAAGAGGCACGGCGAGTAGGTACCATGGGGATATGGGAAGTATCTGGGGTCTCTATGAGTGGGACGATGATGATCTTACGCCCGGGCGCAAGAGAGAAGGTGGGCTCCATCAGAACCTATTTGATGAAGACGGCCGCTTGAAAGGAAGTGCGCGGTTCATTCCTGCCAAAGAGCCAGAGCTGAGGACGGTGCCTATCACGGACAACGTCACGGAGAACGTTTATGTGCCGGCTGAGGAGCGGCGCCTGTCGCCAGAACAGCAGGAGCTCGCTGAGGTTGTCAGCGCGGTACTGGTCGTGTTCCTTCAGGAAGGGATCGAGCGGGCAAAGCCGCATGTCAAAAGGTGGTGGGCCGACTCTGTGCGCCCGTTCGTGGAAGAACAGCATGCACGGCTGGGTCAGTTACGGTCAGGAAGAGTGTCTAAGGGGGACAGACTAATCCTCGAGATACGAACTTTGAGGGAGGAGATTGAGCAGCTGAGCAAAAGGCCCAAAGACTCAGCACCAGAGGCGACTGTAGCTGTGTCCCGACCCAAGATGTCAGCAGCCGAAGCTGAAGCCCGCTACCTCGCAGCCATGGCCGCACAGGCATTCAGTGAGGAACAAATCAGGATGGTTCGAAACGCGGATATCATCGGCGTGAACGACGTTTCTGAAATCGAGATGCGGATTGCTGAGTTGCCAC
Source organism: Schaalia sp. JY-X159 (assembly GCF_014525425.1). Taxonomy (NCBI): domain Bacteria; kingdom Bacillati; phylum Actinomycetota; class Actinomycetes; order Actinomycetales; family Actinomycetaceae; genus Schaalia; species Schaalia sp. JY-X159. The sequence goes on along the minus strand of NZ_JACEXI010000008.1, from coordinate 13,339 downwards.
CCAATGAGGTGCACGAGCTGCTCTCCGGAATGGTAACCGATCCATCGAAGCTCGGGGAAGAGACGTTAGCCAATTTGGCTAGTGTCCTTCCACGAGCAGATGGACCCGCTCAAATAGAACCCAAACGACTTTCTCGAAAGCCCGACTGAACGTTGCGGTCCGTATCGGCGGGAGTCGCCCTTCGGTGCAGGCAGGGCCCAAGGTTTTTTTGGTGCCCCACATCGAAGAAGTCCGCGAGACCACAGAAACGCGGGCTGGGCTACCTCAGTCGGGTCTAAGTTTTCGGCCATAGTTCGCTGGACCAGGTCCGGCGCAACGACGATCTCAAGCGAAGACTGTTGAACTGTCTTGTTCGTTGTTCTCTACGCCATATGCGCCAACACTGCGAGAGGCATTAATCATGCGTTCCGTCACCGCCTACGAAGCGTCAGAAAGACGGGCCATGCCTAATAGTTCCCTGCTTAGTCTCAGTTCCGTTGACCAACCTGGCGGTGCTCTCACAGCAGAGTGATGCGGGTAGAGGTGCCTTGAACCTTGGTTTTGCTGCGCGTTTTCCGGCGTCGGAGACTAGAACGCGAAATCCCTTCGGAGGTATTGCGACATGTCGATTGGGGGTTGCTCGGCTTGTAAGAGCACCTGGTATAGCAAGATGTACCAAAGCATGAGTGCGTTGTCAGTGTTGTAGATCCCGAGCAAGTTTGACGGTGTGGGGGTGGGTGTGTATCGATCCGCAGCCTGATCTGCACTGAGTAGCACGCCCTTGTTGAGAAGGCACGCCATGTCGACACGCTGGTCTACTGGATCCAGAATGGTTGATTCCCCCAGCGCGCTACCAAAGCTCTCTAGGTTTTCAACTTCAAAGGCGAATAGGGAATAGACGGTGGGGAAGTGTGGAAAGGACTGTCCGTATAGGTTGAAGACCGCGGTGAGACTCTGAGGAAGATATGCATAGCGTTTCAGCTTCTTCACCGATTGCATGTTTGCAAGGATGGAAGGTACATCGCTAACGGTCACACGGGTCTTAACCTCGACCGCCGCGATAACCCCTCGATCGGTAACACCTGGGTAGTCTTGTCCGCCGATGTGTAGATTATGGGGGCGCGTGAAGCGTCATAGAGGATGATGTCTATTTGCTTGCTCGAATTGCCTTGAGTATCGATGATTTGGCCGGACGTGATGCCGATGGAGTCGGGAAGATGCTCTCTCAGGAGCCTGGTTACGGCTTCCTCGTTTGCCGTTCCCTTGCTACCTGCGTGGGTCAGGCCAGCCCGCGCTTGGGCGAGCTCAGACAGTAGTTGGTTTTGAACTTCGTGCCAAAGGTTCGCAAGGTCCATTCAGACATTCTACTTGGCGAAGAGAGCCCGATTGGCGAGTTGCGATCCGCCCTCGAACAAATGTGTGTGAGCACGTGCAAAACGTGTCCGCCGCCTAGCGAAGGCGTGTGCCCGCAGGCACCCGAGCCCACTTGTGGCTACTTGTCATGCACTGCACGTACAGAACCTAATATGTCATCGTGAGTGGATATTCCCCTTCGCAGACCCATTTTCGGCCAGGTATTCACGGGTTGCGGGCGAAAGCTGTGGTCGCGGTGCACTACATGCTTTTGTTGATGAGCTGGTCTGGAAGTTCGGAGTAACAGTGGCGCCGTGGAGGTCGAACGCCCCGTTCATCCTCGACGTTGTTAGTAGCCGAAGCTAGCCCACGGCGGGCGGGGGATCTAGCACATTACACAGTGGCCGCTCCTATTGCCACACAACTGTTGCCGCAGGGCGTGAGAGGACATCCTATGCTGGAATCATCGTCGCCTGACAAGTGCCAAACGCCGGGCGAGTTTGACCTCGAGGAAGCCCTGAGAGCTCTGCCATTCAAGGGGTCTAGGCGTCTGACGTATTGAGAGATGAGCATGTTGCCTGATGATTACGAGTTTAAGGATGTATTGCACGCCTCGAACATGTCGCGGGTTTGTCTCGTCGACAAGGGGGGAGTGGACTATGTTGCCAAAATACCTCCACTTGACAGCGATCATGCTCTCAAGCGGTTCGCACATGAGGTAGAGACTCTAAAGAAGGCTGCTGGGCGGCACACCATCCCTGTTATCGATCACGCAGACGACTACTCCTGGTACATCATGCCTGTAGCGACCTCCGATCTCTCTCAAGTTACGCGTCCCACCACGTTGGAGATGGCACTGGAGGTGCTGGACGCGATCACATACTCACTCGCGGACCTCCATGCTGACGGAGAGGTCCACCGAGACCTTAAGCCGCAGAATATCCTCCGACTGAGCGATGCCGAGGGTGATCGTTGGGTTGTTGCAGATTTTGGGATAGCTAGAAAACCAGTGGGCATGACTACCTCTGACTTGACTCGAACAGGTTTCTTTCTGGGAACCGAGGGGTGGGCGGCGCCAGAGCAGAGGGGCGACGCGCACCGTGTGACTCCTGCAGCGGACGTCTACTCGGCCGCACTGATTCTCGGATGGCTGCTGTCTGGTAGAGATATAGCAAGTCTCAGCCGCGAAGCGATCTACACGCTCCGGATTGGTGATGCCCTTGCGCGCGCGACGACGGAGCGGCCTGATCGGAGATACCAATCACTTGAGGAGTTCGCTCGGGCATGTCGAGACCAACTCGCTGCGGGCAAGTCCAGTATTGGATCCTTGGTTGCCGAGGGTCGCTATAAGGAAGTGGTCGCGGCATCTCTGCACCCGGCGGTTCGAAAGGAGAGCGATCTAAGGACTCTCGCCCAGCTTTTACCTCAGCAAGTGAAGGCATGGTGGAACGCGGACCCACAGGGGATAGTGGACTCACTTACAGTTGCCATTGAAGGCCTAGTTGATGATCACAACAATGTTTCCTTCGCAGGAATCGTAGATCCAATTCTGATCGTTTCTATTGAGGTGCTGGGGCGTCTCCTCAGAGCTAGGGACAAAGGTGCTCATGCGTTTGCGGTCTCTGTCTTTGGAGGAATCGCCGATATTCACCAGTTTGCTCCTGCTCGGGAGGCGCTTGAGCTCCTTGACACGCTGAGCCATGACGACCAGACCACGATGCGGGGTGCGATACACGAGGCTGGGGCATGGGAGTTCCTTTCCGAGATGGCTGGTTACCGCTTCCCCTCCAAACGAAGAACGGCGCTGGTGCAAGACCTAGCCGGCTCGTAGGGTTTCTTGGCTCAAGTGAGGTTGGTGGGTGTTGCAGTTGTTCCTCACGTGGTGTCCGAACCGAACACGCTGCCCGAAGTCTCCTGGATTGCGCGTGACTGGGGGCTTGGGCGCCCTCGTCGTGTTGCAGAAGATAAGATGGATTGTTTGTAAGTGGGTTCTTCTCAACCGACTGGGCGTTTCACATTGGCTTCATCACTTCAGGGGGACGGCAACGCCGAAGCCTACGACCGGGCTGCACAGCGGGCATCAGTACTGCGCGTGAACGGGGTCGTGCGCTCTCTGCTAGCCAAGGAAGGCTCGAACCCTCTGGAGGCGTGGCTGTCGTCGGTGGCGGTTTTCGTAACTCGGCACCGTCCCGACATCGCGGATTCCCTAACTGGTGTGCTGTGTGCGGAGCCCGACGGTGATGATTTACTCGATGGTCTCTCTATAGGGGAGATCGGTGTCTGCTACGAGGCGCTACGAGCCCAGATCGATCCGGCATCTAGGCGGGCATCGGGGCAGTTCTTTACTCCGGATGATGCATCGCGGTTCATGGCTGCCCAATCTTCAAATTTCCCGCGGGGCGTATGGATGGATCCTTGCTGTGGCATTGGGAATCTTGCCTGGCATCTAGCGGACGCCCAAGAGGATCCTTCTGAGTTCACCCGGAGTCGGCTGGTTCTCATGGATCTGGATGTCGTAGCAGTTCGGTCTGCTGTCGCACTAATAGCTGCTAATTTCTTGGCGCCCGGTGATTCTGACGGGGTGTGCAGACTTGCTGGTAGAGCGGTTGTTGGAGACTTTCTTACCAAGGTCGATCTGCCTATGGTCGACTTTGCGATTGCTAATCCTCCGTATGCGCGTGCTTCTGCACCCGAAGGTTACGAGACTGCAGATTGCAAGGACATGTTCGCCTTCTTCATTGAGCGGATCGCTGAGTGCACAAAAGGGTTTATCGCGGTCACTCCCGCGTCGTACTTGTCTGCGCCCAAGTTCGAGTCACTCAGGCGTGTACTCGATAGAGACTGCAGTGGTGGGGACATTTACGCTTTTGATAATGTCCCAGACACACTTTTTCGCGGGTTTAAGTTCGGGTCAACAAACTCGTCGAAAACGAACTTCGTGCGCGCTGCAATCATGGTTTGCCTTCCGGAAAGTGGTGAGTGGAGGGTAACTCCAATCATCAGATGGCAGAGGGGGTCCCGTCAGACGATGTTCGAGAGATGCTCAGAACTCCTGTTACCTCGCAGAGTCGGTCCGAATGGCGAGTGGGTCAAGATTGCTCCTCAGATGCTTGCAGCCTGGGAAGAACTCGGGAAGGTGAGCAACCACCTGAGCGACTTGGTTGCCAAGGAAGATACGGAGTTTCGTCTGGAAGTGCCCCTGACACCGAGGTACTACGTTTCTGCTACCTATATGGAGTTGGTGAGAAGCTCCAAAGTGATCTTGAACTTTCGTACTTCGCGTGACCGGGATCTAGCGGCCCTAGTACTCAACTCGAGCATTCCGTATTTTTGGTGGCGCGCCTTAGACGGTGGAATCTCTTTGCCGAGACGCGTGCTGTTCTCCGTTCCCATACCGGACCATGCGGAACCAACTGCCGACCTCGTCGGACGACTAAGGGACTCGGAACGCGAGAACGTCGTGGTGAAGATGAACGCGGGGCGTGCAAATGAGAACGTCAGGCACCCGCGCGAACTCGTGCAGGCACTGAACGAGGCGCTGATGCCCAGCGGCAGCCTTCGGGACCTAGATCTGATCTATGCCCCGGATATGTTCAGTGGCCACCACCTGCGCTAGTTGGAAGTGTGCTGAACTAGGCGAGACGCGGTAATTGCCGCTGAGTGGCCCTATGGCCTACGGCGTAAGAACGATTTTCAGCGCACTGCGAAGGGCCTGCATTCCCTCCAATGTGACAGTTGATCCACCACCGGATTCGGTTTCTCGCGAATCAAAGAGCTTCCTGTCGTACGGCATGCCAGCTTTGGTGACGATAGCCTCGCAGATCTCGGGCATGGAGCCTTGACGAACCCCAACGATTGTGGCTGCTGTTCTGAAAAACTCGCTCGGGATGCTGGAGCCCACTCCCAGGGACATTGGAGCGATGCCCAGAATACTGGTTAGCTGATTGAGTACTTGCTGCTTGGTCTCGTCGGTTGACATGAAGCCTCCAAAGCTCTGCGAAGTCGAAACGCTTTTATCTTAGTCCTTGGAAAGGTGGTTCGTGCGGGTCTCTTGGTGTTCGTCGATGTCAGTCGGAGCCTGTGCAGTCAGGTGTTGATGTCTAGGTCACCGCGTTTGCTGGCGCTAGCACGTTGATCTCGGAAGCAGGGGATCAGTGAGGAGATGCCCAGCAGGTGGATCTGAGCCAAAGCCGGGACGGCGCCGCGAAAAAGAGAGGCAAATAACCGGTAGAGGCGATGGGCGGCGTCATAGGTCCGACCATGTGTCCTCGAGGATTGCGCCCTAGCCGACCTGCTCGGCGCTCCGTCCGAGCGTGCCTCTACCAGGCATTCATTTGCGCAGCTTAACTGCTCCTGTGCTGAACCAATGCACTAGCGGAACCGCCAACATGACTGCTGCTTCGGCCTCGCTGTTCGTTGGCTTGCGGTAGCCATTTGCCCCGTGGCGGCTCGAGTGGCCTTGCCACAGAGTCACCATCATCTCAAGGATCATGTCAGGAAATGGTTGAGTCTCCACGTCGGCCAACAGGAGTGACCAGCCCCTTTGATCACGCATGGTGCGTATGGTTGTTCCTAGCGTTGCTTTCGAGTTCTTCGGCTCCACAAGCGGGATTGCTGCAGCCTCTACTGCCTTGATTGCCCTGCTGTAGGCCTCTTCAAGGTTGGGCGTCCGCCCAAAGGCTGCGTGCCATGCATCAGCGAGCAGGTCACCCGCACTCGCATGCTGTGCGATGACGGTATCTGCGGCGAGTTGCACGCCCGAAGGGACTCGACGCTCTAGTCCCCGTTGGCCATCGCGCACACCTACACGCCATTCGGAGCCACACAGTCTGAGAATCTTATCGAGATCGTCAGCTGCGGTGGGGTCGAAGAAATTCTTAAGGTTCTCGGTGAACGCAGATGTCGCGTACACAATAAAATCAAGATAACTGATAACGGTTTCTTCACTCATACGCGTGAGGAGACTCGCGAAGGAGTAGGTCGAATAAGTACTCAAGAGCGAAGCATTTCTTGCCGCAGCATCGAAAGCGGCCGCCAAGTCCCCTAGACCGTGCTGCGAGTACCAGTCGTTCAAGGGCCGGACCATCCACGGAGGTATGCCAGGTGCCAAGACGTCGTTGAAGTTCGCTGGTGCATCGATTGGTTTCCAAGTCATACCATCTCCTTGTTTAGCACCATGCTATTAGCGATGGGGTGTATCTGGCTTGAGACGGGGGAGCGGACTTCGACTGAATACGGAGTGCTCGTTGTGGCTCGTCGTAACGATCCTCTCTTACCGGTCGTTTGAGTTACGCCTTAAAGGACCGAGTCATAACCGGGTTCCGAGTTCGCGCATTCGTGGCAGAATGGCGGAAATGAGTCAAGAAGTTGAAGGGTAAGGTCAACAATGGGTCGAACGCCGGGTGCCAAGAACCGCAGTCCGCGAGAGCTACGAACCGAAGCAAAGCATCTCAATGAGAAGGCAAAGCTCAAAGAGCGCCTCGAGAAGGCGAAACGCGAGGGCAAGAAGAGAAAGTAGGGGCATGGACCGGTGCGACGTGCACCGACGCTACCTGCCTGGGACCAATACCTCTCTGTAGGAACGGGTGGAGAAAGAGTACCCGGGTAGATCTTCTGCCGGCCGATGACTGGCGGTCTGAGATCGGCTGACTGACACGATCTATACGCGCAATGCTGGGTTCGCAGAACTGGCATTCTGGTCCAATCGACTTGGATTTCGAGGCCGTTTCCCCACCTCGATGACAAAGGTCGGCACGCTATAACTCGACCAAAGTGCGCGTGCTTTTCTACAAGACCCAGGCAACGAGCCTCAAATGGGCCCAGACGGGAGCTCGATGGCCACCGTTCGCCTGGGTTCCCAGGGTTTTGCAACGCGTGGTTTGAAGAATACGTCTGGAGCGCGGATTACTCGTCACACATGGAGATTGGACGCCAATAAGCAACCTCCCTCGTCGAGGCAGATCAGAAGCCCGTAGAGTGCGTGACAAGTCAGCGTCTGTCAGCACCTCAGACCAATGCGCTTGCGGTAGCTCCTCAATGGTGCGTTGCTATCGAAATTGTCATCGCGAGTGAAATAGGGTCCTAGGTTTGAGAACGATGAGGTCCGGAGTCGCCCGGAGGAGTCAGCCCGGTACGTCCAAACCTGGCCATGATCTGGCCAAGGGCACGAGCTCAGGTCATCTGCTAGGGATATAGCTTCTCTTCATTCGCGGTGGGGTTGGCTCCGCGTCAAAACATGCGACGGGTGAGCAGCAGGGATAGGCTGGGCGTTGACACTGTTGTCACTCATTAAGAAGAACACAACACCAGTTCCTACGAACATTAGGTAGCAGCCTGGGAGTACCCGCGGAGAGGTGTGCGAGTTGCGCGACAATCTTCCAACAACCGCTGATATGAGAAGGATCGTTTGGTCCGACCATAGAAGAAAAAGGCCCATTCCAGAGTACGCGGAGATCTACTCAGACTTGAACGACAAGCTTGATGCTGCTCGAAACCGTCTGGTGCGAGCTCGCCCTGAGAAAGTCGTTCAGTACACACAGGAACTCTCAACCTACATGTCACTAAAAGAGCAGAGCGAGACTTGCGAGCTGGAACTACTATGCGACGCTGTTACCCAGCGAATCGTAACGGGAGACTGGGACACAAGACTACAATTCCACATTAATTCAGACCAACGCTTAATCACAGAGTTCAAATGTGCCGATCCAATAAACAAATACCTCGATCGGTATATTGCACTGCTTCTGAGACGATTCTTCCAAGTTCATATACCAAGCCGGGACCAGTGCATCCGAACCTCACGAGACTACTTCCACTCATTGACACCGCCTAGCCGACAGTTTCTCATTCGCACTGACATAAGTCAGTTCTTTTCCTCCATCAGCCACGAATACATCAAGATGAAGCTTCGGAAGCATTTGGGTGTCCCAACGTTCGTCATAGAGTATGTGGACGCGTTGCTAGCGAGCTACGAGAAAGCAGTTGGCACTGAGGGATACGGGATTCCGGCAGGGATCCCCATATCTGCAACTTTGGCAGAGATCACGCTCGAGAATCTTGATCTGTGGGCACGTGAGCACTCCCGCATCGGACTCTACGTTCGGTATGTCGACGATATTCTCATTTCATCCGACAGGCAATCTGGCGATGAGATTATGCGCCAAGTGCAGCGGCAACTTAAGGATGCAGGCCTCAAGCTATCATCGGATACCGAGCGGCATACCCAGATTCGGCATCCCAACGATCAACCAACTGAATTTGACTTCTTGGGCTACTCGTTCCATTTCAGCGATGGGAAAACCAAAATGGATAGATTAGATTTGAGTGGCTCTAAGGCAGACCGATACGAAGCAGCCTTGGGGCGCATCAAGTTGCGGGCCCTGTCCGGCGACACCTGCTGGGCCTCCGCATATGAAGTCGAGCTCTTCACTCGCCAAGTCGAGGTCTTGATGCTTCCTCATGAATATGTTTCAACCATGTCCTACTCACGAGTAGTCTCCGGACTTGCCTATAGTGCACGGTTCGTCGAAAAGGGTAACGGGACGAGGTTCTCGCAGCTCGTCGGAGGGAGCAGGGCCCTAGTGCAGGAGGTGCAAGGGAAACTTCTCGCCGATCTTGGGACCACACATCCCGCCCTCTGCAAGCATTGTCAGCAACCTGCTCAGTCTCGTAGGGCAGTCGATGCCCTCGTGGAAAATCTTCGATCGGCTGAGAGGGTGCTGGCGGCACAGCCGATTCCAGTCTCAGATGTTCCGCGATACCGTGAAATCAAGGAGTTGGTATGGAGCTCGTAAAATCCAAAGCCGTACCACTCAGGGCGCTGCTCACTGACTGTCTTCCATTTGAGATTCCGCTCGAAATGTCAACTCATTGGCTCTACAGATGGTTTGACCAACATCTCATCGGTGTCAATGAAGCGACTGTCTCAATTCGTATCGCAAGTACTCTTGATGCTTTGGTTGCAATCCTTGCAGATGCGAAGCCGCCGCAGGGTGACGACGCTGCCTCTTACCTGGAGCTCTCTGACAGAAATCCTAAGAGGTTTGAGTTCTCATTGGAAAACCTAAGATGGCATGCGCCTGCGCACATCAGGGTTCGTAGAGACCGCAACCGAACTCGTTCACTTGACATTCTTGCCATCGGATCCCAGTTGGCGCTTGCGCACCTTTACTTTAGGTACTCCGACGTCATTCTCTACACGCTAAGGGGCAATCAGAATTCCCTGAGAGTTCCTAGATCGCGGGCACCGGTTGGTCGAGCTCTGCGCATTCGGGAGCGGAGCGGCCACGCAACCGCTCGCACGGCGACAACGCGCACAACCACGCGGTACTTCACCTCGTATTTTAGGTATTACCGTTACTCGTTCATGGGGGAGTTCTTCGAATCGAACAAGTGGGCAGCGCTGGAATCCCGATGGCAGATTATGCGTCGAATGGATGTGTCCAACTGCTTCCCGTCGCTATATACGCACAGTATTCAATGGTTTGTGGGCAATGAGTACATGAGCAAGCTCCATTTGGGAAGTGGGCGTGGCGAGAGCACCCTTGGAAAATGCTTCGACATCGTCATGCAGAGTTCAAACTGGGGCGAGACCCATGGGATCCCCGTCGGGCCCGAGGCTTCAAGAGTGTTTGCAGAAGTTGTTCTTGGCCACGTCGACGTTGTGATCCGAAGGGCTTGCAATAAAGGGGAATTGCCTAGGCAGCATTATGAGTTCTTGAGATACATGGATGACTATTTTCTCTTCGCAGATGAAGAGCAAACATTGAGCACGGTGGAGAAGGCTATTGAAGAGTCGTTGAACGAACTGGGTCTAGTCGTCAATCCGAACAAGACCAAAGACTTCGAGACCCCATTTTCTGCCTCAGTGGCTCTGAACCGCGAGAATCTTAAGGAGTATCTCGCTAGCCAGTTGCCGAAGGAGGGCGAGTTTCCGAGGTCTGACGAGCGGAGCATGCGGATACGGCTCAAGGAAGTGCTGCTATCGGCGGATCCAAGCTTCGACCTAACGGGGAGTGGGCTGTCACAGGTTGAGCGAGCAGTCGGGAGCTTCCTTGACGGGCAAGTTCCGAAATGCACAAATTCCGATCAGTTGAAAGCTCTGCTAGATCACGTGTGGCCGTTCATAGAGAGCGCTTGTGCACAATATCTCGAGCGTCCATCCGTGCCAAATGCCACGAAAATTATCCGCATGATCCGACGCTACTATCTGGCCCCAGCATTGGTCCAAGAGGGCGCCCTTGACGTTGGCAGAGCGACACAGCAGGTCAGAGAGTATGCCCGGTTTACGGTTCGCAAAACCGTTAGCAGACTCGCACGTGTCCCGTACGCGGGTCCAGAGATATGTTACTTCCTCTCATTGGCCAACGCGTGCGACATCTCGCTCAACCGCGATCCATCAATCAGGAGAGAACTGCTGAAGCATCTCGACGGCGCGATGCATGCCCGAGGGGACCATTCAGGACTAATCCTGGCATTGAGCATGATGAAGCATGAAACCATGGTTGAGGCATCTGTGTCTCCTGATCTACTCGAGAAACTTGATGGTATCGGAGATACCCTGCTCGCCAGTGAGTACATACCAGGTCCGAAGATTGCATCACATAGTGCGCAGGAGCTCTACCTGCTAGCGGTCCTTTCATGTCCCTTCTTGGCTGTTGAAGAGAAGGAGAGTTTGCTATCAAAGCCTTGGGTCTTGGAGCTCATAGGGAAACAACTGCTTGGTGGTGACCAGTCTGATGGCAAGAGAAAGCCGATGATTCGCAAGTTGGCCTTAGAGGCAGAGAAGAGTCATTCTGTACTCGGATTCGAGTGGGGAGAGATTGATTTCGATACTGCAATGGTTGAAAAGCAACCACACTTTGTATACTGATTGTGCTTGCGCAAGTTCGTCTTGCGCGACGGTGGAGTTCCACCGTGGCTCACACAATGAAGTGACTTGGTGCGCTTAGCCTCGGATGCGGACGCATGTGAGGTATCCCCGCTGAGTCTTTGAGGAGTCGGGGACGGCTCAGGTGCACGAAGGTCAGCTCCGGCTCCTCAACACCATCCCTAAAGGGGTCTGGCTGAGCCAACTCAACCGCTATTCGACCTCCGCACCAAGAAGCAGAAGTAGGCTCAACCCGTAAATTTGGCGCATACCGAAGTGGTCTTGGTGGTGCTGAGCTACTGGGCTGGTGGGCAACGCGCCTTGGATCTAGTTGCCTACCCTGACGGTTACCGCGGCCGTTGTCTGGGTTCCTGTTTTCGGGGCCGTTGACCTGTTCTGTTGAACCATGAGGATGGCCTCAAGAAGATCGCAACGGCTGCCGCATCGAAGCATGGTGTTGAGGATACCGTGCCGGTGGCGGGCGAGCGCGACGATGGCGTAGCTTGACCGATTGCCCACGTTGCTTCTAGGTTGTCGGACGCGGTCAGACTCGATTGAGGTTCGAGACAGTCTGCTTGCAGGCACCCATGCCCACCGTTGGCCACCAGTCACGCCTATGTCCGCACAGGATCTAATATGTCTTCGTGAGTGGACATTCCCCTTCGCAGACCCGTTTTCGGCCAGATATTCAGGGGTTGCGTGCAATTGCTGTGGTGGCAGTGTTGCTGTATCACGCCCGCCTACCTTGGTTTCCCGGGGGCTATGTGGGTGTCGACATATTCTTTGTGATTTCGGGGTTCCTGATTACGTCACATTTGCTCGGGTCCATTGAGCGGTATGGGCGGGTGCCGTTTGCGGACTTCTATGCGAAGAGGGTGAGGCGGATTCTGCCGGCCTCGTTCTTCGTCCTCGTCGTTTCACTTCTGTTGGCGGCGGTTCTCTACCCGCCGTTGCTGATGGGGCAGGTGTGGCGAGGGGGAGCCGCAACGGCGCTGTATGTGGGCTCTTCACAATAGGGACTGTAGGTGGTGTTTGAATCCTCCGGTGTGGAGGAGGCTGCGGTGGATGTAGTTTTGGAGGTTTCGGAATCCTAGGGCTATGCCGCGGAGGTGTTCGAGGCGCCCGTTGATGGCTTCGGTTGGTCCGTTGGAGGAGTGGGGGTGGGTGAAGTAGGCCAGGATGTCATTGCGGCGCTTGTGTAGCGTTCGTGAGACGGTCCAGGTTTTGTTCCGTTGTTTATGCTAGGGCTTTTGCTCTGGCATGGGTGTTGTAGTGGTTTGTTTCGTATTCGGTTGGGGTCAGGTAGTCAAGGGCTTCGTGGAGGCGGTTGTGGTTCCACCAGTGCACCCATTTGAGGGTCTCGAACTCGACCTCGGTGACGCTGGGCCATGCAGGCCTGGCGAAGATGAGCTCGGCCTTGTAAAGACCGTTGACGGTCTCGGCTAAGGCATTATCGTAAGCATCCCCGCGTGACCCAACTGAGGGGGTTATTCCGGCTTCCTCCAAACGTTCAGAATAACGAATCGACACGTATTGGCTGCCTCTGTCGCTGTGATGGACTAGGCCTTGAAGGGCTTGGTCTTTAGCAGCAATCAACGCATGTTCCAACGCCTCCAAGGGGAGGTCTTCGGTTCGCATCGTTGACCTGGTTGACCAGCCTACGATCTTGCGGGAGAACACGTCGGTGACGAATGCGGTGTAACAGAACCCAGACGTGGTTCTCACATAGGTAATGTCGGCCACCCATAGCTGGTTAGGAGCAGTGGCATCAAAGTTACGGTCCACTAGATCAGGGCGTTCATCAACAGTCCTAGAAGGGCAGGTGGTTACGGGTTTGCGGCCCCTGCGGATTCCGTGAAGGCCGGCTTGGCGCATAAGTCTGGCGGTTTGTTCCCGACCGATCTCCCACCCATCACGTACCATGGCTTTCCACATTTTGCGTTTGCCGTACACCCCGTAGTTACGGGCATGAACTTCACACAACACTGGAATCAACTGGCGATCGCGTACTTCACGGTCGCTGATGGGACGGGTCTTAGCGGCACGGTAACCCCTGGAAGTGATGAACCCACCCTCTGTAGCACCTAAAGTGCGACAGATCGGCTCGACCCCGAAACGATCTTTATACATATCGATGTA
>NZ_JACEXI010000007.1:0-142686 GCF_014525425.1 Schaalia sp. JY-X159 | reverse complement strand
ACCTTTCCAACCAAAACCATGCGATTCCAGCAGAATAATCAGTATTAGACACCCTTTCAGGTGCTTATCCCAAAGAAGGGGGCAGGTTACTCACGTGTTACTCACCCGTTCGCCACTAACCACTCAGCGCAAGCACCAAGCAATCCGTTCGACTTGCATGTGTTAAGCACGCCGCCAGCGTTCGTCCTGAGCCAGGATCAAACTCTCCAACAAAAAAATGCCAGAAAAAAAACAACCAAAAAAGGCTGCAATCCCAACCAAAAAAACACCAACAAAAAAAATTTATTGAGTACACTCAAACAAACAAAAACACACTATCAAGTTCACAAACAACACCCCACATCATATGAAGGGGTTTGCTCCACTAACCTGTGGAAGTCCACCTTGAGGCCTTGGGCCCCCGGCTGCTTCCCGGCTGTTCACCAGAGCAACAAAATAGAACTTTACGCAGGTGCCCCCCAAACCGTCAAACGAATCTGCGGTGACCCCCGCCACACGGGTTAGAACACCCTCTGACCTGCATGTTTATCCATCATATATTTCGCGCTGACGATCCGTGTTCGGGCGTGTCCAAACCATGCTTGGTTAACCTTTGGGAGCGATGGCATCTGGTCCGATACAAAATTGCGATCGCCCCGGCAACCCTCCGATATGGAAGTTTGCCGGGGCGAACTCAAGACGCGCTGAGCCTAGCTACCTGCTGGCTTGAAATGCAGCTCGGTACCCTCTCCCGTAAGCGTCATTTCCTCAGCCGAGGCTGTCCCCGCGGTGACAGAGTCGAGAGCCTGCGTGTACGCAAACTCAAGTGTCATCGCATCCTCTTCACATGCCATCATGGTCTGCCCGATGGTTCCCATGTCCACACTGCCATCGGTGACAGTCATGGCTCCCATGATCGAGTTACAGCCGCTGCTGCCTGAGAACTGTCCGTCTGATTCAATCGTTAGCTCAATGGGGGTCGCCTCAGTTGGCTTGACCTCGCCTTCCGGCCCCTTCCCATCGACGAGAACCCAGGATCCCGCCGCGGACTCCTGTGTGATTGGGGCCCCTTCGGAACTCTGAGTTCCACCGGAGGAGGAGCATCCCGCTACCCCCATCGCAAGAAGTCCTACCACTGCAACAGCCGAAAAAATCTTCCTCATTAGCCCTCCTAGAGTTGAGGAATCACCTTCTGACAGTGACAGTATTCCCCTTCTGGGCAAAACGCGCATTGGGGGGTTCTAAATTGCGCCAATCCTGCAACAATTGAACCATGTCAAACCCTAGACGAGGCAAAGTAGCACTGGTATACCGTCACCTCACTTCTCCCGTCGGCCCTCTGCTCGCGGTGGCCAGCCGACGGGGCCTGGCTGCCCTGTCGTTCGAACCCGAAGCCACGCTTGAGCAGCTAGGACTAGCAACACCACGCACCGCTGCGCCCAGCGAAGCGAAACAGGCCCAAGTTGAGCATCCCGGGGTTGAAATCCTCGACCAGGTTGAAACTCAGCTATCAGAGTATTTTGCGGGCCAGCGCCGCAGTTTCGCCCTCGTACTTGATCTGCTGTCAACATTTGAAGTCGACGAGGGCGGGCCAGAGGTTCCTAACCCCTGGGTGTCGGCAAGCGGAAGTTTTCGACAAACAGTCCAAGTGGCACTCTCAGAAATTCCGTATGGGCAGACGGCCTCGTACGGTCAGGTGGCCGAACGTGTTGGACATCCGAGGGCGGCCCGAGCCGTGGGGTCGGCCTGCGCCACGAACCCACTGCCGATCATTCTGCCCTGCCACAGGGTCACCAAGGCCGACGGCTCGCTAGGAAATTACACGGGTGGGACCGAAATAAAGAGAGCCCTTCTCGACCTCGAACGTCCTCGTACCTGAGCGGACATTCCCGCCAGGGCCAAGAACCACAAAATGTATGCGTCGGGGCGGAATAATAGCTTGGGGTACGCACCCCCGGCTCACTTCTATTCCCCGCGTACACATTTCACGAACATGTCAAGGTTCGAGCGTTGTGCATTCGTGGAGCTACGGGGATTCGAACCCCGGACCTTCTCATTGCGAACGAGACGCGCTACCAACTGCGCCATAGCCCCTTATGCGGTAGAAAGCTTAGCATGGACAACGCGGGCTCTAACAACCGCTCAACCGTGAAGTTGACGATGTCCGCGACCGGCCCCCTACTGCGCGCGACGCTGGTCGAGGACGGCATCCAGGTCGAAGCGGAACGTCGGCCCTGTCACCTGCGCAGCTGCAACCGCAGCTGCTGCTACCTGGTCTGACTTGTGCAAAGGCCGCGCTGGCACGCCCGCGTCCCGACGTTCTTGAATCGGCACCAAGTCGGTGTCAGCGTGCACACGGCGCGTCAGCGCAGGCGCCTGACCGCTTCCCCGCACCGGGGGGAGGGAAACTACATTCCATTCCTTCGCAGGCCTCTGCGTCACGGCCGAGGGCGGTGCGGTGGGTTCACTGACGACCACAACATCGCTTTCTACGTCGTCGCGCGCGGCCTCATCCGAAGCGCCCACTGGTAGGGACTCCTCAATATCCTCCTTGGCCGACTCCGCCGCTTGACTCTGCGAGGAGGCTGTCCGTTCAGAGGGACGTGAGTTCCCACGCGTAGTGGCCCTCACCTGATCCTTGATTCTTGCGAGCTCGTCGACTTCATCCCTGCTCTGACTCTGCGCCCGGAAACTACCCGCGACAGAGCTACCCACCGTCGCAACTAGGAGAGTCACCGGCAGAATCAACCACAGCCAGGAGAGTGCTCCCACGGCTGCAACGACAGTGAAGACCAGTAGCAAGACAGATGAAGCCGCGGCCATCACCACCCGCCGCTTCACTGCCGCCTGTTCACGTGCCAGCCGGGCCACTCGACGAGCCCGCAACGCCGCCATCTGCCGAGTTGGGCTATCCGGTCTGCTAGCAGAAGTGACCTTTTTGGAGCCCTCGGGCCGATCAGCCGCGGGTAGACCTCGTTCTGGATTGTTCACCATGGGTGTTCCTTCGCTATGGCTCACTAAGACATTGGGAAGAAGGGGCCTGGTTGAGACATGCAGACCCTGGTGCATCCGCTCCTCAACTTGAGCCTGTTTGCAGGGGACCAACTCCACGCCGGGAGAGAACCGATCCCCCTCACGTGAAGTAACCACTGCCACACGACGCGCGATTGTTGCGGGCAGCGCGTAGAGGACGATCACGCACGCGATCACCGCAACGATAAAGCCAGCAAATTCCACGACTCCAACCTAGGTTGAATCCGCGGCATTTCCGGCGTGCCACTCCGCATGTTGCCCCCATTGACGTTTGGGATTCACGCCTTTCGGCCCCCCGTCAGTATTTGCCCCCTCGTCGGACCCTCTGTTCCACCAGGGAACCACCCGGCATCTGCTTCAGGTCTTCCTGATCAACTGCGAACCCGACATGGTCCGCCCACCGACCATTAATGTGCATGTAGCGTGGCTTGTACCCTTCTTCGCGGAGCTTGAGTTTCCGAGCCAGTCCCAGCGAAGGTTCGTTCTCAGGGCGAACATTGATCTCGATACGGTGCAGGTCGAGCTCACCCAAGACCAGATCGACTGTGCTTGCCACCGCGAGGGACGTGATCCCTTTCCCCGCGTGGGCCTCCGCTATCCAGTAGCCAAGTACACCCAGGTGCATCGCCCCACGCTCCACGGCTCCGACGGAGACGAGACCTGCTATCTCCCCGTCAATCACAACCATCATTGAGAGTGCTTCACCGCCCGCCTGCTTGCGGTCCATGAGCCGGGGGAACTCCTCCCAAGTCGGCACGGACGCACTACTGTCCGGGGGGACCGTTGCCTCCCATTCGCCCAGCCACCCCTTGTTTGCTCCTCTAACCCGCTCAATTTCCAAGTGTTCGCGACCCGCTGCTGGACGCAGCACGACGGAAGAGACACCGTGGTTTTCGTGCAGCAGGTCGTCCAGACACTCGCCCTCGTACCGAACTTCGAGATCACGGGCTGGTCGGCCCCACACCGATCGCCGCGAACGGAAAAACCCCGCCACGGCTCAGTCCAGGAGCATGCACGTCAGAAGTGTTCCCTCGGAAACACTTGTGGCTTCTTCCGGGACTACCGCAAGCGCGTTCGAGGACGCGAGCGCAGAAATCCACAGAGCCTTCGGATCGCCAAGGGCGTGCGCTTCGTATCCGGACGAAGGGGATCCCTGGATGCGAACGCGCAAGAACTCCCTGATGCCCGCGGGAGACTGTAAGGCAAACGTGGCACGAGCCTTCACAGATGAACGGTTCAGTGTCTTCCAGCCCTGCATCTTCCGAAGGGCTGGACGGACAAAAACCTCAAAGCACACCTGCGCTGCAACGGGATCGCCTGGGAGACAAAAGATAGGAGTTGCAGTGGCTTCATCGCCCTCAACGCTGACGGTGCCGACCCCCAGCATCGCTCCCGGCTGGCCGCTGACAGTGTCGAATCGTACAGTCCCGTGGGATCCCAACGTCTCCCTCACCGTATTACCTGAGCCGTGGGAAAGACCGCCGGTAGTGACAATCAAGTCGGCCCGCATCAGTTGGTCGTCGATCATTTGCCGCAGGGCAGCTCGGTCATCTCCAACCGCGACCGCATGGAAAGTCTCCGCACCCACCTCAGATGCTGAAGCAACTAGAGCTTGGCCGTTGATGTCGACAACACTTCCTTCACGGGGAGCTGAGCCGGGTTCAACCAGTTCGTCACCGACGGAGAGAATCACGACTCTCGGGCGTGGATGTACGAGGACGCGCGCGCGCCCAGCTGCCGCGATCGCCCCAATTTGCGGGGGTCCCAGCCTGGTCCTCTTCGGAACGACGACGCTACCCTGTTTGATGTCTTCACCCTGGAGACGGACGTTGTCACCCACATCCACGCCCACGTTGACTGACACCAGTGACTCTCCCTGGTCAGTGTCTGTGAGTGCCACAACTGCATCGGCTCCGATGGGAAGTGGCGCCCCCGACGCGATTCGCACTGCAGTGTTTGGTGCCAGACCACCGGCATGCGCCTGCCCGGCACGGATCTCCCCGGTCACGGGTAACTCGACGTGTGTGAGTGCGGTAGCCATAGTAACGTCGCCCGCGCGGAGTGCATATCCGTCCCTACTGGCGACGTTACTTGCCGGATAGTCTGCGACCGCCACAACGTCCTCGGCCAACACGCACCCAACTGCATCCAAGAGGAGAAGGTCCAGCGGAGCTTGCTGATCAGCGTTACTTAGACAATCCTGGTAGATGTCTGCAACCGAGCGCATGGGAACCAACTTTCTTCCAAGACGGCTGTTTGCTCTAGCTTAAGCCACACTCCATTTAGCATGGAGACATGAGTGTGGCAGAGCGGAAGCAGATCTGGCGACGGGCATACCTCGCATCGCGGGCGGCAAGGCGCATTGCCCATTCCCGACTGCCCCTAACACTTCAGGACATTCGCCAAATTATCCAAGCAATCCCCAGGTCAGCAACGATCGCTGGCTACCTGCCTCTCTCATCTGAAGTTGATGTTTTGCCACTACTGCGGGAATGGGTCGAGGGCGGTGGCGCTGCTCTGGTTCCGACACCGGCAGCACTGGCCAGTGGCGGGCGCAGTTCACCGCAGTGGCAGCACCTGAGCTGTCAAGATGGCGGAGGCGGATGTGAGGAGCAGGCCCCTGAGCGCGCAAGTGGCACCGGGGATGAACCCCCACTGGGCGTCCTTTCGGAGGCGGCTCTAATATTGATTCCGGGCCTTATCTTCGGTCGTGACGGACGCCGCCTAGGAAGAGGTGCGGGGTGGTATGACCGCGCTCTTTCCCAGGCAACACAGGGAGCCATTTTGGTCGGTGTCTGCCATGCCGGAGAGCTCGTTGAAGCAATGCGCGTTCCTATTGAGGAGCACGATAGGCTGATGGATTTCGTCCTAACGCCGACTGAGCTGGTCATTTGTCGCCGCCCAAACCTGTAGAGATCCTTGGCGTTTGCTCAACTTCCCGGAGCGTCCTCGACGGCTGCATAGTATCCCGGAGAGCAGCCAACGACTACCTGGGTTTCCACAGTGCAGCACTGGCGGCGATTTCCCCAGATCTTGTTCTCCGCTACAAAATGTTGGTGGGGATTTGGCACCGTTGACATATGGCACCCTCACTCACATCAAGCAGACGTCTCATCCCGCGACGCAAACTGGTCACGGCGCGGCATCTGCTGCTCCTCTTGGCCGCACTATCCATCGTCGTCTTTGCCGTATTTGCTCTGCGGCCACCAACCGAAGGCACCGCAGTTGTCGTCTCCAAGGCTGATTTGGCGGCGAATGAACCAATAGTTCGATCACAGCTCAGGGTCCTGACACTTCCAGGTGAGGCAGTCCCCGTCGGAGCCGTAGGGGATGTCGCCGCCGCCCTTGATCAAAGGCCACCTCAGTTCGTCCCGGCCGGAACCGTCCTCACGCAATCCCTACTGGGCATTGGCGACACCACGGCCAGGATCCCGCCCGGCTATGCGACAACCGTTCTGTCGTTGGATCCGGGTTCTGTCTTCATGGAGGCTGGTGACGTAGTGGAGGTATGGGGGACGGTGATGGATTGCGGCGTAGACCCGTGCCCAATTACTCGGTTAGCCGACGACGTGACTGTTCTTAGCATCTCTGAGCCACCCTCAAACTCCTTCTCTGGAGAGAACCCAACACTGGTTACTCTAAGCCTCAAAGCAAGCGATGTTGGACCTGTACTTCAGTCAGCAGCCAGCGGGAGCATACATTTCGTGCTGGGGTGACGTCCCGTCGCCCGCCCAAGTATCCGCTCGCGGGCTGCCAGACTGTTTGGAGTCGGTGGGCTGGGGCGGAGCCGGCGCACGGGACCGTGGCGTGGGCCTGCTACCAGTGAGGGGGAACGTTATCCCTCAGCCACCGATCTTCTGGAGATTCTCCCTCTGGAACCGCCTCATCACGCGCATCGATCATGTCTGAGCGTAGGGGGCTGACTGAGTCCTCCCCAACAATGACGGCATCTTCGACTCCCCCATTGTCAACTCTCGTCACATAGACAGCTCGTCGGACGCGCGCTTTGGTAGGCGTTCCTTCGTCCTCGCCTTGCTTCGCATCTTCACCCGCCACAGACATCATCACTGTCCAGAGGTACGCCGTATGACGTTGAGCAGGATCGCATGGGACTGGGAGCCCCTGCGCCTCAGGCCGATTGCCTCCCTCATCCCCTCAACCAACTCGCCCTCGTCCGCGTCCGCACTAGTTGCTCGAAGCCACGCTGCGACATCGTCAAGTTGGTCGTCACTGTAAGCAGAGAGGGGAAGTCCCTTGGTGATGTTGGGCGGGCTGAGGGTAATAGCGCCGTCCGGGACCGGGGAATCAACGTCGCCCGTTGCAACCGTCTCAAAAAGCGGTTCCGGGTCACCTTCCGGTGCACCCTTCGGCTCTGCTTGTACTTCTGGCGCCTCCAGCTGCAGGGCGTCTTCGGACTCACCCTGTGGCTCCGGGTCGCCTTCAGGCTCAAGGTGTGGCTCTGACTCACCTTCAGTCTGATCGTGAGGCGCGGGCTCGCCCTCCACGGCGATGTCTCCACTTAAGACGCCTTCAGGGGACGTCTCTGCCTGATTCTTCGATGCGCGCAGCTCCACGCCTTCGAGGGCGAGCGTCGCCGCGGACGCCGGCGTCACCGGCTTACCAATCCGAACGTAATAGTCATCGACGGCGTCTAGGACCAGCTCCACAACATGCTGAGCTTCCCTTGTCGGATCAATGAAAACCGACATTGACAGCTCCGTGCGAACCTTCCATCCCTGCCTTTCAAGCAGCTCTGGCCAGTACCTATCGCGAACACGAAGCGATGGCTCACTCCGGTACGACGGGTCATCTGTGAGCACTGCAACCAGCCACTCCCCCGGCACCTCTGGGTGTCCAACGGCAAGCGGAATCCGGTTCGTACCACCACCGAGATTCGCCGCAACTGGAAGTCCCAGACGGTGGAGGCGGTCAGCCAAGTCAACCAACAGGTCATCCGGAACATGTTCCCCTGAGTCAACCTCAGCGGCCGCTTCGTCACGTCCCTCAGCTACCTCCAGCAAGTCAACCAGGGCCAATGCACCGCCGTGACGGAGCCGAGACCTGTCAATCTCTTGCGATTCCAAAGACGTAATGACTGTGAGATTCCCACCGCTTCCCTGCGCGATGGCTTCGATCACGTCCATGCCCTCCGGAGTGGAAAGCACCCCAAAATCATGGATGACTCGCCCGTGTGGGGTCTTCGCAAAGCCCACTGAAAGTACCGTGTGATCAGGGCACAGCGCCGGCAGTTCGTGTGGCAGGACGATTAGCTTCTCCGGTTTGACGCTGAGCGCCTGCGGTTTCTCCGCCAATGCTCTGCGCAGTGAGACGCGGATGCGATCGGCATGCCTGTCGTTGAAGGCGACTACAGCAACGCTGGTCTCAGGTTCATCGATGAGGGATCTAATCAGGTAGTTCGCTGCGGCTTCCGCCTCACCCAAGGAGGACTCTATCGCCACCGTTGTCGGAGCTGGCATACCGGAGGCATCAACTTTTATGTGCTCTATATCCGCGGGCGGTCGCGGCGTGGGCACTGCGGTGATACTGGTGTCTGGCTTGTACTTGCGAACCAGGTCGGCAAAATGTCCGTTGACAGTAATGGGTTTACCTGGCAACTCCAACACGGTGAGGAACTCTGTTAGGCGAGTGACCCAGCTGCCATCTTCGATAGCGTCGCCCCGTGCGAATACCACGGCGTCGTCTGCCCGAGCCAACACCGGGGCGGTCTCCGCCAGAGAGAGGCTCGATGCTCCCACAACCAACACAACATCGACACTGTGACGTCGGCGGGTCAGAAGTGGAACCATAGAAGGTCCAGCACACACGATAGGGAGCAGATCCCAGGCAAGCGAGTACTGGTTGAAGAGGTTGGCTCCGGCAGCTCCCCCCGCAAGGGACGCCACCAGCTCTGTGTATTGCTCCGGATACAGTGCGAGGGCGTCACGGCGCCGTGCCTTAACCCTCTCAACCACCGACAGCCCCAAACTTGCCACTTGGGCCTCGTCAAGGACCCGCACATCGCTGACCAACCCCTGTAGCAGGTCGGGATCGAAGCCACCAAGCCTAGGTTCGGCTGCGAGCATGAGGCCCAAGACCGATGCCCACCAGGCCAGATCAAGCTCGAGACCTATCAGGTCTCCGTCGATACGCCTACGACGAAGGTCGTCGACCAGTTCACCCAACCCAAGGTCCTGCAGCTCGCCTAGAACCCTGAGTCTCTGCGGTACTAAACGTGCACCGTTAGCATCGTCTGCCAAGGCCTCGAGTGTCGGACACAGTTCATCCAGCGCCATCGACCCCAGGTCACCAAACGTCTGCTCTAGGTATGGGGCACACACCGCAAGTAAATCTTCCGTTGCCGCCAGAGTCTCTGCGCAGCTCTCTAGGCCCTCGGGGATGGTGGGCCATGGCTCATCATCCAGAGATGCGGATAGCCACTGGTGGCGGCACTCCTGAACTTCAATCAGGGCCTGATTTAAGTCAGCAATGTGAACACCGGGACGCACCAGGTCGCGTGCCTGCTTGACGAGAAGCCGCCTCTTGGACCCTTTCAGCGTTATTCCCTTTTGTTTCCTCCACTCGGGCGTCGCCGTCGCGATGACGAGGTCGGCTGGAGATCTTTCGAAGGCTTCCGGGCGGAATGTGTCGAGAATCGTGCGTGCTCGCGCGATGAGCTCCAGCTGCATTTTCCAGCCATCCAAAGTGGTGGCAGTTCTGAGACCCGTTTGTCCCGCAACTCTCGCCATCTGCACTCGCAGTGCAGGTAGCGCTTCTCGCGCCAGAGTCTCAGTCGCGTCAACAACACTGTCAACCTGGGCCGCATCTTCCAATGGGATGTCATCCCAACCACTGGCCTCGCCAAGGTCGCTAAAGAGCCCCTGCCGGGAGGCATCCTCGAGGAGATCGCGGGCATGCGCAGCACCGTCCTCGGACAGAAGTCCAAGGGTCTCACTAGAGAGCCTGACACGCGTAGTCGGCCCATCGGGGTCGGACGTCAACTCAGTCAAAACCTGCAGCGCATCAAAAGGCGTCACGCCCCACTCTTCAAACTCGGCGTGCAACTGCTCTTCATAGGCAGTAAGTGCA
The DNA here is from genome assembly GCF_014525425.1 of Schaalia sp. JY-X159. Lineage (NCBI taxonomy): Bacteria > Bacillati > Actinomycetota > Actinomycetes > Actinomycetales > Actinomycetaceae > Schaalia > Schaalia sp. JY-X159. The sequence goes on along the minus strand of NZ_JACEXI010000007.1, from coordinate 132,588 downwards.
GCGCGAGCACGCCGCAACCCCACCCGCATGGACTCTGTTTCCGCCTCATTCAGCCCCGGCGCAACATCACGCATCGCGGTATCAAGAAGCGTCGTGACGCCCTCGTCAAAACGATCCGGAAAGAAATTTGCCACAACCGATTCGATCCGCATCTCTTCAAAACGTGCGGCAAGAGCACCATAGGCGTCCTGATCATTTGCAACAACAAGAACCGATTTCCCATCACCAGCAAGAGCCGCGGCAGCGGAAACCGCACCCGCGATGAGGTCCGAGTCGTTCTCTGCCACCACCACATAGGATCCTCCGCCCGCAATCTGTTCGATTACGTCTTGGACCTGAGGGGATTGGTCCCCAACTCCAACCTCCTTCCAGGGGTCACGGTCGGCGGGATTTGCGGGTTGCGGCTGAGTAGCCGCCTCGATCTGAGCGGTGCGGTCGCCATTGAGAGCCACCAACAGAGGGGACTGCTCAAGAAACTCCACATCCGCCAGGTCTCTAAAAAGTGCCGCTGTGGGATGCGTGAGGATCGCCAGGGACATTTCGTCCCTGAGTCTAAAACTCTCGATGTTGCGCCCAACTTCGGCAATTTTGTCGAGGGCGCTAGCCGGCGAAAAACCCCCGGGCCCATGCAGCGCCTCAAACAGGAGGTCTCTGTCTATGTCAACCCCGGCTGCGGCTGCCTCACGCAGCAACCTGGACGAAACCTCAACTCCTGGCATTAGCTGCAGGGTCGCAGATCCGTCCTCGTCGCTGCCAACTACAACCTGCCTCATGAATACGGGGACGTGCGATGCCGGGCGCTGCCCACCCCAGGAAGCGCTGCCCACCACCAAGTGCATGACGATACCACCGTGGCGGGTCGCCATCGCTTCAGCAAACGCGCCCAGGCTGTTGACCTTTTCGGTTATATCCGCAAGCGCGGTGGGCTCGCGGACCAAACTGGATAGCCGCGTTGGCGTATCTGCATAGAGCGCCGCAAGACCTCCTGGGTGAAGACTCTTCAAAGGCACGGCCAGACTTGCGGCCGTAGCAGCATCCTGACGCGCGGAAGCGGCCAGTTGTGTGCGCAGAGCGGTCGCCATATCAAGAAGACTGGAGGAATCGCTAGTATCCTCTACTGGTTGCGAAACAGACGCATCCTCTTCTTCATCCCCACCTTGTTCATCCTCACCTCGCGGACTTGCAGCGGGAACTTCATCAGCATGAGGGGGCTCTTCGGGAACGCCCTCGGCCTCAATCTGGGCACCATTGGGCGCCGCACGTCGGGAGCTCTTACGCGAAAAAAATGAACGGGCCACAAAGCAACACTAGCGACTGTGCGCCTGCTCGCGCGATCGGCGTGCCGTACAGGGGGTCATTCTGGGACTCTCTTCCCCCGATCACCCAACATCGTGCACTATAGCGACAAGACCACTCAGAGTTGAGCACAGAGAGAAGGATCTTGAGATGACTGCAACCGGCGATTCCTCCCAGGATATCTACCCGCCCATCCCTGCCATTGTGGATGAAGCGTGGGTGAAGGACTGGCGCGCAGTTGAAGCATCCGCGGGCCGCGACCCAATTGATTACTGGGACGGGCGCGCTAAGGAGCTCACCTGGTCCCAGCCTTGGACCCAAGTGCTAGACGACAGTGAGGCACCCTTCTTCAAGTGGTTCGTGGGCGGACAAACCAACATCGTCACCAATGCGATTGACCGCCACCTCGATGGTCCACGTAAGAACAAGCTAGCACTGCTGTGGCAGTCCGAGGACGGGAAGGAAACCCGCACCTTCTCATATTTCTCGCTCAACCGCGCTGTCACTCAGATGGCTAACGTCCTCAAGGCCCTCGGTGTCCACAAGGGCGACCGGGTCACCATCTACTTGCCTCGCATCCCCGAAGTCTTTTTTGCGATGCTCGCATGTGCGAAGATCGGTGCCGTTCACTCGGTGATTTTCGCGGGCTTCTCTGCTGACGCACTCACTGCCCGCATAGATGATTCAGAGTCGAAAGTTGTGATCACGGCCGACGGTTCGTGGATCAACGGTTCGGTGTTTCCTCTCAAGAGCATTGTCGATGAGGCCGTGCGGTTCTCCCCCACAGTGGAGAACGTCCTCGTCATCAAACGGACGGGTTCAGAGGTCGAAATGGACCCACTGCGGGACCACTGGTATCACGACCTCACAGCTCTACCGATCGCGCGGGGAGCCTGTGAAACAGTGCAGGTGGACACCGAACACTCACTGTTTATCCTCTACACTTCCGGATCAACCGGGAAGCCGAAAGCGGTCCTCCACACCCACGGCGGCTACATGGTCGGCACCTATGCCACCCTGCACGACACTTTTGACATCCACGACGGGGACCGCTTCTGGTGTACGGCGGATGCCGGGTGGATTACCGGCCATTCCTACGTTGTCTACGGTCCCCTCCTCAACGGGGCGACCTCGTTCATGTTCGAGGGCGGACCATCGTATCCCCACCCCGACCGCTGGTGGTCACTGATCGAACACTATGGGATCACCACGTTCTACACGGCACCGACCGCCATCCGCTCCCTGATGCGTTTCGGGGATGCCTGGGTGAACCGCCACGACCTTTCAAGTCTGCGCATTCTGGGGACTGTCGGGGAGCCGATCAACCCCGAGGCCTGGCTGTGGTTCTACGATGTGGTCGGGCAGGGGCGCTGTCCCATCATGGACACCTGGTGGCAGACAGAGACGGGGATGTTCCAGATTGCTGGGGTTCCGGCGATGCCGCAGAAGCCGGGTTCAGCGGGGCGCCCCGTCTTCGGCCAGGAGGCGCAGATTGTGGACGAGGTCGGAAATCCCGTCGAAGATGGGGTCGAGGGTTTCCTCACTCTGCTCAACCCGTGGCCAGCCATGATGCGCACCCTCTACGGGGATGACCAACGCTATGTTGACGCATACTGGAGCGTCTACCCCGGGAAATACGCAACCGGGGACTCTGCCCGACGGGATGAGGACGGCTACTACTGGGTGATTGGACGAACCGACGACATTATCAAGGTGTCGGGGCATCGCCTTGGCACGGCCGAGGTCGAGTCGGCCATCACCTCACACTCTGCCGTAGCAGAGGCAGCGGCCATCGGCCTCCCCCATGAGATCAAAGGCAACGCAATCCACGTCTACGTTGTCCTCAACCCCGGTCGAGCGGAGGGTCGCGAAATGACGGAAGATCTGCGCTCCCATGTCGCCAAACACCTCTCACCTATCGCCAAGCCGGACGAAATTTCTTATGTCGATTCCTTACCGAAAACTCGATCTGGGAAGATAATGCGTCGAGTGTTGCGCGCCCGCGCCCTCGGCCAAGACGAGGGCGACCTGTCAACGCTTGAAGGCTAAGACATGTCGATTCCGCGCCGTGGTGGCAGGCTAAGCAGTTCCATCTCGCGTTTGCGGATACCGATTGTCAGTGTGAATGCCGCAACAAGTATGGCAGCGACCCAGGTGAGGACGAAGAACACGTGGTGGTCGACCACCTGGTTCCATCCGTGTTGGTCGAGACCCGCAACAACGTGGGCCCAACCATCCTGAGTGTCCAGACCCTGGGTGAGTGCCGTGGTGAACGGATCTTCACCACTCTTACCCGGCACCATGGTCTTTGAGTACTCAGTCGAGAGCGCCTTGGAAAGAGCACCGGGGGTGAGCCCCGCCAGTCCAAGCAGGGAGCTGGTGACTGCAAACATCAACGGCGGCAGGACAGACCTGATGTAGAGGTTCTTCTCTCGCGCTGAAATGCTCACAACTGAGACAACCTCGCCAATCAAGAACCCGTACACGGCCCCGGCCGTGGAGATATCCAAGAGGAGTGACGGGGACACCGTGTCAAGTAGGGCCATACCCAAGAGATGGAACTCCCCGGTTGACAGAGGAACGACCACAAGCGGGATCAACGCGCCCACAAATACACCTGCAGCAGCTCCGAACCCAGCCCAAGTGCCAAGGCTGATCGCGACTCTTGGAAGCGTGATGCCACCACCGTTTCCCCGCAATACCTGCATTAGGGAAGTCGCAGCGATAGTGAGGACGTATGCGGCCGTCCAACATGTTGCGATCAGGAGGGTATAGAACCCTACTGCGTGCGACAGAAAGTCGGATGTTTGATTACCGCGGACATTCATCAGAATCGATGCCGCCAACACCAGGGCGATGCCAGGCACAATGACGAGGACGGCACCCACGTTGACAATCTGGTTGATGTGCGACGCGTCCGACCGGTCAGTCGCACGCAAGTCTTTAGTATCAAGGGACTCCCAGTCGGGTAGGGCCACTCTTCCCGCAAATTTGAGGTGCACTGCGACAAGCCCCAGCCCGTCCCCAGAGCTCCGGTTGAGGACGAAAAGTGCAATCCAGAAGATCAGGCCAAGCAGAAGCAGTGCACCTGCAACCCAAACCATTGGCACCGGAACGTACGGGTCACTCCTGAGAGTTATCAGAACAAAGACACCCGCAATAATGAATGCTACGGTGCCAAGAACCGCCCAGGTACGGCGCTTGACCCTGACTTTTTCACGCAACGACACAGAGCCGCAGAGCAGGCTTAGCCCAAGCGCGATGGCAGAGAGGCTAAGGAGAATACTGTTCATGCCTTCACCCTAAACGGTTGGGTACTCCGGCGGTGCCCCACCGTTTTCTATGAGGCTGGAAACTCTGCGCGTGCAATCATCCCGCCACCGTGGCGAGGCGCCAGGCGCAGCACACCGAGATGTGCTCGGGTTATCTTCTCGACGATCGAGAGCCCGAGCCCATTTCCTGGCTGATCGTCAAGTCGTGTCCGACCCGCAGCTTTCAAGAATGGCTCCGTGAGTCTTGAGAGCTTGACCGCAGCCATCTCAGCCCCTGTGTTCTCAATGACCACGATCGCTCGAGTTCGCTCCCGCAAGGTGCTCACTCGAACCTGGCCCCCCTGCGGCAGGTTGTGCACGATCGCGTTGTGGACGAGGTTCGTGATCATCTGAAGGAGCAGAGGCGACGAGCCCAACACATCGACAGATGACCCGTCGATTGTCAGGACCACACCGTGCTGCTCGGCAAGCGGGAGCAGCGTCTCAACTGCCTCATCGGCAAGGAGTGATAAGTCGACGATCTCCGGCTCGGCAATGGTATTCCCGGCACGGCTTAGCAGCAGGAGTGCCTCCGTGAGAGCGATGGCACGATCGTTCGTGTCTTTCAGACGCGCCAGGTCGGCAACAGGGTCTCGTCCTGGATCCTTTTGTGCCACATCGATGATGGTGCGTGTGATCGCGAGCGGCGTACGTAGCTCATGTGAAGCGTTCGCCGCAAAACGCTGCTGCTCGGAGACGTGCAGCTCGAGCTTCGCAAGCATCCCATCGAAGGCATCCGCCAGTTCGCCAAACTCGTCCTTCCGGTCATCCATTTGGATCCGGTGAGAGAGGACACCCGTACCGGCGACGCGTGTCGCCTCTGTGATTCGTGTAAGCGGTGACAACATCCTGCCTGCGAGCAACCACCCGCCCAGGACTCCTCCGACCAGAAGTGCGATGAGAGCGATGAGGGTCGGTGGGAGGAAGGCTCTCAGCAGGTCAGAACGATTGGGAACAAAGGTCGAGGTGGTGGCGATTGCCGTATTGGGAACGTATCGCAGCAGGAATACCCAGACGACGGCGAGGAGGAGCGTGCCCGCTGCCATAAGGAATGCCGCGTAACTCAGCGCAAGCTTCCAACGCACACTCATGCCTCCACGCCTATTTCTCTGCACTGGCCGGGCCCTCTATCCGGTAGCCGGCACCTGGTACCGTGCCGATGAGCCAGGGCTCTCCAAGTCGCTTACGCAGACCGGAGACGGTGATTCGTACCGCATTGGTGAATGGGTCCGCGTTCTCATCCCATGCTCGTTCGAGCAAGTCCTCAGCACTCACCACGCCTCCCTCAGCCGACATGAGCACCTCGAGCACGGCGAACTGCTTCCGGGTCAGGGCAACATATCGGCCCTCCCGATACACCTCACGCCTAAACGGGTCTAATTTGAGACCCGACAGCTCATACACGGGAGGGCGCCGCGAAGCCCGTCGACGATCAAGCGCTCGGATCCGGAGAACGAGCTCTTGAAAATCGAATGGTTTCGTCAGGTAGTCGTCAGCTCCCAGTTGAAAGCCCGAGGTCTTGTCGTCGATCCGGTCGGCTGCCGTGAGCATCAGGATCGGCAGGCCGCTTCCCGACTGCACAATTCTCTTGGCCACCTCATCCCCTGAGAGCCGGGGCAGATCTCGATCGAGAACGACAATGTCGTACTCGTTCAGGTCGAGCAGATAGAGCGCGGTCTCGCCATCTAACGCAATGTCGGCAGCAATCGCCTCAAGCCGTAATCCGTCACGAATGGCCTCAGCCAGAAGAGGTTCGTCCTCAACGATCAGTACCCGCATACTTCCAAGGCTACGCGTGGTGGCATATTGCGAACGTATCGAAAAGCGCATACGGACTGGCAACACTCCCTCACATGTACTGAATGCATGAATGCTCAATACAGGATTTCGACCAAGAACAGACTCTTCCGCTTCACTGCCGGGTGTGCGACCCTCTCGCTCGCCGCAATCGTCCTCGTATCATGCCAAGCCCCCCAGGCGACATTTGGCAGTCTTGTGGGGTCCACGGTGCAGACACGTGAAGTTGACGATCGGGAGATGGGCGTCCTCCCTACCCACGCAACAGTGTTCGATGAGAGCCTCCCCGGTATCAGCGGGCTTTCTCCCGACCTACGGAATGCCCTAGAACAGGCGACACGCGCAGCACGTGAGGAGGGAGTGGAAATCTTCATCAACAGTGGGTGGCGGGCTCCCGCGCTCCAGGAACAGCTGTTGACAGAAGCAGTCTCGGATTACGGGTCACTCGAAGAAGCCGCCCGCTGGGTTGCCACCCCGGAAACGTCTGCGCATGTCTCCGGTGACGCGGTGGACATCGAAGACCTAGATGCCTACCTCTGGTTCCAAGACCGAAGCTCTGGCTTTGGACTCTGCCAGATCTACGCGAACGAACCATGGCACTACGAGTACCGGCCGGACTCTCTTTCCGAAGGCTGCCCGCAACCGTACCTCGACCCCACTCACGACCCGAACCTGCAGAACTGACCCAAGATCCAGCGTTCAGAGGGGAACGCTGTACGTTGAGAATCAGCGGCCCTATGAAGTGCCCCCGAGACGATTCGAACGTCCGACACCCACTTTAGGAGAGTGGTGCTCTATCCCCTGAGCTACGAGGGCGCGTCCGGTTTCCCGGAAAGCACTGTCCAGCTTAACATCCGGACGCACCGACACAAACCACCGCTGTCATTTATATGAGGTGGCTAGCGCCTCTGCCACGACTGGGAGGGATTGGGCTCACGGTCACGCTGACGCGATGGGACCGTCATTACGGGGCAGGTTGAATGATGAAGGACGGTCTGTGATGTAGATCCGAGAAGCATGCCTGCGAACCCGCCCCGCCCTCGAGTTCCGACCACTACCAGGTCCACTGCGGTTGAAAATTCGGTGAGAAGGGCTGCCGCACTGCCGTCGAGTGCGTGCCGAGCAACTCGAATGGTGCGGTCGCCAACTGCCTCTGCGATAGCACGATCCATGCTGGTTGTGATGTCATCAAGCAGTGTTTGCCGGTCCATTGCGGGGGGCACCCACCCCATCATTCCCCCACCAGTGGCGATGGGGACCGCCGCAACCACTGTCAGTTCTGCGTTCCAAATCACGGCCTCATCAACGGCCTTCTTGAGCGCCATTGAGGCTGTGTCAGAACCATCCGTACCAACAACAATCCGGCGGATCGGAACGAAGGGAGCTCCGGAACGGTGAGGGGGCACCACCACCACCGGGCATCTGGCGTGTGCTGGCACTGACGACGACACAGAGCCAAGCAGACGATCTGCGAACCCACCGCCACCTCGCGAACCCAAGACAATAAGATCCGCATGGTGGGACAGCTCTACTAGGACACTCGACGGGTCACCCACCTCAACCTGGGTGGTCACTGAGACATCAAGATCCCTGATCGACGCCGCAGCATCCTCAATAACTCGTTCCGCACCGATGCGGAGTGCATTGTCATCTAATACTGCCAATCCACCGTCGAGGGCGGCTGCGCTGTAAGAGGCAATTGCGTAAGCACAAACAATTCGCAATCGGGCTCCCGAGGCCGAAGCACGAGCACCGGCCCACTTGACCGCATCAAGCGCTTCGTCTGAACCATCGACACCAACCACTAACTCTTGGATGTGTCCCATTATCGTTTCGCCCCCAAAACTCTCGCCTCTGGTGTCACTGCGCACCATCTACTTCATTGTGCCTCAAGTGTCTCGCGTCACAAAGTCGAATCGGGAGAAAACCTGCATTCGCGGCGCGTCACACCGGCACACACCACTAGGGCCCGGGGGGCGCACCAGTTAACGAAAAACGTGCCAGACAAAGTCCGGCACGGTCTTCTGAAGTCTGCGACTAAACGCGTGAGAAGTAGTATGAACCGTAAAGGGAACTAACCTTCACACCGGTTGCAGGTGTTGATGCATGAACGATCATGCCGTCGCCAATGTAGATCGCAATGTGGCTTTCACCCCACACGACCAAGTCACCCGGCTGTGCTTCGGAAGCAGGAATCTGCGTTCCTGCACGACCCTGCTCACCAGACGTGCGAGGGAGACCAATACCGTGCTGCGCAAAAACGTACTGCACGAAACCGGAGCAATCAAAGCCGCTCGGACTGCTACCACCGTAAACGTAGGGGTAGCCAACGTACTGCAGTGCGGTCTCTACCACGCTGCCAGCGCGAGCAGGCGGGACAACGCTAGAGGATTCAGCACTGGCAGCTGAACGATCGTAATCACGACTGGCGGTCTCCGTCGCAACTTCTTCAACCACTTCTTCAACAGCTGGCTCAGCCGCGGTTGCCGCGACCTCATCGCCGGGTTCCCACGCGATATCCAAAGAAACAAGCGTCGCAGAATCAACGGCAGACAGGTTGGAGACGAAATCGTCTGAGGGCTGAGAAGGGACAGCCGAAGGAAGTGTTCCAGCAAATGCTGAACCAGCAATTGTTGCGGTAACCGCAACCCCAGTTGCGGAAGCAACGGCAATGCGCTTCGTGGTGAAGCCGCTGGATGTAAGTGTGTCAGTAAGGCTGCTGAGCGGTGTAGTTGTCTTTGAGACACTGCGGTGACGCGGTGCACTGTAGTTAACTGTCAATCCATCTCTCCCGTTTAAGCCTGCGAGGTTAGCTGTCGGGTTAGGAACGGTCGTCCCGCCCTCCGAAGAGGACCTCACCCCAAGATCATTAGATCAGTGGTGGTTCCCCCACTCTGCGTCTTGTCCTATCAACACCCAAAGCGACGCAGACTAGGCTGCAATGGGTGCGGGATTCCCGAAAGTCCGAGGTTCCTCTATGAAGATTAGGCCAACAAACACCGAATGTCACGCTAACGTAACGAAATCTAACTCACAGAAGTGGGTTTGCGTCCGCTAGAACAAACAGATGTGGGGCTAAAGCCTTAGGAACGCGTAGTGAGCCCACTTCAAACCGGCGCTCCTCATCCGTTTCGGGCACTTTTGAAACGATTACGTCGCCGCCTCGAAGAACGATGGTGACCCGAGTACCGGGGAGAATGCCAACTTCAGCTAACTCTTCAAGCAAGCCCACCTCTGCTTGGATTGGCTCACCAATGCGAGAGATCGTCACTTCGGTCGGCTCAGTCGATCTTGCGGCGACATCCTCAACTCTCTCTTCACCTCGCACGGGTCGACCGAGGCCTGGAACTGGGTTGCCATAGGGGTCCGTAGTTGGGTCACCCAGGAGAGGCGGAAGGTAGGCTTCCACAGCCGCGGACATGACGTGTTCCCAACGGCACGCCTCCTCGTGAGCCGTAGCCCAATCCATCCCTATGATGTCCACCAGCAGCCGCTCCGCGAGTCTGTGCTTGCGCATAACGTCACGCGCAAGAGAACGTCCCGTCGGCGTCAGGTCGAGGTGGCGATCTTCTCGAACCGTCACTAAACCATCGCGCTCCATACGTGCAACTGTCTGCGAAACTGTTGGACCGGAATGGCCTAAGCGTTCAACGATACGTGCCCGCAGTGGCACGACTCCATCTTCTTCCAGTTCGAAAATGGTCTTCAGGTACATCTCTGTTGTATCAATCAAGTCAGCCGACACCGTCATCCCCCAAACTGTTGCGAAGCTTCACCTGTTACGATACCTGCCGTCCGCGCTATGTCGTTGCCAAGCCAAGAAGTCGCCGATTAACTAACCTAGGACGCATGACGATTCTGACCCCACCACCATCCCACCTCTTACCATCCGATGGCAGGTTTGGCGTGGGACCATCCCGAATCCGTCCCGCTCAAATGGATGCACTTGCCGACGCGAGCGAACTGGGAACATCCCACCGCCAGTCTCCCGTGAAGTCGCGGGTAGCCTCCATCCGAGAAGGCCTTCGAGAGCTGTTTTCGCTACCTCCTTCTTACGAAATCGCCCTCGGAAATGGTGGCGCGACCGCGTTCTGGGCCATCGCTACCTCCTGCCTTGTGGAGACGAGGGCGAAGGCTGCCGTGTTCGGAGAGTTTGGGGCTAAGTTTGCTGACGATATCTCTGCAGCGCCGTGGGCCAGTGTCGATGTGGTCAAAGCACCCCCGGGTGAGCTCGCCACAGTTGAAGACAATGCCGCCACTGCTGATGCGTACGCGTATACCCAGAATGAAACCTCAACCGGCGTGGTGTCTCCCCTCTACCGCGGCGCCCCGTCGCCCGCGTTAACGCTGGTAGATGCGACCTCGATCGCGGGTGCCTCCGTTGTTGACTGGGACCTGGTCGATGCCTACTACTTTTCGCCACAAAAGTGTTTCGGGTCCGAGGGCGGCTTGTGGATTTCAGTCCTCTCCCCCGACGCGCTAGAGCGGGCACAGCGGCTCGTGGCAGACACAAACCGCTTCGTGCCAGCAATCCTGAACCTCGACGAGGCCGTCAAGGCGTCACGTGTGGACCAGACGCTCAACACGCCAGCCATCGCAACACTCATCCTCTTCGACGAGCAAATCAAGTGGATGCTTGACAATGGGGGTTTATCTGCCATGGAGAAGCGGGCCCGCGCCGGCGCCAACCTGATCCACGAGTGGGCAGAAACGCGCCCATTCGCATCCCTGTTTGTCGCAGACCCGGCGTTGCGCTCACCCGTGACAACCACGGTTGATCTTGCCCCGGAAATTGATGTCTACGACCTCGCGCGAACTCTTCGAGACGTCGGCATCGTCGATATTGAGGGTTACCGAAAGCTTGGGCGCAACCAACTGCGCATCGCGTCATTTCCGTCAGTGGAAACGTCCGACATCGGTTCGCTCCTAGCCTGTGTGGACTGGATGGTCGACCAGGCTACCTCTCAACTTAGTCTTTGAGTTCTTCCTCTTCGGTTTCTTCCTGAACCTGCTGGGCGAGGTCGACGTCGGCCTCGGTCTTAGGCAGTGTCACCGGCCCAGTGTCAGCTCCGGCCGCAGCAAGTACCGCATCACCTTCTGAGGCGACCGCAAGTTTCGCATTCGGGGCCCCGGGAATCACCAGGTGAGGGGTATGTAGACCGTCCCATTCCAGGCGGATCTTCCACACCAGGAAACCCCACAGCGCCGCGAAAACAGCCGTGACAATTGAAACGATTGAACCAATCCCCATTGCCCAGCGAGCGCCCCATTCCTCACCAATCCATCCAACAATAGGGGCTCCAATGGGCGTGGTTCCTAGGAAGATCATGGAATAGAGAGCCATGACTCGTCCGCGGAACTTGGGTTCTGTCGAAATCTGCACCGCGGCGTTCGCCGAGGCGATCAGTGTCATTGATAGTGCACCGGTTGGGATAGCAATCACCAGGAACCACATGTAGCTCGGAGCCAGCGCCAAGAAGCCAAGGAAGGTGCCAAACAGGAGGCCCGCGCCCACGATGAGACGCAGCCGCGGGTTGTTATTGCGCGCAATAACCAGAGAACCAGATACAGCTCCGATGGCAAGGAACGTGCTCATAAGACCGTAGCCACCTGCTGGCAGGTTATAGACCTGCGTCGCCATCAGTGCCGAAGTGATTTGGAAGTTCAAGCCGAAGCAAGAGATCATCCCCATCACCACCAAAATGAGAATGATGTCCTTACGTCCTCGGACGTAGTTGATCCCTTCCCGCAACTGGCCTTTTTCGCGTGGGATCTTGGGGGGCGTTGACAACTCATCTTTGCGCATCAGCGCCAAGGTGAAGACGGGCACCAAGAACAATCCTGCGTTGATCACGAACACCCAACCCGGACCAACCCAGTCGATGACGACGCCGGAAATAGCCGGACCGATTAGTCGCGCAGAGTTGAAAGCAGTCGAGTTGAGAGCGACCGCGTTCGGGAGCATGCGGGCTGGGACCAGCTCGGAAACAAATGCCTGCCGCACCGGGTTGTCAAAGGCTCCCGCTGTCCCACCGACAAACGCAAGGATGTATACCATCCACAGCTCAGCGGAACCGGATAGCACTAGGATGCCCAAGACCAAGCCACTCAGGGCGGTGAGCGTCTGAGTAATCTGCAGGAGGTGGCGGCGGTCAAGCCTGTCAGCAACCACTCCCGCCCACGCAGAGAACAGTAGGATCGGGGCAAACTGCAGGGCCGTGACGATGCCTAGTTCGAGGCCGCCCCCCTCCGTGAGCACGGTCAGTACCAGCCAGTCCTGAGCTACACGCTGCATCCACTGGGCGGATGAAGCAAAAATGTTGCCCGTAAACCACAGCTTGTAGTTGTAGAAGCCGAGGGACTGAAAGGTCTTACTCACGAAGAGTGGCGCCTCCTCTAAAAGTTGGGAACTAACCGCCGATCGCGGTCTGAATTGGCCCCAGTGCAAAGTAGAGCAAGAACATTGCGGAGACAATCCACATGAGAGCGTGCACGGACTTTGCTTTGCCTCGGGCTACTTGAATAACTGTATAGAAGATGAAGCCCGCTCCGATACCCGCTGTGATGGAGTAGGCGAATGGCATCAGCGCAATCGTCAAGAATGCTGGAATTGCGTACTCAACATCTGTCCAATCGATGTCCGTGACTTGAGACATCATCAAGAAGCCGACAAACACCAGTGCGGTCGAGGCAGCCTCTGCGGGAACCAGGGCGGCAAGCGGCGCAAAGAACATCGCGACCAGGAACAGGGAACCCGTAACGACGGAAGCCAGCCCCGTCCGAGCACCTTCGCCAACACCCGCAGTTGACTCAACGTAAGCGGTATTTGAAGAAACGCCGCCCAGACCGCCGAAGATCGCACCCAGTGAATCAACAACCAGGATGGAACGGGACTTCAGCGGGATTCCGTCCTCGTCCAAAAGGTCCCCTTCCGAGCCAACAGCAACCATTGTGCCCATGGTGTCGAAGAAGTCGGCCAGCATGAGGGAGAAGATCAGGAGGATTACGGGGAGAATGCCGAGCTTTGTAAATGCGCCGAAGAAGTCGATCTGGAAGATGGTCGCGAACGACGGCATCTGGATTGGTGAGCCCTGGAGCTGCGGGACAGTTGACTGCCAGCCGCCAGCGACCTCGTCGCTTACAACCGGCACCTTGGCGACTGCCTGGACAATGAACGCCACTACCGTTGCGAACGTGATTCCCAGGAGAATCGCACCCTTCACCTTGCGCGCGTGGAGAATCACGATCGTGATCAACCCAATGACGAAGATCAGTGCGGGCCACCCGGAGAGGGATCCGCCGACGCCAAGCTGGACCGGCGTGCCACCGGGGCGCACAATACCGGCATTGATCAGGCCAACAAACGCAATGAAAAGCCCGATGCCAACGGAGATTGCGCTGCGCATCTGCCGGGGAACCGCGCGGAAGACTGCCTCACGGAAGCCGGTAAGAACGAGGATGAGGATGAGCACGCCCTCCCAGAAGACCAGTCCCATCGACTCCTGGTAGGTCAGGCCCAAACCAAGCCCGAGGTTGAAAGCGACGAGGGCGTTGAGCCCCATTCCGGCAGCCATCGCGAGGGGGAAGTTGGCGAAGATGCCCATGAGGATGGAGAGGATGCCGGCGACCAGGGCCGTGCCCGTGGCGATCGCGGCAATCGTAATATCTGTTCCCTCAGTGTTCGCCGAGAGGATTGCGGGGTTAAGGATCAGGATGTAAGCCATCGTGATAAAGGTGACCAAGCCACCTCGTACCTCACGACTTACAGTTGAGCCTCGCTGTGACAGTTGGAAGAAGTTGCTGAGGAATCCGGATTGATCGTCTGGTGTTTTCTGTGCCTGCTTCTGCTGGTTGCCAGCTACCTTTGTGTTCACTCTCCACAGTGTGACCCCGATTTTTGCGCCATCTCGCACCGCATCCGCCATTCGGGCGGCGACGAACAACCTGGTAAAATGGAGGAACACATTTTCTCAGGCGTCATGAGGCTCGCTTGAAAACTCCAGGTAGTAAGTTGCTGTAAATCCGCAGAGTTACGCCGAAAATTCTCCGATTTCAACATCATCGTCATTGATCCGTGATGTCACCAGTGGCCATTGTGAGCGCTGCTGAGGCTGGTCTGTTTCGGAGTGCGCGCCGCATGAGTGGTCGAAACTCACAACCCGACCATCATCTGGTGACCACTCGTTCCCACACACGCCAAAGAGGGTGCCCATAGTTCCCTGCATCTTTAACAGGAATCCACACGAAGCGCACATAGCGTCCGGCTTGACTCCTGCTACAGCGCCCTGGGGGGAGTCGTACCAGCGGTCCGCAGCCAAATCCAAGCCGTGCTGCGAGAGAACACGCTTGCGTCCGTGCCCCATCTCATTCAAACCAGCCAACTCAATTTCGTCAGAGTCAACCTCTTCGAACCCATTCTGTAGGCGCCCGTCATTTGCGTCGTACGGCAGCACATCCGTTCTGGATACGTCACCGGGTTGCAAACGGTCTCGCCACGGGATCCACGGGGGAGCCAGCGCCACATCTGGCCCGGGGGCCAAATCAATCTCGCAAACCGTTGCCTTTTTTGACCGAGGTGCGCGTCCAAGCGTAACTTCCCAGAACCATCCCGGGTACCCGGCCTCGAGGCATACGAATCGGTGAGTTGCCAAGCGATCACCGACCATACGCACACCAGCGTGGTCCCCCAGAGAGGACTCACGAGCGACAGACAGAGCCGCCTCCCTCGCAACAGACACCGAGTCCATTAGAACCGTGTCCTTACGAAATGCCCTGTTGCGCTTGGCCCTGGCCGCCATGTCCACTACCGCCGGATCTTGCGTCCCTGTCTCTGCATCCTCAACCACTTGCTCGGTCAAGAGACTCTGGGCTTCGGAACCCCTGCCGGCACTGTCATTCGGTGTGGAATCAGGCATCGAAATCCTCCGCAACGACTTTAAGTACCTTGGCGATCTGATGGGAGTTCGCAGGGTAACGCCCTCGACGTAATGAATCTGATGACCCATCAAGAAGCTTAATGAGATCCTCAACAACTGGGACCATGTCTTGCGGCTTGCGACGCTGGGCGCGAAGAAGAGATGGTTGCTCAAGAATCTTCACAGAGATTGCCTGGGGGCCTCTTCGGCCGTCTGCAACACCGTACTCAACACGCGTTCCGGGCTTCGGTGCAGGGTGTCCATCGGGCAGAACCGAAGAATGGAGGTAAACGCGCGCTCCATCGTCACCCGAAATGAAACCAAACTGGCGTTCCGCGTCATAAAATTTAACTTTGCCGGTAGGCACTTCTCTCACCCACATCTCCACTCACAACCGCAGCGAAATGCTGGGTCTGTCTATTCTACTTGGTCACGGCCACAGTTTTGAGACTGTCGGCTGACCGCATAACAACCAGGGTATCCGGCTGCGAGGACGGTGTAGGCGATGTCAAGCACAGTCGGTAGTATTGAGTGATCGGGCTTACAGAAGGCACATATTTCTTCAGGGCCCCACCAACTTCGGATAGGCAGGCGAACCAAGTGCAGATGCTCAGACCAAGCACCCCCCTCCTCAAAGTACGCCACAAATGGATGGTTTTGCTGGCCCTCATTGTCGCAGCCCTCATCGCCGCAGTGCCTCTGGTTGCAACCGCATCCACCCCACACCCGGCAACTGGCCCACTACCGTCATCCGAGCCAGTCCCCCTCACCGAACCTGTCACCGACCCGACGGGCTTCCTCACAACAAGCGAAGCTGGCAGCATCCGCAACGAAATCTCTCTAACTGCAGGTCGAGGCATAGATACCTTTGTCGTCCTCGTCCCAGACTTTTCTGGCTACGATCCAACTGACTGGTGCTCCCAAGCGGGAAACCTCTCGCAGTTGCCAGAGAACTCCGTGGTATTCGCACTGGCGTTCGAGGAGCGCGACTCGTCTTGGTGCACCAACATCTCTGAGGATTCCAGCCTGATCAGCGACCGTGCTATTGACCGCGCCTGGGACGACGCATTGGCGATTGCGGCAGAGGCCGACCCAATGGATGGTGAGCACGCTGCGCAGGCTTCCGCAGCCTTCGTTGCGAGCATTGGCAGCGCAATTGGTTCTGGCTCTTCGGGAGGTTCAGGCTCCGCAGGTGGTTCGTTTGCGGGAGTCATCTTCTTCGTTGCCGTTGCGGCAATCATCCTGGCCGTAGTCGTGGTGCTCGCAAAGTCGAGCAAGAAGAAGGCGAAGCTCGGTGCTGCTGGTAAGTCTCTCCCCACCAACCCGCAGGAACAGCAGCACCAGGTGGACCTAGCCCAGCAGCAGCTCCTGGCTTCAGATGAGGCACTACGCGCTGCCGCGGACGAAGTGCAGTTTGCGCGCGCTCAATTGGGCTACACCCAAGCGGACAAACTTGACGGTGCTGTGCAGACCGCACAGAAGGCAATAAGCCAGTCCTTCCAACTGCTTCCCTCTCTCCAAGATGCACCAAACCTGGCACAGAAGTCCCAGATCGCCGGTCAGATTCTAGCCACCATTGCTCAGGTGATGCCCCCCGTTCACGAGGCACAAGAAGAATTGAAGGCATCCCGCGATCGGCAGACAAATGCCGAGTCCAGGCTTGCTGAACTGCGCGCCAGACTTCAGGAAGCGGGCGTGCAGGCTGAAGTTTCAGAGCAGAAACTCAATGATCTTCGCCTTCGCTTCACCGCGACGCAGTTGCAGTCACTGGAAGCGCAACCAAAGCAGGCCGCCGCTTTCATTCAAGCTGCCCTTCAGAACTGTAACGAAGCCCAGCAGCAAATGGACACAAACCGGGCCGGTGCTGTGGATGCCCTCGATCGAGCCACTTCCCAGCTCCAGTCCGCGCTCGCTGCCATAAGCTCGGTTAATGGTGCAGAGAAGGTTATCTCTGAGTCGAACCAGGTGCTCGGTAGCGCGATTGCCTCCATCACATCGGACCTGGATGATGTCACTAGGCTTGCCGCTAACCAGGCAAACTTTTCTCCGCTTGTCGATGATGCACAGAACGCGATCCGAGCTGGGCAGGCAGCGCGAAATGGAATGGGAGACCCCGTAGCAGCACTTCAGCAACTGCGAAGCGCCGAGGATGCGCTTGATGCGGCACTCGCATCGTTGCGTTCTGAACACGACCAGAGACAGCGGAACACCGCCCTCGCCGCTGAGAGAATCACCGCGGCGCAGGCCATGGTTTCACAAGCTGAATCCACACTTGCCGCAAACCGAAGCTCAGGGGATTTGCAGGCCCGGTCAGCCGTATCTAATGCGCAAGCACAGTTGGCACAGGCCCGGGCTCTGCAACAAAGTGATCCAGCGGCGTCAATAAGCGCTTCAAACGCTGCACTCGCCTCCGCTCAGAATGCGCTTTCCTCCCTGCAGTACAGCCAACGCCAGCCTGTGAACCACCGCTCCTCCGGCAACAATTCCCTCCTGTGGGGAATGATTCTAGGTTCCAGCATGAGTAACAATTCCAGGAACAACAGGGGTTCTTGGGGATCACCTGGATACTCCAACCAAAGGGGCCGCAGCGGCGGAAGCTTCGGGGGTGGACGGAGCAGCGGTGGGTTCGGAGGCGGTGGTCGCAGCAGCGGAGGCGGGTTCCGTGGAAGTAGCGGCGGCGGATTCCGTGGAAGTAGCGGTGGCGGGGGTCGCGGAAAGTTCTGAGTCTTTGCCCAAACAGTCTGACACTTGCGAGACAAGCTCGCTAAACACCAAGGAAAGAGAGAGAACATGGCACAGAAGCAATCGGTTTTTGGCCGCATGTCACAACTACTCAAGGCGAATGTCAACGCCCTCATTGACAAGGCGGAAGATCCGCAGAAGATGATCGACCAACTGATTCGTGACTACACGAATGAGATCGCAGAAGCCGAGAAGGCTATTGCCCAAACCATCGGCAACCTGCGACTTCAGGAGCAAGATCTAGCGACTGATAGGGCAACTTCTGCCGACTGGGGTTCCAAGGCACTGGCGGCCTCGAACAAAGCAGACGAGGCCCGCAATATCGGCAATGCCGCCGAGGCCGATAAGTGGGACAACCTGGCCAAGGTTGCAATTGGTAAGCAGATCTCTTTCGAAGATCAAGCCAAGGCAATGGAACCGGCAATCGCACAGCAGAACCAGACGGTTGAACAGCTCAAGTCGGGGTTGAACCAGATGAAGGAGCGCCTCGCTGATCTGAAGGTTCGACGCGATCAACTGGTTGCGCGACAGAAGACCGCAGAGGCACAGGCGAAAGTTGCCGATGCCATGGGTTCGATAAACGTCATGGATCCCACCTCGGAACTGTCGCGGTATGAAGAGAAAGTTCGCCGTTCGGAAGCCCAGGTTATGGGCCAGCAGGAGCTTGCATCCTCCTCACTGGAGAGTCAGTTCGCGGAGCTTGAGACCGACTCCTCCGCGGTTGAAATCGAGGCGAGGCTGGCAGCCCTCAAGAACAAGTAGGAGAGACAGAGGAGGGGGCTGGCACCTGTTTACCGGGTGCCGGCCTCCTCTCCGTCGGCGTGTGATTCCCGTGTGTCGGCCCCTCCACCCACGCCAGGTTCCCAGGTGTCGCCCCCCTCCATCCACGCCAGGTTCCCGGGTGTCGCCCCCCTCCACCCCAGTTGTTGTCGTTAGGGCGCTGGTTACGCCATAGCGAGCCGACTAGGCTTGCATAACAGTGTGATCTACGGGCGAGCTGGGCGTAGTCGGCTCGCTATGCCCTAAGTGGCTCCGTAATGCACTGCGAATCCGGGCCAATCCCGAGTTTCGACCACCGGCACCTCCATTCCAGCCACCGGCACCTGCATTGCGACCACGGCGAAGGGCATCCCAGGTTCTTCGCAGAGGATGCTGCGGGCATCCTTCTCGCCTCTACGACCAGTCACCGTTGCTGTCGCTACCTGCCTCAAACCGCGAGATCGCATAGTATCGACAGTTTTGGGCATGATAACAGTGTTTTCTGGCGATACTATGCGATCTCGCGGAGGGAGGGGGTGGGTGTGGGTGTGGGTGCCGCGGGTGTAGGTGAGGCGGTCCAAAAGCAAGGCGCCCGCGGGGTTCCCCAGCATTGCGGAGCCAGTTGGGGCATACGGAGCCGGTCAGGCCAGCCCACCCTTATAACACACCGTTATGCAAGCCTAACCGGCTCCGTATGCCCTAACCGGCTCGCTAAGCCCAACCGGCACCTCGACCACCTCCGCGGCATCGCCCGAGGATTTCGAAGCCTCCAAGACTGCATCCACCGCAGCCTCCTCCACAGCGGAGGATTCAAACACCCATCCTGCCAGCCAGTCCCAGACCAGCCAATAAACAACTTACAGAAGAGCCGCATTCCATCCCCACTCACTTGAAATGTATACGGCGGGAACCGAAAGCGACTTGGGGTATGCCCCCGAGAGGCACATTGGTTCCCGCCGTATACATTTCAGCGCACCGCCTGGCGGGGCTTCGTAACGGGCGGGGGCGGGTGCGGCTTGCACGCAAAGGCAACAGAAAGGGGCCCGTCAGTCCACCTGACGGGCCCCTCCCCTACTCAAACTTGCGAATATACGCTCCTGAGCTACTTCACATCCTCGTCAACCCAGTCCATCGACTTGGTGACGGCCTTCTTCCACAGGCGGTAGGTACGCTGAACTTCCTTCTCATCCATGTTGGGGGTCCAACGCTTCGCTTCCTGCCAGTTAGCGATGACGTCGGCCTCGCCCTCCCAGAACCCAACGGCTATGCCGGCTGCGTACGCAGCGCCAAGAGCCGTGGTTTCAGCGACGACTGGAGCGACCACATCAACGCCGAGGACGTCAGCCTGGAACTGCATGAGGGTGTTGTTAGCAATCATGCCGCCGTCAACACGGAGCTCTTTGAGAGCAACCCCTGCATCCGCATCCATGGCATCCAAAACCTCACGTGTTTGGAAAGCCGTGGCCTCCAGGGCTGCACGAGCCAGGTGACCCTGCGTGTTGTAACGTGTCATGCCGACGATTGCGCCGCGCGCATCATCACGCCAGTACGGCGCGAACAGGCCGGAGAAGGCAGGAACGAAGTACACACCACCGTTGTCCTCAACGGTGAGAGCCATGTCCTCAACCTCGGGAGCCGAGCCAATGATCTTCAGGTTGTCACGGAGCCACTGGATCAACGATCCAGCCACTGCGATCGAACCTTCAAGCGCGTAGACCGCCTTCTGATCACCAATCTTGTAGCACAGGGTTGTCAGCAGACCATTCTGGGAGAAGACAACCTCTTCGCCCGTGTTCATTAGCATGAAGCAGCCGGTGCCATAGGTGTTCTTCGCCATGCCAATCTCGAAGCACGCCTGGCCGAATGTTGCGGCCTGCTGGTCACCCAGAATGCCTGAGATCGGAATGCCTGTCAGTAGTCCATGCTCACGGCCGTGGCCGTAAACCTCAGACGATGAGCAGATCTGCGGCAACATCGACATCGGGATACCGAAGTCGGCACAAATATCAGGCTCCCACTCGAGGGTCTTCAGGTTCATCAGCAAGGTACGGGAAGCATTGGTGACATCCGTCTTGTGTACGCCGCCCTCGGTGCCACCGGTAAGGTTCCACAGAACCCAGGAGTCAGTGGTGCCGAAGAGTAGATCTCCCGCTTCCGCCCGCGCGCGAGCACCCTCGACATTGTCAAGGATCCACTTGATTTTTGTGCCTGAGAAGTAGGTGGCGAGCGGCAGGCCGACGCGATCCTTGTACTTCTCTACGCCCTCGTCGCCCGCCAGTTCGCGAACGATTGGAGCTGTGCGAGTGTCCTGCCAAACGATGGCGTTGTAGACCGGCTCGCCGGTGTTCTTGTCCCAGACAACCGCGGTTTCACGCTGGTTGGTGATACCGACTGAAATGAGGTCATCTTTGTTGATACCTGCGGCAACAAGAGCATCTGCGACGACAGTCCGTACCGAATCCCAGATCTCAATGGGGTTGTGCTCAACCCAGCCGGGGTTCGGGAAAATCTGCTCGAACTCCTGCTGGCCCACACCAACAATTTGGCCACTGTGATTGAAGACAATGGCGCGGGATGAGGTGGTTCCCTGGTCGATTGCGAGAACGAACTTCTCGGTCATAGAAAGTGTCCTTCCACTTCTTTGTGAATTGAGTGAGTGATAAGAAAGGGTGGGGGCCAGATAGACCCCCACCCAGTTGATTTACTACAGCGGCAGCGCTGCAGTGATGTCGATGCTGCCGAGGCCGAGCAGGTAAACGACTACAACGGCAACTACCGCGCCGATGATCGGGCCGACAACAGGAACCCAAGCGTAACCCCAGTCGGAGCCGCCCTTGCCCTTGATTGGGAGTACTGCGTGAGCAATACGAGGTCCGAGGTCACGGGCTGGGTTGATAGCGTAACCGGTCGGGCCACCGAGGGAGGCGCCGATACCGACAATGACGAGGGCGACGGCCAGAGGACCAACCGCGCTCGGTGTGCCGCCGGCAACCATCACGAAGACAATCAGAACTGCGGTAGCAATTGCCTCAGTTGCGAGGTTCCAACCGTAGGAACGAACTTCAGGTCCGGTAGAGAAAACGCCGAGCTTGAGGGCCGGATCGCAATCCTGGTCAAACTGCTTCTTGAATGCCAGGTAAGCCAGAACCGCACCAACGAAAGCACCAAGGAACTGGGCTGCGAAGTACACCAGCACATTTCCAAACGTGACGTCAACGGCGGTTGCTGAACCGACCGCTGCTCCGTTGAGGGTGACCGCTGGGTCGAACCAGTAGGCCACCACTTTTGCAACGGTTACCGCAGGGTTCAAGTGGCCACCTGTCTTCCAAGCGGCGTAAACACCGACGAAGACTGCGAGACCCCAGCCCCAGTTGATCATTAGCCAGCCGCCCCCGCGACCCTTTGACTTGGGCAAGAGGTTTGTTGCTACAACGCCCGCACCGAGTAGCAACAGCATCGTTGTGCCGAAGAACTCAGAAGCGAACACATCCCATAGATTCCACACTGTGCTGTGAACTCCTTCCGCGCCGTAGCGCATGTTGGTATCCATTGCCTGTTAGCCGGTCTCTTCAATGTGACCAGGCCACAGGAAATGAATCAGTTAGTTGGGATCCAACACCGGACCCCGTTTCAACGTATCAGACCTGAGTGAAAGGCCTAACAGGTTCGACCATTTCCCGAATGGCCTGAGCTTCTTTCTCATCGGGAAGTTTCTGTGCCTGCCAAACTGCTTCGCAGGCGTCGCGATAGAGATCCATTTCCCTCGCCTTGGTATCGTGATCCCACCCGAGCATCTCACCCATGAGGTCAGCTATCTCCGGCATGGCTTCAAGACCCGAGTCCCGCTCTTCGTAAACCAAGCGGACTCTGTGAAGCAGAATGTCTTCTAAGTGCATTGCGCCCTCGTATGCAACACCGAACGCAACATCTGCGCGCAGGTAGTGGGGCGCATGGCTCAAACGTTCACCAAGATCGGGGCGCTCATCAATCATCTTGAAGACGATCTGGATGTCGCTGCCGTAACGATCCAGAAGGTCTTCAACCTGATCAACCGTCAGACCACGCTCTTTAGCGATTGTCTCCCGGCTGTTCCACAATGCGAAGTAGCCGTCGGCACCTTCCAGCTCCGTCTTAGCGGTGACTGAAGGATGCTCCTTTGTGAATGCCTCACCCATCGCAAAGTCAACCGCGTCCTCTGCCATCTGGCGGTAGGTGGTGAGCTTTCCACCGGCAATTGCGGTCATTCCCGGGGTCACCGTGGTCACGGTGTGTTCACGGGAAACCTTCGTCGACTGGTTCTCATCAAGGGTGCCCGGCTGCAACAGTGGCCGCAATCCAGCAAATGTTGAGATGACGTCATCTTTGGTGAGGGGGTCCTTCAAAACCGTGTTGGCTTCTGCCAGCAAGTACTCAATATCGGTCTCATCAGCGACTGGGTCACGGAAACCTTCATGATAGGCGGTGTCCGTGGTTCCGATAATCCAGTAGTACTTCCACGGAATGATGAAGAGGACAGACTTCTCGGTACGCAGGAACAGCCCCACTTCCGAGTCGATCTTTTCTTTGGGGATCACCAGATGAATGCCCTTTGATGCCAAGACCTTGAGGCCACCGGTGGCATCTGCCAGAGCTTGGCTCTCTTCAGTCCATACGCCCGTTGCATTGATGATGCGCTTGGTTGCAACGTGCAGGGTGTTCCCAGTCTCAAGGTCGAGCAGGTCCGCACCATTGATATGACCCTGACCGTCCTTTGCGACGCCGACCATTTGGACTCTGCTGGCGGCCAATGCGCCGTAGCGAACCGCGCTACGAACAAGGGTGATGACCAGTCGGGAATCGTCAACGCGTCCGTCGTAGTAGACAATCGAACCGCGCAGGTAATCCGGCTTGAGCGCGGGACACAACTTCAGAGACCCCTTGCGGGTGTGGTGGCGCTGTAGCGGCACCGATCCGCGGTGCGCCCACTGGGCCAAACCGTCATACATACCAACACCCACCGCCGAGTATGCCCGTTCAATCACTGGCATCTTCAGCGGCCACAGCAGAGGCTGCGCCTTCACCAAGTGGGGGGCATTTCGGGTCAGCAGAAGCCCGCGCTCACGGAGGGACTCCGTGACGAGGGCGAAATCAAGTTGGTAAAGGTAGCGCAAACCACCGTGAACCAGCTTGGAGGATCTTGAAGAAGTGCCGGACGACCAGTCCTGCGCTTCGATAATTCCCACTCTCAGTCCGCGTGTTGCGGCGTCGAGGGCGATTCCCGCACCCGTCACGCCACCACCGACGACAAGAATATCGAGGGGGGCACCCTGTGCCATTTCTTCTAGCGCTTCTCCGCGGGCTTCTCTTGAAAGAACCGGACTAACCACGTTGTCATCTCCGTCAGATGTAGATCGATCACGTTATCGAATGGTCACGGCCCGCAAACGGAGGCCACGCCTTGGCCCATTTGAGGGCAAGTGCCACCCCGTCGTTGCAGACAGACAAGTACATTATCCCTCAGGTGGTCGAATGTCCGATTTGCCTGCACGAACGTGCACCTGCGACACTAAGGTGTGAATATCCGTCGCGAGCAGGCACATCTTGCTGCCTCTATGTACTACGAGCAGGGCTTGACCATGGATGCGGTGGCCCGAAGACTCGATGTCTCCCGCTCTTCGGTCTCCCGACTCCTGGCATTTGCGCGCACCTCAGGGATTGTCCAAATCCGCGTTTCGGCGCCGCTCACCGAGCCCGGCACCTTAGCCGCGGAGTTTCAGCGCCAGTTCGGGGTGCGGACACTGGTGGTCCCCACACTTGAGGTCGACAGCCCGGCTACCAGACTGAACTCCGTTGCCGCTGTAGCAGCCAGCCGCTTGAGCGAATTGATGGCTCCCGGCAAGACACTGGGGGTCGCCTGGGGAAACACCGTGTCTGCTGTTATCAACCACATTGCGCCACACTCCATGCCGGGTTCGACAGTAGTCCAGCTAAATGGCGCGGCCAACGCCTTCGATTCCGGCACACTTTATTCCGACTCCATCATCTCGACCCTCGCGAAGGCGTTTGACTCTTCAGCAGTCCACTTCCCAGTTCCAGCCTTCTTTGACTATGTGGAGACCAAGAACGCCCTCGTACGAGAAAGGTCAATTCGTCGGGTTCTTGATGTCATCGACTCCTGCGACCTCGTGGTCTTCGGGGTTGGAGCAATGGATCCTGCGATGCCCAGCCACGTCTACGCCGGCGGGTATCTGTCTTCCACGGAGTTGAAGGAAGCGCGCGAGGACGGTGTCGTCGGGGATATTTGCACCGTCCTCATACGTGAGGACGGCACGACCGATATGCCACTCAATGCGCGGGCATCAGGACCACTACCCGCACAGCTAAAACGGATCTCAACTAGGCTGTGCGTAGTGGCGGGAAGCGCCAAAGTTCCGGCTCTTCTCGGGGCCTTGCGTGCAGGGGTAGTTACCGACCTCATCATTGATTCGTCTGCCGCCCGCGCACTTGTTCACCGCAGACGTGAGGTCGGGCGCGGGGATCTGCCCGGCACCCTCTGATCCAAGTCAAGTCCTCCGACTCACTGCTAAGCCCCACGAGTCAGCCCAAACAGTCCTAAGCTTGGGAGATGCACTCAACAGCGAAGTGGGTGTAGCGGGAAGGGACTAGCAAGATGCGAATAGCGGTTTTCGCGACCTGTATGGGGGATGCGATGTTTCCGCAGGCACCCCGCGCGACGGTGACGCTCCTCGAGCGCCTCGGCCACGAAGTGTTCTTCCCAAGACAGCAGGCATGCTGTGGACAGATGCACATCAATACCGGGTATTTCGAGGACGCTCTGCCGTTGATCAAGAACCACGTCAAGACCTTTCAACCGATCTTGGACGGCGCGTGGGATGCGATCGTCGTCCCATCCGGCTCGTGCACCGGCTCCATCAAACACCAGCAGGCCATGGTTGCCAGCAAACTTGGCGACCAGAAGCTGGCAAACCGGGCGGCCATAATCGCTGAGAACACGTATGATCTTCCACTTCTGCTCACGGATTTCCTTGGGATCGAGGACGTTGGAGCCTACTTCCCTCATTCCCTCACCTACCACCCGACGTGCCACTCGATGCGCATCACGAAAGTGGGCGACGCGCCAGAACGGCTCCTCTCCCGAGTGCAGGGAGCCACCGTCGTCCCACTTCCAGACGCGGAGCAGTGCTGCGGGTTTGGCGGAACGTTCTCCCTCAAATACCCGGAAGTTTCTTCCGCCCTCGTCAGCGAAAAAGCACGGGCCGTGGCGTCGACGGGTGCGGAGTTTCTAGTCGCGGACGACTACTCCTGCCTGATGAACATCTCCGGACGCATGTCACGACTCGGCATTGCAACACAACCACTACACCTCGCCGAAGTACTGGCGGGCACACGCGACCACCCGTTCCGCCGGGAACCCGCAGGTACGACCTTGACCACCAGGGGGAAGGCGTGAGACCACAGTCCACTACAGAGACCTCTCCGCTGCAGTGGGGGGAAACCTTCCGTGACGGATCGCGCCGCATGGTTGGCAACGACCAGTTACGTGCAAACCTGCGCAACGCAACAGAGACCATCCGTTCAAAACGGGACGCCCGCGCCGCAGAAACGCAGAACTGGGAGGAGCTGCGCGATGCTGGCGCGGCCATCAAACGCTACTCTTTGGACCACTTGGCAGACCTCCTTGAGGAGCTAGAGGCCAACGTCACTGCCAACGGGGGCATCGTGCACTGGGCAAGAGACGCGCACGAAGCGAACGCCATTGCCTACGACATCGTGGCGCGCCACCAGGTGGATGAGGTCGTCAAGGTCAAGTCCATGGCCACACAGGAAATTGGCCTCAACGAGTACTTCGCTGACCGAGGCATCCAAGCGGTAGAAACGGACCTGGCGGAGCTCATCGTCCAACTGGGCAACGATCATCCAAGCCACGTTGTGGTCCCAGCGATCCACCGCAACAGGTCTGAGGTTCGCGATATCTTCACAGATAATTTCGAGGACGGAAATCGCCCATCAAGTGACGACCCGCGCGAACTGACGATGCGAGCCAGGACCCACCTCCGAGAGAAATTCCTCAACGCTAAGGTCGCCATCAGCGGTGCCAACTCGATGATTGCTGACACCGGCGCCCTATCCGTCTATGAGTCCGAAGGCAATGGACGCATGTGCCTGACCTTGCCAGAGGTTCTGATCTCCATTGTGGGCATCGAGAAAGTGATCCCCACCTGGCAGGATGCTGAAGTCTTCACCGAACTACTCCCCCGCTCTGCAACCGGCGAACCCATGAACCCCTACACGTCGTGGTGGACGGGTGTGACCCCCGGGGATGGACCGCAGGAGTTCCACCTCATCCTTCTGGACAACGGTCGCACCACGGTGCTCGCCGATCCTTTGGGACGCGATGCCCTTGCCTGCATTCGTTGCGGTGCCTGTATGAACATCTGCCCTGTCTACCGTATGGTAGGCGGCCACGCGTACAACTCCGTCTATCCGGGACCCATCGGCGCCATTCTTACTCCGCAACTTCTCGGCGCTTTCGAGGACGGTGACCCGTCGGCCACACTCCCGTTCGCGTCTACTCTGTGCGGAGCCTGCTACGACGTGTGTCCCGTGAAGATAGACATTCCGTCCATCCTCGTGGAATTGCGCCGCCGCAGCGTTGAGTCTGGAGCCGGTTCCACTAGCGGTTGGGGTGCAGCAATGAAAGCGTCTTCGGAAGTCATGCGCTCTGGAAGACGCCTTGGCGCCGCAGAGACGCTACTCCCACTGGGGCGCGCCGTCGCCGACAAGGAGGGAAGAATCACTCAGCTGCCGTGGCCCGTGTCCTCATGGACGAAGAGCCGGGATGTTCCTTCCCCACCAACCGAATCGTTCCGCAGGTGGATGAGTAGGCGAGAGAAGGCTGAGCGGTGAGCAGCAGAGACGACATCCTTGCGAGCATCCGAAGCGCTAACCGCAATGCGGGACGCGATGGGGTCACCGTCGAGGTTCCACGCGACTACCACCGTCGTGAGGACCTACCTGCAGGATCACCTGCGTTGCTGGAACTCTTTGTCGGGCGGCTCAAAGAGTACGGTGCCGAGGTCGGGTTGGCCTCGAACGAGGACGAAGTTACCGCCCTAATCAATCGGTTCCTTGCGTCTTGTGACACGGTTGTGGTTCCCAGTGGCCTTCCCAAAGAATGGGTCAAAGCAGCCATGGCGCATCATCGGGTTTACCTGGATGGGCCGGGTGGGCAAATCCCAAGTTCCGCCCTCGACAACATCGACGCAGTCCTGACTTCAAGCAGGTGCGGCGTCGCAACTACGGGGACAATAATCCTTGACGCCACCCCCGACCAGGGGCGTCGCGCGATCACACTGGTGCCTGACACCCACGTCGTTATTGTGGATGTGGGCGCGGTGAGGGAGACAGTTGGCGAAGCTTTCGCTATTCTCAGTTCGAACCCCACGCGACCCATCACGTGGATTGCGGGGCCGTCAGCCACGTCAGACATCGAGTTATCGCGTGTCGAAGGCGTGCATGGCCCCCGTAATCTGAAAGTGATACTGAGCAGCCTCGGAGAGAATTGATGGCCCCCGCCCAAGAAGGACTTTTTCAACTTCCGGACGGTTTCCGTCGCCCACGCGCCCAAGTCATCATTCTCACCGGCCCTTCCGGTTCGGGAAAAACCTCGCTGGCTTCTCGCGTCGGACTGCCTTCCCTCTCCCTCGATGATTTCTACCGAGGGGATGATGAGGAGGGAATGCCCATGCTGTCTGAGAACGTGGTGGATTGGGATGATCCCGCCTCATGGGATGGCGACGCCGCATTCTTGGCAGTGGCACAACTGTGCATCGAAGGCCAGGCTGAAGTACCGATCTACGACATCCCTTCCAACCAGAGAACAGGGGCGAGGACGATCACCCTGGGGCAGAACCGGCTGTTCATTGCGGAAGGGATCTTTGCATCTGAGTTGGTGCCAAGGCTGATAGAGGAAGGGCTCCTAGCCGATGCCATCTGTATCGCTCGCTCACCACTGAAGAATGCTTGGTTCCGTTTCCTTCGTGACGTTGCGGAGGCGCGCAAGCCCGTTCACGTGTTGGTCTACAGGGGGGCTCGCCTGACCAGGCTTGAACCAGGCAAGATCCGCCAGTGGCGCAACCAGGGGTGCCGACCTGTCCCTTCGTTGGACACAGCTGAGTCTGACATCCTCCTGTTGCGCCACCGCACCCGGCTGGCCCAGTCAGGTGACTAGGCGCGCGGCTTGACCAGAGGGAAGAGGATTGTCTCCCTGATTCCCTCTCCTGTCAGCGCCATGAGGAGGCGGTCCAATCCCATACCTAGTCCAGCTGCTGGCGGCATGCCGTAGTCCATGGCTTCAAGGAAGTCTTCATCAACTGACATTGCTTCCGGGTCGCCATTTGCCGCGGCCAGCGCCTGCTTGTTGAAACGTTCACGCTGAATCACAGGGTCCGTTAGTTCTGAGTAGCCCGTCCCCAACTCGAAGCCCCTCATGTAGAGATCCCACTTTTCGGTCACACCTGGAACCGTGCGGTGACCCTTCACCAAGGGGGAGTTGTCAGCCGGGAAGTCCCGAACGAATGTCGGAGCATACAACTTGTCACCGACCAGTTCTTCAAAGATTTCTTCCGCAATCTTGCCGTCCACGTAGTGGTCTGGAAGCTCAAGTCCGATGCCGTCGGCAATACTCAGCAGCTCCCCGCGTGGTGTCAGTGCCGTAACTTCACGTCCCAGGGCTTCCGAGATGGAGCCATAGAGAGAAATCTGCTCCCAAGTTCCCGACAGGTCGTATGTGCTGCCATCCGGAAGCGGAACCTGAAGTGTACCGATAGCATCGAGTGCCGTGTGCTGAATGAGCTCACGGAGCATGACCGCGTAAGTGTCGTAAGTTCCGTAAGCCTCATAGGCTTCAAGCATGGTGAACTCGGGGTTGTGGGAAGAATCCGCGCCCTCGTTCCGGAAACTACGGTTCAACTCAAACACCTTGTCGATCCCACCGATGAGGGCGCGCTTCAAGTACAACTCCGGCGCAATCCTCATGTACATGTCGATGTCGTACGCGTTCATGTGTGTAACAAACGGTCGTGCTGCGGCACCGCCTGCTAGCGTCTGCAGCATTGGCGTCTCAATTTCTAGGTAACCACGATCATGCAGGAATGAGCGGATTGAATGGACAACTGTGGAACGGGTCCGGACCATTTCACGCGCGGAAGGGCGCACGATCAGGTCGAGGTAGCGGCGCCGAACCCGGGTGTCCTCAGCTAGTCCGGCCTCACCCTCTTCGGTGGCAAAAATCTTGGGTAGGGGTCGAAGTGCCTTTGCGGCTAGCGCCCATGCGGGCACGTCCTCGTCCTCACTGGGGGCAGCCATGATGGACAGTTCGCCACGCCGTGAAGAGATGACGCGGCCGTGAACAAACAGAATGTCCCCCAGGTCTACGTCAGCCTTGTATGCCGCCAAGGAATCAGGCCCAACCTCGCGGGCCGACAGCATCACTTGGAGGCGGTTTCCGCCGCCGTCTTGGATAGTCGCGAAGCACAACTTACCTGCGATACGGGAGAGGACGACACGGCCTGAAAGACCCACAACGTCATCCGTCTCTTCACCGAGCTCCAGGTTGCCGTACTTTGCTCGCACCTCTTCGATCGTGGAAGTGATGGGAAGCTCTACGGGGTACGGGTTCACTCCCGACTCCAGCAAACGCTTCCGCTTGTCTGAGCGGATCTTTATCTGCTCGGGCAGGTCGTCTGTTGGTGATTCTGGAGTGGTCTGCGGGGAAGGAAGATTCGTAGTCACCTCAACATGGTAAACCAGCGCGCTTACAAACGAAGTGCGCGAGGCGTCACGCACGTCTAGCGGGACAGGTCAGTTCCTCTGTTGATGATGCGGTTGTTGGCATCCACGTGGACTATTGCTGGCTGTGCAGTCCGAGCAACCTCATCTGGAAGGTGTCCGTAAGCAATGATGATGACGAGGTCGGTGGGGTTGACCAGGTGTGCTGCTGCCCCGTTGAGTTGAATAGTTCCGGAGCCAGCAGGAGCCGGGATGGTGTAGGTGGATAGTCGCGCACCATTCGTGACGTCGACAACGTCAACCTTCTGCCCCACAAGAATGTTGGCGGCCTCAAGAAGATCAGTGTCGACGGAGATGGAACCCACATAGTCGATGTCCGCGCCGGTCACGGTAGCGCGGTGGATCTTCCCGGTCACCATTTCCCTGTAAACCGGCCAGTTCGGTGCCTGAGTCTCAACCATCAGCTCCCACCTTCACAATCACATTGTCGATGAGCCGCGCTGGGCCAACCTGCGCAGCTACTAGCAAGTATGCCTTCTGACCGGGGTCCAAGTCAGTGAGATTTTCAACGCCCATCATCTCTGCATCCGGTGTCCACAAGGCCGCCACCGCGAATGATTCGGCATCTGCTAGCGCGACATACTGAGGAGCGACACCTGACGCAGATGCAAGGATGTTGGCAACCTCGGTGACAATCTGCTCCGGGGAACCCCCCTGATCGGCTACGGCAAGCCCAGCTTTGAGACTGTGGCTCAGCGCCAATGCCTCCTGTTTCTGGTGATCATTGAGATACTCGTTGCGGCTGGAGAGCGCCAAACCCTCCGCACTTCGCACGATCGGTGCCTCCAGAAGTTCCAGCGGGATATCGAGGTCCTCTACCATCTGGCTAATGTTGACGAACTGTTGAGCGTCCTTCTGACCAAAAATTGCTATGTCAGGACGGATTAGGTTCATCATCTTTCCCACGACCTGCAGGACGCCCGGGAAGTGACCCGGCCGCAGGTAGCCTTCCAACACACTTGCTGCCGGGCCCGGGGTGACGTGAACACGAGGAGCGTGGGGATAAACGTCCTTGGGGCTCGGAGCATAAACGATGTCCACCCCACCGTTTGCTAGTGCCTCCACATCGCTCTCAAGAGTCCTGGGGTAGCTGTCAAAGTCCTCTCCTGGGCCAAACTGCTCCGGGTTCACGAAAATCGTTACAACCGTCTTGAACCCGGGGCGTCGCACCTGCTCGACCAGTGAGAGATGGCCTTTGTGGAGAGCACCCATTGTCATGACAAGGCTTGTTGGACGAGGATCATCGGCGAGGGCGGCGCGCAGCTCCGCAGGCGTATGGACCACAAGCGGTTCGCTGGCCGACATGAAGGATGCTACGCGTGTCGCCCGCGATAGTGCGCGATAGGTCCGTGCTGCTTCCGTCAGTTCGGGATGCTCACTCAATGAAGCGAGATGGGAGCCTACGGTTGCGTAGTCCTTCCTGGCGACGGGCCCCGTGAGTGCCGACATTCCTTCTTCAAGCGCGCGGTCTAGGGCCGCGGTCACCAGGGGACGCATAGCCTCAGCTGGGCTTTCGACGCCTGCGGTGCTCAAGATTTCCTGTCCTTGCACCATCAGTGTCACCAGGTGATTTGCCGAATGTGTCAGGCCCGCATGGTAGAGCGTTCGGTCGTCCTCTGCTACCGGGAGAGGCACACCGCCGAGGTACTCGATGAGAGCCAGCGCGATCGGCTCCGCCAAGGCGGGAGCTGTGTATGCGATGGGGCAACCGGTGAGGCGGCGAACGTCCAAAGAGGTGCCTGAGAAGGTCATTGCTGGATGAAGCGCTAAAGGTATGGCCCCAATCTGCGTTGGTGCGGCGAGGGGATTTATGCCAGCCGCGCCGCAAAGGTGGACGACAACCATTCCGGGTCTTATGCTTCCCCTCTCAACGAGCCCTTCGGTCAAAGGAGTGACTTGTGAATCTGGCACTGCCAGAAATAGTATCTCTGCTTCTCTGGCAACCTGATCCGCCTCAATGACAGGCACACCGGGGAGCATCGCATCAGCGCGATCGCGCGCCGCATCCGACCTGGCAGCGACCCCGACGATCTGGGCTCCTGATGCTCGCATGGCTGAAGCAATAGCCGGACCGACATTCCCCATTCCTATTACGCCTACACGTACCCCTGAAGTCACTGTGTTTCCTCACTTTGTGGCAGCTGCTCGGGTGGCTTGAAACTGTCTTCGGGCAACGGTGCAGGGTTCACTACGGGTGCTGCCGCAGTGAGATCCGCAGGATCCACATTCACCTCACCGTTGAACGTAGGTTCGTTAACACGCCTGAACCAACGTTCTGGCGGTTCGCTTCCGCGTAGTTGCCGACTCATCTTGACTAGTTCGTCACTCACCGCTATGGAGTCGCCTCCAGAGAGGTGAGAGATCGTCAGGTTGACCGGGCCCGGAACCAAGCAAGCGGTAACGGAAGCCAGATCCATCGCCTTCGCAATCGGACCTTCTGCAACGAGGACGGACTGGATCCTTTCGTATGGCGCGAAGGCAGCGGTGCGGACTACCCAGCCATCGCGAACAACCATGCAGGTGCGCGTCAGTGCCACGCCGCGACGGTTCTTCACGAGCGGATCGAGAACGCGGGCATTGTGAGGGATCCCCGTGAACTGCTTGGTGCGTCTTCGACCTCGAACGGCTTCATCGAAGAACTCCACCGGGTCGTCAACGCCGAGGTCTGGCAACACCAGCCACAGCGCTAGCATGGCTTCTTCACGTGTACCCACTGGTAGCAATGCCTGCGAATCAGTACTTCCACCTGAAGAGTCCTGCGTACCCCTTGTGGCCTGCGTTATTAGAACGCGGTACCAGTCACGGCGCCTCCACAGCAATGGTTGATGGATCTCTACAGCGTGAATGCGTCTGGGGGGAATGGTCTCTGCACGCTGCTCGAGCAGTCCACGGCGTACACGAATCCCATCCGGGGATACGGCAGCTTGGAAATTGAACTCTTTTGAGAAACGTGACCACAAGAGGGATCCCACGACGAGGACGATTGGAATCCACGTGGGGAAGAAAGACAGCGCAATACCCCAGCCTGCGGCAAACCCAACGATGACGATTGCGACAAGAGAAGCCGCAAGAGCAAGCAGTCCCAACATGAATGACATGCTCAAAGCCAAGGATGTCACCAGGGTCCGGGTATTGACTGAATAGAGGAGATTCTCATCGGCCTCTACGACACGCTTTACCGGCTCTTGTGTAGCTGCTCCATAGGTCTCACTGTCGATGTCTGAGTTTCCTTCAGTGATGCCCGCAGCACGTGCCAAGATGTCGGCGCGCAGCCCAAAGAGGTCGTCACTGCGGAGGAAGCCGATCGTCAGGGAAGAGTTGGCACCTCCCGCTGCATCAACTCTGAGGCGACCCAGCCCAAAGATTCGCCCGAGAAGGGGATGCGAAACGTCAACTGCCTGGATGCGCTCCAGCCGGACATGGCGCTGCTGACGGAACAAGATCCCCCGCCTCAGCCAGACCGCCTGGTCTGTGACCGCATACGTCATGGCGCGCCACGACATATATGAGTAGACACCTACGACCAACAGAATCAGTAACAGTGCACCAATGGCAACAAGCAGAATTAGTCCGAATCCGAATGAGTCAGCAAGCTTCCCAAGATCACCAACGAACTCGATGTTCTGGAAAAGCACAACGGCAATCAGGACTGCAATTACCTGCCACCCGTTGAAAACTGGGGTAAGTGGGTGGACCCTTTGCCACGCATGCTGAGGTACGCCCTCTTCGACAACTCCCTTTCGCTGAGCCATCTTCACAACCCAGACAGGTTGGAGACGCCGTTGGCTACCAGAAGGTCACGTAGTTCTGCTGCCTGATTTGCGGGTAGCCCATCCAATGACGCGTCCGTATCCGCAGCCGCTGTGTGCAATTGGATCGCGGCGACCCCGAGTTTGCGGGCAATCGGACCTTCATGCACATCCACGTACTGGATGCGGCCATATGGAACAATATCCAGTCTGCGGAACATGATCCCTTTGCGTACCAGGAAGTCAGTTTCAGTTGTCGCAAACTGGATCGCACGTACCTGACGTGGAATGAGCCACAGGAGCCAAAGGAAGATCAGGGCCGCAAGTCCCGCACCCACATAGAACCACGGCGAGAAGACGATCCCCAAGACCACAAACGCAACCGCTGGGATACCAAGAGATAGCACGGCCGCGATCAGCCGAACCGTTGCCAACGATTTTGAGACATGGCGGAAGTCCACCCCTGCTGGTGTGAGCGCATCTGGCATTCTCACCCTCCTTCACTCATCCGCAATCGTGACACATTCCTCCGACAAGTAGAAAATACTCCCACAGTGACCTTCAGTGCTTGCAGGGCTAACATGAAGGGTCAGACAGTTGACCAGCTCCTGGTATGCGGGGCGACGGCACGCTAGCTTAAGTGGTGGAGGAAATGGGGTCTAATACGCCCAGTTGGTTGTACTCAGCGCTCGACGAAGCGCTCGTTGCAGCGGGGGCCACCGCACCGGAGAACCAGCGTCGCGAGGTGATCGATCGAGTAATTGCCGCCTGGAACCTTGAGGGGCGCCGCTTCCACAACGGGAAGTATCTTGGGTACCTTTTTGAGCGTATCGATGAGCTAGAGGGTGCAACTACCGAACCGGAGATGCTTCGGCTGGCTGCAGCATTTCGTGGCGCACTTGAGGAACCTGGGTGGGAAGAGCTCGCGTCAGCCCATGAGCTTGGAGCCATCCCCGCAATGGTTAGTATTGAAGATCTCACGACGCTCGGCATCCCAGAGGAACGCACGCAGCGCATTGTGTCGCTCATCAACCAGTTGGCGTACCACACCCCCGACAGGAGTGACCTGGGTGCGCGGCTCTTGGTTGATGCCGACCTCGCAGCTCTGGCGGCCTCACCCCAGCAGTACCGAGAGTTTCTCTCGCACTTTCGTGCAGAGGCTTTGCACCTGTCCGAGGTGGATTTCTTGCGTGCTCGCAGACACGTTCTCCAGCGGCTGGTCAACAGAACCCACATCTTCTCGACACCAATTGCATCTCAGTGGGAAGACGCTGCGCGGGAGAATCTCGAGGCAGAACTGGGAGCTACGGAACGGAAACTCCGCAGCCTCCAAGTGGAGATACCCGAGGTCGAGAGCGAGCCTGACTACTTTCAGGATCGGGCCCGCGACGTCGTCCTAGCAGAGAAGTCCAGCGGGGAGTCGAAGGTACTCCGAATTTCGCGCGCTCAGAAAGTCAAGTGCCTCGAGGACGACCAAGAAGCTGCGGGGATCTCGGCTGACACCACCGACGCCCGTCCGCCCTCGTCCGACCCCACGGGTCCACCCCCGCCCTCAGTCCACCCCACCTCTTTAGGTGGACGGGAAAGGCCTTCCGACGTGGCCGACGCCCACGAAACATCATCCACCAGATCCACAGTCGCAGACACATCAACTCTTGAGACTGTTGCCGACTTCATTGAGAACCGACAATCCCGTTCTCGGAGGCAGAAGTAGAAGCAGAGTCACCAAGTCCCACTTCTACGCTCCGCCTCTCACCCTAGGCTCCGCTAAATGCATAAGCTGGCAGTGCACGGCCGATCACTATCCCCATCGTCGCAATCATGGCGATATCCCCAGCTGGCACGAATCAGTCAACTACCGCCCCCGAAACTAGGGCACATTGGACCCACCAACTAGTGAAGGGATCAGATAGTGACAATCTATAACGTTGATGCCGTGCAGATCAGTGCAGCATCCGCAGCGGCAAACCAAACTGCAGACACCATCCGGGCTTCTGTCGCGACAATGATGACCCAGTTGCTCGGTCTAGAAGCCTCTTGGGGAGGTGCGGCAGCGACATCATTTCAGGGTGTAATTGCACAGTGGCAGGCAACGCAAGTGCAGGTTGAGAGCTCGTTAGAAGCAGTAGGAGCCGCGCTAAGTCAAGCCTCCGCCACGTACACCGAAGCAGAAAGCGCTGCCGCCTCGCTGTTTGCGGGCGCGTAGAGCAATAGGTCCAAACCTCGCTGTTCGTGGGTCCTTGGGGACAGCGTTTGGTGGCTCTTCTGTAAGTTGTTTATTGGCTGGTCGCCGAACAGGCTGTGGGCATCCTTCCCGCCTCTACGACCGGTCACCGTTGCCGTCGCTACCTACAGCCCCCTCTAGGAGGAGCCCGTATGATCTCCGTGTTTGCAGATACGCAAACGAATGGGCCCAACCGCAAAAAACTGCGGCTGGGCCCATAGAACGCCTCTGGTCTTGCGACCTTGATGCTTCCTAGTACATGCCACCCATGTCATCACCGGCGCCTGCTGGAGCCGCTGGCTCTGGCTTATCGGCCACAACGGCTTCGGTGGTCAGGAACATTGCTGCGATCGATGCAGCGTTCTGAAGTGCGGAACGCGTAACCTTCACCGGGTCGGCAATACCCTCAGCAAGGAGGTCCCCGTACTCACCGGTTGCCGCATTCAGTCCCTCGCCTGCTGGCAGATGACGGACACGGTCGACAACAACGCCTGCTTCGAAGCCCGCATTGGCAGCAATCTGACGCAGTGGTTCTGCAACTGCGGCCCGAACGATTGCCATGCCGGTCTCTTCGTCACCCTCGAGGCCGAGGTTGGAAAGAACCTTCTCTGCAGCCTGAAGCAGAGCGACGCCACCACCGGCAACGATGCCCTCTTCCGATGCAGCGCGAGCATTGCGGATAGCATCCTCAATGCGGTGCTTACGTTCCTTCAACTCAACTTCAGTGGCAGCGCCCGACTTGATGATGGCAACGCCACCGGAGAGCTTGGCAAGACGCTCCGAAAGCTTCTCCTTGTCGTACTCAGAGTCAGAGTTCTCAATCTCTGCGCGGATCTGCTTGACACGAGCCTCCAGCGCGTCCTTGTCACCGCCACCGTCAACGATGGTGGTTTCATCCTTGGTGACAACAACCTTGCGTGCGGTGCCAAGTGAATCCAAGTCGGCAGTCTCAAGAGACAGGCCAACGGTCTCTGAGATAACCGTTGCACCCGTCAGGATGGCGATGTCCTGCAAGATGGCCTTGCGACGATCACCAAAGCCCGGAGCCTTCACGGCAACTGACTTGAAGATGCCACGAATTCTGTTCACAACCAGGGTCGCAAGGGCTTCACCCTCAACGTCCTCAGCAATAATCAGCAGCGGCTTTGAGGTCTGCATAACCTTCTCAAGGAGAGGGAGCAGATCCTTGATCGAAGAGATCTTTCCTTCAACAAGCAGGATGTAGGCATCCTCAAGGACTGCCTCCTGACGCTCAGCATCAGTCACAAAGTATGCCGAGAGGAAACCCTTGTCGAAACGCATACCTTCTGTGGTCTCCAGCGTTGTGTCAAAAGAGTTGGTCTCTTCAACCGTCACAACGCCCTCAGCCCCGACCTTCTCAAACGCCTCAGCGATCAATGCGCCAATCTCTGTGTCATTTGCCGAAATTGATGCTGTCGCTGCGATCTGATCCGTGGTTTCAATCGGTGTTGCGCCCTTGTGGAGTTCTTCCACGACCGCGTCGACAGAAACCTCAATGCCCTTCTTCAGAGCTAGGGGGTTAGCACCAGCAGCCACGTTGCGCAGCCCTTCACGCACCAGTGCCTGAGCGAGGACGGTAGCCGTCGTGGTTCCATCGCCAGCAACATCATCTGTACGCTTGGCAACTTCCTTAACCAGTTCAGCACCAATGCGCTCAAACGGATCGTCAAGTTCGATCTCTTTCGCGACCGACACGCCATCTTTTGTGATGGTCGGTGCGCCCCACTTCTTATCGAGGACGACGTTACGACCACGCGGGCCGAGGGTCACCTTGACGGTGTCGGCAAGCTGGTTGAGTCCACGCTCCATACCACGGCGTGCTTCTTCATTATAAGAAATGATCTTTGCCATTTACTGTGTCCTTCCGGAAAATTCACGGTTGGCTTCGGTGCCCGCGACGGACAAGACACGCCATTCCAGGCCGTTCCTGGTCAAACGCGCCTCTCACCAAAACCAGAGGTTTTCACTCCCTACGGGAGAGTGCTAAGACCAAGCTTGGCACTCGACGCCATAGAGTGCAAGATGAAGTCCCTCATGATTGATGAGACCACGGTCACGCAGCTAGTTGATCAGGAACACCACAACTGAACCCGGGGCTTCTTCAAAGCCACCTTCAACCACGTTCGCAATGCCAGCAGCTGCCGCAACGGCTTCTGCAGTAGCGCGAAGTTCAGCAGAAGGATAGAACACAGTGTTCTGATCTGTCGGCCACGTGGATGCATTTGTGGCAGACACATTCGTAAAGCCTGCATTCGTCACATGGCCCGCAAACTCAGCCGCATAGCCAGAGATTGTGGTCCCATTGAGCACCGTCACCGCCGCCGCGAAATCCACCGTGCCTTCGGGCTCAGTTGTGCCTGCCGGTTCGTCAGGGGTTGCACTGGGATCGTCAGGAGCCGCCGTGGGGACGTTTGAATCCGGAATCACAACGTCACTTTGGGCTTGATCCACGGTGGACTGGGCCTGCTGCGACTGCGGCTGTGACTGCGACTGCGCAGCCCCGACCTCGGCCTCAGGTACGTTTCGTTGTATCAGTGTTGCAACGCCCCATGCAAGCAACGGGACAAGGACCAACACCAGCAAGAACGGCACGACTGGAGCCCACGGGTTACGGGTTCGTCGGTGGACGCCAACAGGGTTTCCTTCAGGAACGCCGTCAAAGTCATCTCTTGGATACGTTTCGCTCACGTAGGCAGCCTACCGCCCTCGCACGCATTCACGACACTGCAACTGCGAGAGTCATAAGATCAGTGCAGGAATTTGATTGGAAAAGGGAAGGAAACTCCATGCCGCCACCCCTGGAGAACGTGATCGACCCCGGATGGGCGCGTGCGCTGCGACCTGTTGAGGACGATATTCACTCCATGGGGATGATGCTCCGCCAGGAGACGGCAAGCGGGCGAACCTACCTGCCGGAACCCAAGAACATTCTGCGTGCGTTTTGCTACCCGTTCGAGGACGTCAAGGTCCTCATTGTCGGTCAGGACCCGTATCCGACAGTTGGAAATGCCATTGGACTATCCTTCGCGGTCGCGCCCGATATGCCTCTTCCAGCATCGCTGCGCAACATCTACCAAGAACTGACCAGTGACCTGGGCTGTTCACCCCCCGGGAATGGCGATCTTTCCAAGTGGGCCGACCAGGGGGTGTGTCTTCTCAATCGAGTTCTCACCGTGGAACCCGGCAGACCTGGCTCACATCGAGGCAGAGGGTGGGAGAAAATAACGGAGCAGGCAATCACATCCCTGGTCGCGCGGAACAAACCACTGGTGGCAGTTCTCTGGGGACGCGACGCGGCTTCCCTGAAACCCCTCCTCGGTTCCACGGCAACCATCGAGTCACCCCACCCATCACCGCTATCCGCCTACCGTGGCTTCTTCGGTTCCAAACCGTTCTCTACCGCGAACCGCATTCTTGAGAACGAGGGCGCCTCACCTATCGAATGGTGTTGAAGAATCGTTTGAGGTCGGCGTGTCGTCGAGACCCTCTTCGTCGAGACCCTCTTCGTCCTCGCCTTCTTCGTCATCAAAACGGCTGCTCATGTCGTCGTACCCGGCTAGGACTTCATCGGCTGGACCGCTGAGGAGCACGGCCTCATCCCGCTTCGTTGGCATGACGTTCTCAAGGTAGTCAGCAATCACTTCATCGAGAGGGACGTCACTCTGCCGCTGCTGGCCCAGGTACCAGCGGTGTTCAAGTATCTCGTGAAAGACCTGAGCGGGCTCAAGCTTTCCGGAAAGCTCCGGGGGGATCGCATCGATA
Organism: Schaalia sp. JY-X159; assembly: GCF_014525425.1. Classification (NCBI taxonomy): domain Bacteria; kingdom Bacillati; phylum Actinomycetota; class Actinomycetes; order Actinomycetales; family Actinomycetaceae; genus Schaalia; species Schaalia sp. JY-X159. The sequence continues at coordinate 92,162 of NZ_JACEXI010000007.1, read as the reverse complement.
ACATGCTCGTACACGTCGTTTGTCCACGCGCGTGCGACGTGCTCAAGGCTCTGACGCCACATGCCGTTCACTGCCCGGTAGGTTTCAATGTCTTCAAGCATTCGTCGCGCTTGAAGCTCCTCCACATCCATGCCCGTCAAACGCATAATCTGGCGGTGATAATGCCCCGCATCAACCACCTTGGGTTGGATGATGAGCCGGTCGCCCTCGGGCGCAGAGGTCATAGTTAGCTCACCAACACTGAAGCCCAGCGCGGCAAGCCGATCAATCCGCTCCTGCACGCGCCAGTGCTCGTCAGCATCAATGAGCTCCGCGCCTGTGAGTTCCTCCCACAGCTGGTTGTACCGCTCCTGGATCCTGTTGCCGATCTCGATAGGGTCTTCATCATCGGGGAGGAAGCCTCCGGCCTGAAGGTCCATGAGCTCACCAATTATGTTGGTGCGAGCAAGATCAACATCGTAGTTTCGTTGTCCGTCAGTCAGTTTTGTCTGCAAATCACCGGTCTCAGCATCCACCAGGTAGGCAGAATAGGAACCCGCATCACGCCTAAACAGAGTGTTGGAGAGCGAGACGTCACCCCAGTAGAAACCCAGTAGGTGCAGGCGGACCAAGAGCACGGCGAGGGCGTCCAGTAGTCGACCGACCGTCTCAGCCGCAATTTTCCTGCTGAACAGTGCCCTGTACGGAAGTGAGAACTCGAGGTGCTCAGTGACGAGCACCGCGTTCAGTTCATCACCCTGCGCGTTTCGACGTCCGGTGACAACCGCTGTCGGCTGGACCGATGGCGCCTCCATACGTGACAGATCACGCAGCATTTCGTACTCGTGGTACGCAACGCTCTCACCAATCTCCTTTACAGCGATAACCCTGCCTGACAGGTTCACAAACCGGACGACGTGCCGAGAAATACCTCGAGGAAGAGCAGCTAAGACGTCCTCGGGCCACTCTTCAAGGGGAATATCCCACGGCAATTCCAGCAACGCAGGATCCACGTTGGCAGCAGTGATCTGCATACTCTTTGGCACAGCACCCCCCTTCCAGTTCAGCAAACCTAGAACATAGTAGCGGCATACGCTGCATACAACGAAGGGCCGAGGAAAACCCCGACCCTTCGCCTAATGCAATACGCGGAAACTACTATGCCGGCAGGCGGACACCCGTCGCATGGGAGAAGCAGTGCTGCTGACCCTCAATGATCTCTACGCGCATGTTCGAACCTGCAACCGGTGCCGAGTTCGGAGCCACGCGCACCACGATCTGCTGTGCGCCAACATCAACAATGCCCTCACCGGTTCCTGCAAGGTGAGCGTAAACGTAGGCGTCTGATCCCAGCTCTTCGACCAAGTCAACAACGATCGGGATTCCGGTGGTTGAGTTGTTGTCGATTGGACGCAACCCTTCCGGACGGAAACCAACAACAATCTTGCCGTCATCTTCCGGGGTGACCGCGGCAAGTGTTGCCGCAGACAAAGGAACAACTGCACCAGCAAGCTTTGCGTGGGTGCCTTCAATGGTGAAGGTGCCCAAGTTCATGGCGGGTGAGCCAATGAACCCTGCAACGAACCTGTTGGCCGGCTCGTCATACATTTCACGAGGGGTGCCAACCTGCTGAAGCAAGCCATCCTTCATGACAGCGATACGGTCACCCATGGTGAGGGCTTCCGTCTGGTCGTGGGTGACGTAGACGGTTGTTACACCAAGCGAACGCTGTAGCGACGCAATCTGCGTACGCGTCTGGACACGGAGCTTCGCGTCAAGGTTCGACAGCGGCTCATCCATCAGGAAGACCTGGGGCTTACGAACGATTGCGCGTCCCATTGCAACACGCTGACGCTGACCACCGGAGAGCGCCTTTGGCTTGCGCTCCAAGTAGGGCTCAAGGTCAAGAATCTTCGCGGCCTCATCAACGCGCTTCTTGATTTCCGCCTTGGGTTCACCAGCAATTTTCAGAGCAAAGCCCATGTTGTCACGCACGGTCATGTGCGGGTACAGGGCGTAGTTCTGGAAAACCATCGCGATGTCGCGGTTCTTGGGCTGAACGTCCGTTACATCACGGTCGCCAATGAAGATGCGTCCGGAGTTTACGTCTTCGAGTCCGGCCAGCATACGAAGTGAGGTTGACTTGCCACAGCCCGAGGGACCAACTAGAACCAGGAACTCGCCATCCGCGATTTCGAGATTCAGCTTGTCAACAGCCGGGTGGTCAGATCCGGGGTAGATTCGCGTCGCGTGATCAAAAGTTACACTTGCCATTTTTCCTCCACCGGCAGGTACGTGCCGGACGATCCTTAGTAGAGATTCTTTAGTGTCGACTTCGGCACTAGGACCCGCAACGGTGCGCACGTGGTCCGCTTGGTACTTTAGCACGCACCGCTCTCAGTCCGTCCTAAGATTGATCAAATGGTGGCGCACAATGCAGTTTCCGCGCAGGGAGATGGTCCTGAGCAGGGTTCAGGCTGGGTTGGCGGCTACCTGTTGCGGACTGAGATCGGTCGTGGTGGAACTGGCACGGTCTGGTCTGCCGAGGACGAGGGCGGCAACCGTGTGGCACTAAAGCTCCTCCATCCCTCCCTCGCCTCCACGGAGGAGGCGCGACTCAGACTCCTTCGCGAGGCCCGTCTTGTCAACCAAGTCCGCTCACCTCGCGTGGCGCGCGTCCTCGACGTCGAGGCCGATGCATACGCCCCTTTTGTCGTAACCGAGTTGATTGAGGGCCCAACTCTAGAGAGCGAACTACGCAGGCTCTCCTACAACCCTGCCGACGCAGCACAGCTCGGTAGCGAACTTGCAGATGCACTCGACTCAATCCACGTCGCGGGCATCGCACACCGTGACCTCAAGCCTTCAAACGTAATCCTCACGTCAACGGGCCCAACACTCATTGATTTTGGGATTGCTCACGGCGAGGGTGACAACCACCTGACACAGACCGGTTCAATCACCGGAACCCCGGGCTATGTTGCCCCCGAGCTTCTTGCCACGGCGAAGCCCTCGCTCGAGCACCTGCAGAATGGCGATTGGTTTGCCTGGGCGGCCACCCTGCTCAAGGCAACCACTGGCCGTCCACCCTTTGGCACGGGGCGGACCGACGCGATCCTTCAGAGAGTATTTGAAGGTCGACCCGACACCGAGGGGCTAAGCGATCAGATTGCGCAAGCCTTTCTCTGGGCACTGAGGCCTGATGCTGATGAAAGGCTGGCACCGGATGACCTGCTGCGTTGCCTCCAAGGTGCGCGCCTGGTGTTTCCTGACGCGCCTGTCACCCCGGGTAGCGACAACCTGGAAGCGACGGCCATCGAGTCGCCCCCTATCACCTTGGCTCCAGTGCCCACCCTCATGCCCGAGGACTCTCCCTACGCCGTCCCTCCCACGGCTCTGATAGATCTGGTAAATCCCCCACCAACAGGTCCGAGCGGAACTCTGGGTCTGTTTCTGACAGTCGGCTCTGTGGGATCCCTCGCGTGGCTTCCCGCATTTTGGCACCTCCAGGGTTTGCTCGTCCTGGTGGGGATCCTCGCTACACTTCAGGTCGTCGGAGCCCTGGCGGTGAACGCTTGGCAACGGAGGGCCCACCGCGCTCGAGGATCTGGGCAGCGAGCATTTGTTGTCGCTGTGACCACCCCATGGCGGGCCGTGACCGCCCTCGTTTCATTGCTGCCGGGCCTCCTCGCAGGCGCACTCGTGGCATACGTCACCGGCCTCGTCCAACAGCAGGCCTACGCTGGGATCTGGGATCCGCTTGGACCACTGGGCTGGTTCGGCGCCGACGCAGCGGCTTGGGTGGCGGGTGAGGTGCTCGTGTGGGTGGCGTTTGTTCTCGGTATCACGGTCTGCTGGCTGATCCCGTCCTCGTACACAATGAGAGTCGGCCTGTGGTCGGGACTGAACGCAGCTTCCAAGCGATCTGCACCTCGCTGGTTAATGGGGCTCACTGTGGCCTTAATCGCCCTCGTCGGCCTGATGATCGCAGCGAATATCTAGCAGATCTTTGCCGCCCAGGTACGTATGGGATTACGACAGGTCGGGGCACCCCGATCATCACTGCCAGCCGCGCTGACTTCCCCCTTATTTCATCCACAGCGAACCTGAGACCCTGGTGAAATCGGGGATGCCCGGTATTCTGACTAGCAGAATTAGTTAAGGCTTCAATTAGGGGAGATACCCAATGGCTAAAAAGAACGCGTCGCAAGTTGATAGTGGAACTCGCGACAAGGCAAAGCAGTTGCGCGAAGCCCAGGCGAAATCGGATCAACGGACCAGGAACATCATCATTGCCCTGGTGGTCGTACTGATTGCCGCGATTGCCATCGCCATTGTTTTTGTGGTTGCCAACCGGCCCACACCTGAGAGCGCTGCAGAGGGACTTCCCGAACAGTTCCGTGAAGGTCAGCCCATTATCGTTTCGTCCGAGGGCGTTGGCGTCTCCAATCCGGATGCAGAAGACCTCACCTTCTACTTTGACTACACGTGCGGTGCCTGCACCCAGCTTGAGATGGCGCTCCGCCCCCACCTGACCGACACCGCCCAAGCCGGTGACTACAACCTTCTAATGCAGCCTGTCATCACTTCAGGTGGTGCTTACAACGTGGCGGCGACCGCCGGCGCTCTGGTCGTGGCAGCGGGAGCTCCGGACTTGTTCCTAGAGTTCCAGGACGCACTGACTGACCGCTTCTATGAGGCCGCAACCTCTGAGGACACGTTCTACCAGGATCTTGATGCTTCCCGGGAACAGGTTGCGGAGATCGCCCGCGGAGTCGGCGTCTCTGAAGACCTCATCGCAACTTTTGATACGGACGCGGCTCAGGGCTACTTGACGACCGCGACAAACACCTGGGTAGCAGCCGATATCCAGGACCGCACCCAGGTCGCGACCCCCGAGTTCGTTGCTCACAACAAGAACATCACTCTCACCGGGGACACAGCCGAGGCCGTCATTGCGGAACTCTTGACTGCTGTGAGTGGCAGCTAACACATCGAAAGTGAGACTTGCGTCCGGGCTCACAAACACGCGGTTCAAGGGTCCCAATATCGTGTGACCAGCAAGTCCTACACCTGTGACCCGCAGATCCTCCGCCTGTGACCAGCGACTCACACTCCATGTGCCCCACGGTTTTGACGGGGCGGCCGCATTCAGGCAGACTTATCTGCGCGCCGCCTTAGCTCAGTTGGTAGAGCAGTTGCCTTGTAAGCATCAGGTCATCGGTTCGAGTCCGATAGGCGGCTCCATCCATGCCAGCAGGGGCGCGCCTCTTCCTTCGTGGGCGGCCCACTGCTTCCTCGCTCCGCCCGCTCTTTGCACGGTCCGCCCGCTCCCTCCTCCGAAATGTATACGTGGGGACGAGATGTTCCTCTGGGGTACGTACCCCAGACATGCATTTCGCCCCCAACGTATACATTTGGGACTGTCGCGCAAAACGTCGGCTGTAACGAAGCAGCCTTGGGAGAGTCCAGCCCGAAGTCGGCAAGCGGGCTAGGAGCCTAGGACGCTAGGACGACGTGCCTGTCTTGGAGGCTGGAGCGGCAGCCTTAGCCGCCGAAGCAGCAAGCACGCGATCAGGAAAAGCCGAGCGGTCAATCACCGCTGAGCCTGCGCGCGTTGCAACAGGATCGTGGAGCTCGACCCCGGGGTCGACCTTCTGCGTGGGGTCACTGCGACGCTTCGAGTCCAAGCCGTAGATGATCACGCCGATCACGAACACACCAGCCGCGATCACCAGCACCTTCCACGTCAGGGAGAAGAACAGGTACGAGGACGCTGCCAGCGCTAGGAGCGACAGTATCCACCGGGCAGCGCCCTTGAGTTGGAATGCACCGTCGCCGGACGGCATGTTCTTCAGCTTCAGCACGGCAAGGATGGTTGGCACGTACTGGACTGCGCTGGCACAAACCACGCAGGAGGCTAGGAAAACGTATGAACCGGTCGTGAGCATCCCGCATGCAAGAACAGCGGTGACGATGATCGCTACGGATGGCGCCCCATGCTTGTTTGTCTTGCCCATGTAAGCAGGCAACAGCTTGTGCTCATTGGCCAGGGAGGCCGCAAGAACCGGCACCTCAAAGGAGCATGCAAAGGCAACGCCAAACACTGCAACTGCGGTACCAGCAATGACCAGGTAGTACGCCCATTCGCCGAGGGCGTGCTGCATAGCGGTCGCCACCGGAGTCGCAGACTTTGCCGTGTCACTACCAAGGATCCCGACAGTGACCGTCTGGATCAGCAGGTAAACCACCGTAACCAAGACAATAACGATGACAAGAGCCTTCGAGAGGTTCTTTTGCGGATTCCTCATCTTGTTACCGGCAATCGTGAGAAATGAGAATCCAGCGAAAAGGTAGAAGGTAATGCCGTAGGCCGTTCCTACCGCACCCATTCCTTCCCCGAAGTCCTTGATCGTGTCGGGAACAAGTGGCTTGAAGTTCGCCATCTTCAACGCAAATGCCCCTGCGATAACAAAGAAAGCGGCCGTAGCGATCTTCGTTGCTGAGGAAATATTGTTGACCCACTGGGAGAGTTTGGGCCCAAACCAGTTGATGACCCCAAGTAGAACGATCACTGCGGCGCCGATTCCCACCGCTACCCAATGGTTCTTCAGAGCCGGCACCGAATCACGGAAGATCCGAATCAAAGCGGCAACCTCGGTGGAGATTGTGGCAAGCCCAGCAAACCAGACGAAGATCCCCACTTGGAATCCCGTGAAGCGTCCCCAAGCGGTGTAGCAGTACAGCCACGCACCGCCGTTGCCCGTAACCTTCCCCGCCAGGTCCGCGTAGCAGAACACGATGAACAGTGTCGCAATCCCCGCCGCCAGGAGCGCAGCAAGTCCGAGGGCGAATCCCGCATCGTGATAGATCTGCTGAGGAAGGAGGAACGTACCAGAGCCGATGATCCCGTTGATTCCCAGAAGGATGATCGCGAGCAAACCCATTTTCCCGGCCGACGAAGACGCTGTCGATCCGCCTCCACCCGCTACCGCCGAGCCGGCAGGTTGCGCAAAGCTCACTATTCTCGGAGTGTTCATTCTGGGTCCTCTGGTTTCGATGGTCTCGACGCGGGCAACTCAAATATCCGGCTAAGAGGTTAGTCTCCATCGGCGGTCTGCACCTGTTGAATCATTTGTTCTGCTGCACGGGAAAGCCTGGCTCGAATGCCGCGGTAGGGTGGGGACATGATTTGGTTACTTATGTTCCTCCTTGTGCTCTGGGTCGTCCTTGCCATTCTTGGCTTCGTCGTCAAGGGCTTGATGTGGTTGGCTTGGGTCGCGATCATCCTTGTTCTTATCACGTTGATTATTGGCTTCGTTGCAGGGATTTTCAGTGGGGGTGGCGAGTAAATAGTCTCTCCAGTCGCGCGGCAGTGTGCCTAAGCCCAAAGCGAATGACCCCGCAGTTGGCACACACTTCTGCAAGACTTGGTAATGTTCGCGCCAATTGTTGCCATGACTTTTTCGTCTCAAGCGCTTTGGCCTACTTGTAGCTAGGAGACATAGCAAATGTCTGCAGATTTAACCTCAACCTTGGGTTCATTCGTGCGTTCCGAGTCCGGCAAGACCACAGAGAACTCAACCCCAGCCGAGTTCTGGGCGGGCCTCTCCAGCCTTGTCGTGAACAAGATTGCTGATGACTGGAATGCAACGACGGAGCTGTACCGGGCGGGACGACAGGAACACTACTTCTCGGCCGAGTTCCTTGAGGGTAGGGCCCTTCTCAACAACCTCGTCAATCTCGACATGCTTGAGGAAGCCTCCGAAGCCGCTGCCGCTCTCGGCCAGGAGTTAACCGCGGTTCTCGAGGCCGAACATGACGCCGCTCTTGGCAATGGGGGTCTGGGCCGCCTGGCAGCCTGCTTCCTGGACTCGTGCGCTACCATGGACCTTCCGGTCACCGGCTACGGAATCCTCTACCGCTACGGACTGTTCAAGCAGACCATCGATGATGGCTTCCAGAACGAGCACCCCGACCCCTGGATGGAAGAAGGCTACCCCTTTGTAATCCGCCGCGAGGAAGAAGCGAAACTGGTCGACTTCGCCGACATGCACTTACGGGCCATCCCCTACGACATGCCGATCATTGGCTACGGCACCAAGAACGTCAACACACTTCGCCTGTGGAAGTCTGAACCCATTGAAGAGTTCGACTATGACGCCTTCAACTCACAACGCTTCACCGACGCCATCGTTGAGCGCGAACGCGTCGCCGACCTTTGCCGCGTTCTCTACCCGAATGACACCACCTATGAGGGCAAGGTATTGCGTGTTCGTCAGCAGTACTTCTTTGTCTCAGCCTCGCTGCAGACCATCATCGAGAAGTACAAGGCGACCTATGGTGACGATTTCTCAAAGTTCGGCGAGCTTAACTCCGTCCAGCTAAACGACACTCACCCCGTCCTCGCCATTCCCGAGCTGATGCGCCTACTCATGGATGATGAGGGACTCGGATGGGATGAAGCCTGGGAAATCGTTCAAGAGACGTTCGCTTACACTAACCACACGGTACTCACAGAAGCCCTGGAAACTTGGGAGATCTCAATCTTCCAGCAGCTTTTCCCCCGCATCCTCGAGATCATTTACGAAATCAACCGTCGCTTCTACGAAGAGCTCCGGGCCTTGGGCCTTGACTACGCAACCATTGACTCGATTGCTCCCGTCTCAGGCGGCCGCGTCCACATGGCGTGGATCGCGTGCTACGCCTCTTTCTCAATCAACGGAGTCGCGGCGCTGCATACAGAAATCCTCAAGAAGGACACTCTCAAGGAGTGGTACGCACTCTGGCCAGAACGCTTCAACAACAAGACCAACGGTGTCACCCAACGCCGCTGGCTCAAGAGCTGTAACCCCCGATTGGCTGCGCTCCTGACACGCGAACTTGGCTCTGATGCCTGGGTTACCGACCTCGACCAGCTGCGAACGTTGCTCCCCAAGGCTGATGATGATGCCCTCATGCGTGAGCTAATGGCAATCAAGCACGACAATAAGGTTGACTTCGCGGAGTGGCTTGAGAATCGTCAGGGGGAGCAGATCCCCACCGACGCAATCTACGATGTGCAAATCAAACGCCTCCACGAGTACAAGCGCCAGTTGCTCAACGCCATGTACATCTTGGATCTCTACTACCGACTCAAGGACGACCCGAGTCTTGACGTGACGCCCCGCGTCTTTATTTTCGGTGCGAAATCCGCCCCGGGCTACCGTCGTGCTAAGGCGATCATCAAGCTAATCAACGAGGTCGGGCGTATCGTCAATAATGATCCCGACATGAAGGGGCGCCTCGCCGTTGTGTTCGTGGAGAACTACAACGTCACCCCAGCCGAACACATCATTCCGGCGGCCGATGTTTCCGAGCAGATCTCAACGGCTGGCAAGGAAGCGTCAGGCACCTCGAACATGAAGTTCATGATGAATGGCGCCCTCACCTTGGGCACGCTGGATGGGGCCAATGTGGAGATTGTTGATTCGGTTGGTTACGACAACGCCTACATCTTTGGTGCTCGTGAAGAAGAACTCGCAGAACTGCAGGCAAACTACCGCCCTCGCGACCTCTATGAGACGGTGCCGGGCCTGAAGCGCGTCCTCGACGCCTTCGTCGACGGAACCCTACAAGATGGTGGCAACGGTGACTTCCACGACCTGCTGTGGTCGCTGTTGGATGGCACGACTTGGGATCCGGCTGACCCCTACTATCTGCTGGGCGACTTTGAGGACTACCGCCAGACGCGCGACCGTATGGCCGAGGACTACCGTGACCAGTTGGCATGGGCACGCATGTGCTGGGTGAACATCTGCGAATCGGGCCGGTTCTCTTCGGACCGCACCATCGAGGACTACGCCGAACACGTATGGAAGATCAAGCCAGAACCGGTGAAGTAGCCTAGACAAGTAAGAAGCACTGAGGGGCCCTGCCAGAAAATGGTGGGGCCCCTCACCCTTTAGCCACCAACTTCACCTCATCCCAAACTCCCGCGGACCGAGCGCGTCACCGTGAACTTCGCGTTGCGTCCCAGCTGCACCGTTTGGCCAATCACGCGTTCGAGGGCGCGGCGGTGGGGCAGGTGAGAGTTGAAGACCGTCAGCATCACCCCGTCTGGTTTTAGAACGCGCGCGGCCTCGACAAACATCGCGTCCGATGCCGCCGTGGTGATCGCTGCTTCCGAGTGGAATGGCGGGTTGCAAACCACCAGGTCAACCGAGGCATCGGGCTGCTGAGAGAGGCCGTGATCACGGCGAATTTCAACTCGCCCGTCGAACTTGTCGAGGCCGTTGCGGCGGATTGTCGCCCTCGTCGATGCCGCCGCGGCGGCGGAGCGATCTGTGGCAATGACGTGGTAATCGGGGTGAGCACGCAGCAGCGCGGCGGTCAGTAGCCCTGTGCCGCACCCCAGGTCCACTGCCACGAGCTCAGCGCCCTCGGCTCCCTCAGGGAGGTTGACGCGATCCTCAAGAAACGGGATGAGGAACCGGGTACCAATATCAACCTTGCCTGAAGCAAATGACCCCGGTGTGGAACACACCCATAGGTCGAGATCAGGATCGTAGTGCTCGCTAAGGTGGGACTCTCGCGACTGCGCCGCGTTCCCGGCCTCAGGCTCACCTCCGCCCTCGCATTCACGCTCGGTATCCGCCACCACGCCCTCGTAAAAAGGTAGCGGATCTGCGGCGATCAGCGCGCGTGACTTTTGGCGTGCCAGTGAGGCAGTCGCGGAGCCAAAGTGCCGCTCAAGAACTTCATTCATCGCCCGCGTCATGTGCTTCACTCGCCCCCCGGCAAATACCTGTACCGACGGGTCTGCGTAGTGGGACACCAGGTGGGCCCAGTGTTCCAGCTGCCGCAGGTCCTTTGGAAGCTGCATGAGGACGACTTGCGCCCTGTCAAACAACGACGCATCGAGATCGCGGTTGCCATAGGAATCCTCAGGTAAGCCCAACTCGGCGACAAGCCGCTCCCAGTTGGACGCCAAAGCCAACTCTGACGTGTAGGAGTCCTGGTGAACCCTGATTTGTCTGGCCCCAAGCATCGCAGCCCCCAGGGTGAGTCCGCCGTAGCGGTCACCAACCACGACAACACTCCCCGGGGAGGCTTCCGCAATCGCGGGTGCGGCCAGGTCGAGCAAGAGCCTATCGGTAGCGTCGGCAGCAAACAGGTTTGGGGCTTCAATATCGGGGGTGCGACGCAGTTTCTCAAAGGGGAAGGTCGCCAAGTTCATCACCCCAGCCTAGCGCTGTACACAACCTTGACGCAGGTCAAGGCGCAAGTGCCGTGGCCGCGGTGAAATGGAGCCATGACAAAGAAGATTACTTTAACAACCAGCCAGTTCACCTGCCCTTCCTGCGTGGCAAAGATTGAAAAAACACTTGACCGCTCCCCCGGCGTTCTTGATGTCAAGGTCAAGTTCACTTCCAACAAGGTTGAGGCAACAATCGACGAGGACGTTACCGACGTGCAGAAGGTAGCCGACCTGGTTGCAGCACTTGGTTACCAGGTGTTGAAGACACGGGTGCGCTGAGGTGCTCCTGGACATCCTGCTCATCGCCGCGAGCGTCGTGTTTGGCATACCCATTGCCCTTCGCGCTTGGCGTGCACTGCGGCTGCGCACCTGGTCAATCGACCTGCTGGTGACGATCGCGATCATCGGCGGTATTGTCATAGGCGACTACCTAGAGTCTGCCGTGGTTGGGTTTCTTTTCCTCTTCGGGGCCTGGCTTGAAGGGCGCACCCTTGCGAAGGCACGGCGCTCCATCCAGGGGCTCATCGATCTAAGTCCGACCACGGCGACCGTGGTGCGGGGTGGTGAGAGAGTCGAGGTGGAGGCCGACGACATCGAGGTCGGTGACGTCCTCGTCATTACAACCGGTGAGCGGATTGGTGCCGACGGGGTGATCGTCGCTGGTAGCGCCAGCATCAACGAAGCCTCAATCACGGGCGAGTCAACCCCGGCCTTCAAGGAAGTTGGATCCGACGTTCATGCCGCAACCATTGTGGAAAGTGGCTACCTTGAGGTTCGGGCAACGGAAGTTGGGGACGAAACCACCTTCGGACGCATCGTTGAGCTTGTTGAGGACTCCTTGGAGTCCCGCACCCGTGGAGCAAGGTTCCTGGACAGGTTTGCTCAGTACTACACGCCCGCGATCCTGGTGGGGGCGGTCGCACTGTTCGCATTCACCGGCGATCTAGAGAAGGCTCTGGTCTTCCTCGTGATCGCGTGCCCGGGCGCGCTGGTCATCTCGGTTCCCGTGGCAGCGGTCGCAGGCCTTGGCAACGTGGCACGCAATGGCGTTCTCATCAAGAACGGGGAGGCTTTAGAGGCATTGGCTCGGGCCGACACCCTCGCCATTGACAAGACGGGAACCCTCACCTTCGGCCAGCCCACGGTGACGACAGTCCACGTGGATAACACCAGCTTGGACGAGGACGCCCTGCTCACACTAGCTGCGTCTGTAGAAACCTCCAGTGAACACCACCTGGGTCGAGCGGTTGTGGCGCAGGCTGCGGCACAAGGACTCCTGCTGGAAATCCCAACCGATGTCGAAGTCGTAAGTGGGCGCGGGATAGCGGCACATGTTGGACCCCGTCGCGTTCACATTGGGAACTACGACTATCTCGGCACGGAGGGCACCGCCATCGGGGCTGGCCCATTGCGAACCGTGCAGACTCTGGAGGAGGCTGGCCAGACCGTTCTGCTGGTCGCCGTCGACGGCCTCTACGTGGGCTTCATCGCCATCTCCGATGCCATCAGGCCAGAAGCGGCCACCTCCATCGATCATCTCAAGAAATCAGGCCTACGTAACGTGGTGCTGCTGACGGGAGATAACGAGGGCGCCGCAAGCGCAGTCGCATTGCAAGCCGGGATAGCTCACTGGCATGCCCGCATGCTGCCCCACGACAAGGCCGAATACGTTCGAGGACTTCAAGAAGAGGGCGCTCGCGTCGTCATGGTTGGTGACGGTGTCAACGATGCCCCTGCTCTAGCCACCGCAAGCGTCGGGGTGGCCATGGGACAGTCGGGAACTGATATCTCTATGGAGACGGCCTCGGTGGTTCTTCTTGGCGATCGCCTTGACCAGTTAGCGCACGCCTCCAGCGTCTCCCGCTCTACTTTGCGGATCATGAAGCAGAATACGGCGATTGCTCTGGGCACCGTCTTTGCCCTCATCGTTGCCGTTCTGCTTGGCGCCCTCGGGCTGGCTGGCGGAATGTTCATCCATGAGGCCAGTGTCCTGTTGGTTATCCTGAATGCACTGCGCCTGTCCGGAAAGAAGAAGCAAGGGATCTCAACTCATGACGACCACCAGTCACTCGTGCGTGTCTAAGGTTCCCCTCTTTGCGACTCTGGGGCCACGCCAACAACTCGAGGTCGCACGGTTTGCCAATGCCGTCTCACGGAAGGCGGGCGAGACACTTCAGGCCCCTGGTGATGCGGACCCAGTGCTGATGGTGGTACACACGGGTGCGGTGCGGGTGTCCAGAATCATCGCGAACGGCCAGGAGCAACTGGTTCGCCTCCTTGAGCCTGGGGATTTCTCCGGGGAGATTGACTTTGTCACCGGGCGTCCTTCCGGCCAGCACTTAGTTGCGGAAACAGACGTTGAGGTGTGCCAGTTCCGCCACCGCGACCTCTCCGCCCTCGTTCAGGCCTATCCGGATATTGCCCTGCAGATGCTGCAGGCGGTGACGGGGCGGTTGGTGGAGGCAGAGCGTGCGCTAACCGGATCGACGCACACGGATGCATTGAGCCGCGTGGCGCACTACCTACTTGAACTGCCACGCACCCATACCGGCGGTGTCACGGCCGTTTACCTGCCGACGACCAAACGCAATGTTGCCTCGTTGCTTGGGATATCGCCAGAGACCCTGAGCCGCAGGCTCAGGCAGCTCGGCACGTCGGGCCTGGTCACGGTTGACGGGTCAAGGATTGCGCTCAAGGACGTGGAAGGGCTTACCGCTGCTGCTTCGCCGCAGTAGGCGTGTGCTCGGCGCACGTTTGAGCCTCGCGTGCATGCTCAACGCACACCACTAGACGCGTCTTGCAGGAGGGATCTTCACAGTTCGCTAGGTGTTTGGCTGGCTCCCCGCACACATCGCAAACGCCAACCACTTTGGCCGCCTCAGAGAAGTCGATGGTTTCCCGCCCGTCAAACACGGCTAGGGAACCCTCCCAAAGCCCTTCGTCGCCAAAGGTTTCACCGTAGCGAACAATGCCGCCATCAATCTGGTACACCTCGGAGAATCCGCGGTTCTTCATGAGGGCGGAGAGGATCTCACAGCGAATCCCCCCGGTGCAGTATGTGACGACGGGACGGTTCTTGATGCTGTCGAACGCGCCGCTCTCAATCTGCTTGATGAAACCGTGGGTAGTCTCAACATCCGGCACAACAGCTCCGCTGAAGCGGCCAATCTCAGCTTCCCAAGCGTTGCGGCCATCAAAGAAGACGACCTCATCCCCACGGGTTTCGACGAGGGCGTTAACGTCTGCGGGGCTGAGGTGGACTCCCCCACCAATCACTCCGTCTGGACCAACCTTAACTTCCTCCGGCGTGCCGAAGGCAACCAGCTCATCACGGACCTTCACGGACAGTTTCGGGAAGTCGACAATGCGCTTCCAAGCTGCCCGACGATCCTTGCCCCCGTTCCACTCCGGCTGGTCGTCTTCGAACCCACTTCCTTCCGACCACTTCACCGTCTCAGACAGAGACTTGAACGGCGGGTACTCCCGGGTTCGCTTAATGTACTGCTTGCATGCTTCTATTTCTCCGCCGACCGTCCCGTTGATGCCGTGGGGTGAGACGATGATTCGCCCGCGAAGTCCCAGACGTTCACAGAGCTCCCGCTGCCAGAGCATCACGGAGCGAGGGTCGGGCACAGGAGCCATAACGTAGTAGAGCAGAATCTTGGGAACAGCCATGGAACGATGATAGGCCGTCCTCGCCCCCGCTGACACCTTGGTGTCCTCCACGGGACGTTAGATTACTGGCACATTCTCAAGCAGGGTCCCACGCCGCACCAGCAGTCCGGCATCCGGGGCGACATTGAGCTCACGGGAAGCAATGATCCTTGAATAGAGTTTGGCGCTGTCTTTGGGGATGCGCCGCTGTGTCTCGTAGTCAACGTAGATGATGCCAAAACGCATGTCGTAACCCCAGGTCCACTCATAGTTGTCCATGAAAGACCAGTAGAAGTAGCCGCGGACATCTGCGCCCTCGTCTCGCGCATCGAGGGCGGCACCCAGGTGCAGCTCGAGGAAAGCCTCCCTGGTGGGGTCGTGCACCGCAGCGCCGCTCTCCGTCTGCGTGAGCACGTCGTTGCCTGCCATGCCGTTTTCCGTCACATAAATCGAAGTGCCAGATGGGCCCGTGTAGTCATTGTGAACACGTAGCAGCAGGTGCTTGAGCATTATGGGGTCAATCTGCCACTGCTGAGCCGTCCGCGGCAGGTAGGTGTCCGGAGAGAAGCCGCGGGACGCAGGAAGCGGGGACGAGGTCCGCCTAGTCGTCTCTGGAGCCGATAGCGGCGGGATCGCCAAGGCATTGAACCCGATCCGCTCAGCCAACTCTGGTGATAACGACCTCGAACCAGTGACGATGCCGCCCTGATAGTAGTTGATGCCAAGCGTACTGATCGGCGTGGAGATGGACTCCAAGTCACCGAGACGCACGCTGTCCTCAAACTTTTCGGTCGCTCGTGGGTCTAGGGCCCGAAAAGCCTCGACAATGTCGGTGGGATAGCTCGCGCGGAAGAGAGGGTCCAAGAACCAGCGGTTTGTCTGCCCGTCAATAAGCGCTGCCGCCTCAAGGTCTGCCGGACTGTCCGGGTCCAGTGGTTGGGTCGGCGTGAGGTTCAGCGTCAGTCCAAGGTCGAGAGACGCGTTCTCCGCCCGCAACGCCTCAACCGCAAGCCCGTGCCCAAGGAGCAAGTGGTGACTTGCCAGCATGCCCGCCTCAAGGCTCTGGCGACCAGGCGCGTGCTCCCCCGCTGTGTAAGAGAGGAAAGACGAGCACCACGGCTCGTTCAACGTCGTCCAAACCTCAACCCTGTCGCCGAGGACGCCGTAGACCTCCATTGCGTAGTCACGGAAACGTTTTGCGGTGTCGCGGCTGGGCCACCCTCCCCTATCCTCAAGCGCCTGCGGCAAATCCCAGTGGTAGAGGGTCAACCACGGCTTGATGTCCGCCCCGAGCAGCTCGTCGACAAGGCGCGAATAGAACTCGATGCCCTTCCGGTTGCTGTGCACGCCATCAGGTTGAACGCGCGCCCAAGAAACCGAAAAGCGGTAGCTCTCTAAGCCCAGCTCTTTCATCAGGGCAACATCATCGCGGTAGCGATGGTAGTGATCGCAGGCAACGTCGCCCGTCTGCCCTGCCGCAACTGCGCCCGGCTCGCGGCTGAAAGTGTCCCAAATCGAAGGGCCCCGGCCGTCTTCAAACGCGGCGCCTTCGATTTGGTATGCGGCGGTCGCCGCTCCAAATAGGAAGTCGTCCGGTATCTGCCTGGGGCTCCCAAGGCGCGCGTCGCTCAGCGCCGTAAAAAGCTGTGCCACCATCGTCGTTGACCTTTCGCTATGGCCACAGGCTCCTGCGCCCGTCAGGCCGGGGAGGCAAAGAGAATGAAACTCACCGCCATCATTGCCATACCGGCAAGCATGCCATAAACGGTCTGGTGCTTGTCAGTTTGGTAGCGCCATGCCCCAGGAAGCAGCTCGTCCAAGGCAAGGAACACCATCATCCCCGCAACCATTCCGTAGAAAATGCCGAAGAACTCTGGCGACACCACCCACGAAACCATGGCGGCCGCAATCAGCGCGCCAATCGGTTCAGTCAACCCGGAGAAAGTCGCCCAGGCGAATGCCTTCCTTCGCGAACCCGTGGCGGCATATACGGGTGCGGCAACCGCAATGCCCTCTGGAATATTGTGGATCGCTATCGCCACCGCCAGGGTCATACCCACGGTCGGATCCTGATAGGTGGTGAAGAACGTCGCCATGCCCTCGGGGAAGTTGTGGAGGGCAAGCACGACGGCGACCAGGGCGCCCGACCTCATCAAATGTTTCGTCGAGGCTTGGTCACCAACACTCATATCGTCCTCGCGCCCCTCCATTTCGTTCGGGTTAAGAACGTCGGGAAGCAGCCGGTCGATCGTGAGGACGAGGGCGATTCCAGCAAAAAACGACAACCAAACAACCACGAGAGCCGTGCGATCGGAAGTCGTTGACTCCATGTACTCGATTCCCAGCGGGACAATCTGGAACAGCGAGATGATCAGCATTGCGCCGGCCGCAAATGCCAGCGCCACTGCAAGGTAGGAACGTTGAAGGGTCTTCTTGTTGAGAACCATCAGGCCACCAATGGAGGTGGCAAGTCCCGCTAAGAGAGAGACGAGTAAAGCCAGGAGCACGACTCCACCGTAGTCGGATCTGTGCAACTTCGCGAAGCCAGCCGCCGCGTGGGACCGTACCTAATGGGGAGATTTGGCCACCTACTCTGAGCGCAGGGCTTCCACCGGATCTTTTCGGGACGCGGCCGAGGACGGAATAAGCCCAGCCAAGAACGTGAGTCCCATACTGATCAGGACCAGTGCAACTCCAGCGCCAACCGGTAGGGTCGCAACGTTCGCAATCCCGAACCTGGCGTAAACAATGGCATTTGCCGGAATGGTCAAGAGAAGGGTGACCCCGATTCCCATCACGCCGGCGACAAAGCCGACAATCAGGGTCTCGGCATTAAACACCCAGCGAATATCCTTCTTTGAGGCGCCAATCGACCTGAGGATGCCGATTTCCTTCTTGCGTTCGAGGACGGAAATGTATGTGATGACACCGATCATGATGGAGGAAACGATTAGCGAGATCGCCACAAAGGCAACCAAGACGTAGGAAACGACATTGACGATGTCTGTCACCGAGGACATGAGGGTTCCCACCAAGTCGGTGTAGGTGATGACCCGATCCTCCTTCCCCTGCGCCTCCATGTCCGCGTTGTAATCGTCCAGGATCGTGATGATTTGTCCCTTTGCCTCAAAATCTTTGGGGAAAATGTCAATCGAATAGGGCCGAGCAAAATCGGCATAACCGAGCTTTGCGAGGTTGCCATCAAACGAACTCTGCGCCTGGCCCATCATGCTCATTATCAGGGCGCTGAGCTCCGCTTCATCCAGATTGAAATCAAATGCGTTAGCGAAGGCCTCCTCATCAATGCTCATCGCCGCAGCCATGTTCTCAGTCAGCGACCCCATCGAGGAGCTCAAAGCATCACCAATCTGACGCTCTAACACGGTGCCAACCTGGTCCTGAATTTGCACGGAGATAGCATTCATGGCCTGGGTCATGTAGTTTGCCATTGCCCGCTGCAGTTGGGCCTGCATCGCAGCCGAGTTCTGCTCGATCTGCTTCTGTACTGCATTCGAGATCGCGGCGGTGAGCTGTCGCGTGATCTCCTCCTGGGCTGCGGCAAAGTCGCCCTCGAGGCCACTGATCAGCTCATCGGTTTGCGCCAGGATCGCAACGCCCTCGGGCGTCGCTAGGAATGCTTGGAAGCTGGCTTCAGGGTCAGTGCAATCATTGCCCTGCATACAGAACTGGGCGTAACCGGTTGCCAGATCCGTGGCCAGTTGCGTGATGGCCTCCGGGTCAAGATTGATGTCAATGTTGCTGAGGTCGAGGTCGGACAGGACATCTTCAATACTGATATCAAGACCCGAACCGAGGTCCAGACTCCCCAGCAGGCTAGAGACATCCATGGTTGGTAGCGCCGATGGGTCAAGCTGCAGCGGCGGCATTCCCGCCATGTTGAGGTTCAGCGCGGAGGTGTCAATCCCCAGTTGCGATTCATCGAAAGTGAACGCAGAGGCGATCGCTTCCTCATCAATGCTGACAAGTTTCGACATGTCGAAGTCGGAAGACTCCGGGTTCTCGGCCTCGTCCACAAACGTCCGCCCCGTGAAGACGTTGACGCTCGGTTTGGCCAGCTGCTCCTTGACGACGTCCGAGGTCGCAGCTTCTTCGATGAGGTGGGTGACCAAATCGGGGGTGTAGTAGATCCCAGGTGTCAGTGCCGTTGCTGTCACACCTTCGCGAGGCTGGACGATACCGCTGATCTTCAACTCTTCGCCCTCGGACACCAGCTTCTTCAAGAAGGCGGCGTCACCACTCTTGTCCGTCCACACCCCATAGGTCTGGTCGAGGACGTAGTAGTCCGCAGAGTTGACCATCTTGAACGTCACGTCCATGATCTCCCCGTAGGAGAACGCCTTGGGACCGCCCTCCGGCGTGACGATTGGTTCATCGTTAACCAGCTGCGCGACCATCGTGTCCAACTCCGCTGGGTCGCGCAGGTTCATCGCGTACAGAACGAAGTCGCTAACACCACCGCTGGGGGTGAGGACGAGGACGGTTTCGTCATAGGACTGGGGCCAATCACCAGCAACAACGTCATACTGCTGCTCGATCAGTGTGGAGTCATCCATCATTTCAACAAAAGCGTTGGTATTCATTGCGGAGTCCATCAGGCCCCCGCTGCTTCCTGCCCCTCCGAAGCCAAGCGATGCAAACGTTGAGTCGGGATTGACTTGACGGACCTTGTCGTCCTCGTTCACCGTGAAGATCTGTGGGGTGACGTTGTACGAGTACTGGATCAGGTTCGCGTAGTCGTCAACATTCCCGCCGTTGGAATCCAAGAAAGTCTTCAGCGCGGCCAAGTCATTTGAACCGACCGAGCCGAACATGCGTTGCATCATTGCAATTTCTTGGACGGAGCCGTCTGTGCCTTCTTCTGCCTCGGCCTCGCCTCCCCCACCACCAGCGCCAGCGTCCGCAGTGAGCGCCATCAGGGCTGCCATGTCCATGCCTTGGCTTTGAATCGACAGCGGATAGACCGAGAGAGTGTCTTCCTCGATGCTCTTGACGTAGTTGTTGACACCGGTTGCCAAGGCCAAGATCGTTGCGATACCAATGATTCCGATAGAACCTGCAAAGGCCGTCATCAGCGTGCGGCCCTTCTTTGTCATGAGGTTCTTGAATGACAGGGCGACGGCAGTGGCCAGTGACATGGAGGTGCGTCGGGCTGCCTTTTGGGATGTTTTCGCGTCTACTGCACTGGGAACAAACGGGTCAGAATCGGCAGAGATACGCCCATCTCGCAAGTTAACGATCCTTGTGGCGTACTCCTGCGCCAACTCTGGATTGTGTGTGACCATGACAACCAGTCGGTCCTTGGCAATGCTGGTGAGCATCGCCATGATTTGCAGGCTGGTCGTTGAATCCAGTGCCCCAGTTGGCTCATCTGCCAGGAGGATCTCCGGGTCGTTGATGAGGGCCCTGGCGATCGCAACCCTCTGCATCTGGCCGCCGGAAAGCTGACTGGGTAGCTTGTTGATGTGGTCGCCGAGCCCCACCTCCTGCAGGGCTTCGGTTGCCCGCGCTCTACGTTCAGCCCGGCTCACGCCCGTGAGCGTGAGCGCAAGCTCCACGTTGGCGAGGACGGTCTGGTGGGGAATCAGGTTATAACTTTGGAAAACAAACCCGATGCGGTTATTGCGGTAGGTGTCCCAGTCACGGTCGGTGTAGTCCGAAGTGTTGATGCCATCAATGATTAGGGAGCCAGAATCGTAGTGATCGAGGCCGCCAATAACGTTGAGCATTGTTGTCTTGCCGGAACCAGAGGGCCCAAGAACTGCAACGAACTCGTTGTCACGAAAAGCGATCGAGACGTCATCGAGCGCCACTTGCGTGAAATCGGCAACTGTATATGACTTTGTGATGTTGTTCAGCTCAAGCATGGACGCCCCCTTCGCGCGATTCTACGCGGAGCATTCCACCAGTCGGAGGATTCCTAGCTGAAAGCGAAAAGCTAGACAAACCGGCTCGTACTACAAGCATCCCCAATAGCGAACGCCACGGGCCCCATCGAAGAGGAGAAGATACCCGCTTGACAGAACTTAGAAGAGTCATAACAGAGGCTGTAGGTGGCGTTTGAACCCCCCGGTGTGGAGGAGGCCGTGGTGGATGTGGTTTTGGAGGTTTCGGAATCCTCGGGCGATGCCGCGGAGGTGGTCGAGGTGCCGGTTGGCTTAGCGAGCCGGTTAGGGCATACGGAGCCGGTTAGGCTTGCATAACGGTGTGTTATAAGGGTGGGTGGGCCCGACCGGCTCCGTATGCCCTAACCGGCTCCGCATTGCTGGGGGAACCGTGCGGGCGCCGTGCACTTGGGCCGCCCCACCTACACCCGCAGCACCCACACCCACCCCGCCTCCGCGAGATCGAATAGTATCGACAGTTTCGGGTCCAATAACAGTGTAATGTGTCGATACTATGCGATCTCGCGGTTTGAGGCAGGTAGTGACGGCAACGGTGACCGGTGGTAGAGGCGAGAAGGATACCCACAGCCCCTTCTGCGACGAGCCTGCAAATCAAACCGCGTAGACGATGCCCCCGAGGATGCCTTGGCGTACTTGAGTCCCAACCGTTCCAGCCAGCACTTCTGGAACCCGATCTAGGGGACCGATCAAGGCTCGGCCTCCTGCTTTTGCCACCTTTATTGCAGCCGCGACTTTCGGTGCCATGGTCCCGGCAGAGAAACTTATTTGCTCAAGGACTTCTGGGGACACCTGGGCAATTGCCCGTGCGGTCGGCTCACCCCAGTTTTCGATCACATAGTCCCCATCAGTGAGGATCAGGAGCGTGTCGGCACCCAGTTCTACAGCCAATTCCGAAGACGCTAAGTCCTTGTCAACCACGGCTTCCACTCCGGTTGAGATTCCATCTTCGATCGTTACCGGGACACCGCCACCACCAACGCAGATGACGACTCGTCCACTATCTAAGAGTGCAGCAATTGCTGAGGATTCGAGGATGCGCACTGGCTTTGGTGAAGGGATAACCCGTCTGAAACCCGACCCGTCTGGTTTTGTTTGCCACCCATGAACCTGTTCAACGCCTCGTGCTTCAGATTCCGTGTAAAGGGGCCCAACTGGTTTGGTCGGATTCTCGAAACCCGGATCGTCCGCGTAGACCTGTGTGGTTGTAAGCACAGTGACAACCTCCCGATCCGCACCTAGTTCGTTGCTTAGCGCCTCCTGCAACGGATAGCCGATCATCCCCTGGCTTTGAGCAACAAGAATGTCCAGCGGATACGGGGGAACAACGTTGTATGCAAGCCCCTGAAGAGCCAAAAGGCCCACTTGAGGGCCATTGCCATGGGTGATGACGACCTCGTTATCGCGGGCCAGATCACCGAGGGCAACGACACTACTGCGAATGTTGTGGCGAAGCATCTCTGCAGTCATCGGTTGGCCCCTCTTGGCCAACGCGTTGCCACCCAGGGCGACAACTATCCGCACTACCGCCTCCTTCGCACCTGCATATCTTTACCCGCGCTGCGCGTCGTCATCCACACTGCGGTTCTTTCCCCATGCCGAGCTGGGATGCGACCACACGAACTAACTCTCTTGGGCCTCATGTCGTTCGGCACGCTGCGCAGTAAGCCGTGCAAGAGTGGTGTCGGCAATCGCGTCCGTAAGGAGAACAAAAGCAAGCCCTGTCGCGACCTTACCCCCTGTGGTACGAACCCCGTCACGCTTACGTCCTCCAATAAGAAGGGCGGTGGCCGCCACGACCTCACCGACTGCAATAGTCGGAATCAGCCAAGGTTTGCTACGAACCAGGTGTGTGTACGAATCCCAGAAACTGGCCTCATTCTTGCGCTCGTTGAGAAGGATATCCACACTTCGACCGATGGCGTTTGAGATACCGCGAGCATGGTGAACCGTAGCGCCAGAGACCTGTTCAACCGTCAACCAACCAAGGAGGAACTCTGCCACCTGCGGATCCAATCCCAGTGACCGAACAAACTTGGTGACAGCCGCTGATCCGCGCATCTTGGTGGCCTCAAAAGCGCCCTCGACGTCAACGCCCGGAACAGCATCATGGATGGCAGCGATATCGCCGCGTGCGCCGACGAGGTCGTGAACCTCATCCGCGATATTTCCTTCCCATCCCTTAGCTCCCGCAACCACGACCTCATTCATACCCCAGTTGTAGGTGATAACACTCTCGGGGTCATCCTCAGGCATGAAGTGTGCGTGGAACTCATCGCCCTGGAGTGTGAGTCGGACGAGCGGTGCATCTCCGAAATGCCAACCGGAACGATGTGCTGGAACCTGGGCGAGCAGGATGGCGCGGCGCTCGTCGTGGGGTAGTTCTGCCACATCCACACCCTCGAATGCTGCAAGAAGAGGAATGGCAGATGATGGTGTCGCGCTGATCTCAACAACGCGAATCGGCAGCGATTCACCTTCCGCTGCGCCAGCTTTGTCTTCAGTTGAGGCAACCTCAGAGGCGGCATCCTCGACGTCTTCGTCGTCGGCACGTTCAAACCTGTCAACTTGGACATCACCCAGCATTACCTCGGCTGCGAACTTCTCCGCGATCTTCTCCGCCAGCTCCTGGATGCTTGGACCGGGCCTGAACACCCGCCCCCGTTTGGTGAGCGTGGCGACTTGGTCTTCCTGCTCAGCAACGGTCACTCCCACCAACTCCGGAGTCTTGTCGTACCAAACCAACGATGCCACAACAGATTCACGCTTCAGCTCTTCCGCGAGCTTCAGCGGGTCCAGGGCTCCGGCAATCACCATTCCCTCAACTTTGGACCAGGTATCTTCCGCCATCATTCTCCCTTTCGATTGGCCCTCAGCCTGACGCTGGCACAGCGTCAACGAACGCGCAGTCATTCTGCTCTTCCCAATTGCAACACGTCCCGACCAGATTGTCTCGTTTCACTGCAAAGATTCTCTAGATCGGAGAAATGTGCGCGATGGGTACCTGCAACGAAAATAGGTGCTGCCGGTGCAGAACAGGTGCTGACATCTGGAAACAGCTTCCGACACACAAAGAGTCCCGCCGACCACCAGGCCAACGGGACTCTTCTAACTCACAAACTCGACAGGTCGAGCCATTGCGAGATGAAGCTACATCTTGGTTCCAGCGGAGCCGAGACGCTCACACGCCTCAACAACGCGGGCAGCCATTCCGGCCTCAGCAGCCTTGCCCCATGCGCGAGGATCATACTGCTTCTTATTGCCGACCTCACCATCAATCTTCAGGACGCCCTCGTAGTTCTCATACATCCAGCCGGCAACCGGGCGGGTAAATGCGTACTGGGTGTCTGTATCGATGTTCATCTTGATGACACCGTTAGCAACTGCGGTTGCAATCTCTTCAGCAGTGGAGCCAGAGCCACCATGCATGACGAGATCGAACGGACGGTCACCCTTGTTGTAGGCGGCACCCACGGCAACCTGGATTTCACCAAGCAGCTCCGGACGCAACTTGACGGCGCCCGGCTTGTAAACACCGTGAACGTTACCGAAGGTCAGAGCCGTCATGTACCGACCATTCTCACCAAAGCCAAGAGCCTCAACAGTCTTCAAACCGTCTGCAACCGTGGTGTAAAGCTTCTCATTGATAGCGGCCTCAACACCATCTTCTTCGCCACCAACAACACCGATCTCAACTTCAAGGACCGTGTTGGAAGCAACGCACATCGGGAGCAGACGCTGGGCGATCTCAAGGTTCTCAGCAAGCGGAACAGCCGAACCATCCCACATGTGGGACTGGAAGGCAGGAAGGCGACCAGCTGCAACTTCTGCTGCTTCGATCTCTAGCAACGGGATAACCCAGGAATCCAGGTTGTCCTTCGAGCAGTGGTCAGTATGCAGAGCAACTGTGATGTCGTAGTTCTTCGCTACCTGGTATGCGTATGCCGCCATGGCCAGTGAACCCGCCACACGGTCCTTAATGGTCGAACCTGACCAGTATTCAGCGCCACCAACAGAAACCTGAATGATGCCGTCGGAGCCAGCTTCCGCAAAGCCCTGCAGGGCAGCAGTTAGCGTTTGGGATGAGGTCACGTTCACCGCCGGGTAGGCAAACTTGCCTTCCTTAGCCCGGTTCAGCATTTCCTGGTAAACCTCTGGGGTTGCGATTGCCACAAGGACCTCCTAAATATTGGTGCACAGACTTGCACCGAAGTGGGTTAATCTCGCAACCCCCATTGTCCCACATTTGCCGGCAGTTCTGGCTAGGCCAAGGGCCCAAATTCCCGAAAGTATTCCGCCCCGATGCTGCACATCCTCACGCGGGATTCACGCCGAAGCAGCCCTCTAACCTAGTGAACATGCTGCATACTCCACGCAAACATTGCTATAGCAGCGGCGTGACCAACATTCATTGATCTGGTGGAACCATGCTGCGTGATATGAAAAATGCCGTCGCATGCCTGCACCATCTCATCACTGAGACCTGCAGCCTCCTCCCCCATGACCAGGACTGTTTGTTGAGGTAGCCGGCTGGATTCAATTGGCTGGGACTCTCCTATATTGTCGATACCCGCAATGTATAGACCGCGAGGGCGGACGTCCTCGAGAAACCCCGTAACCTCGGGATGGTGCACAACGTTCAGGTAACGGTCGGTGACCATCGCGCCACGCCGGTTCCACCTGCGACGACCCACAATGTGGACCTTAGAAACCCCGAGGGCATTTGCGGTACGGACAATCGAACCGATGTTGAAGTCGTGACCAAGGTTCTCAATGGCAACTTCAAACCCCAGTGATCGGCGAGCAATCTCAGCCCTAATGGCATCCCGCGTCCAGTAACGGAACTCGTCCTCGACATTCCTGTAATCGCCCTCGACCAGCAGATCCATGTCCCATTGGTCACCATTTGGGTGAGCGCCGACCCACGGACCGACACCCCGTCGCTGTTTGTCGGATGCCTCTTGCTCCACATTTCCCCCGCAAACTAGCCACAATGAACCCCTCAACCCTAGTCTGTGCATATGACTTCTGATCTCAAAAACACAACCAGCTCCGTAGGTGACCGCAGTGTGAAGGCGTGGCTCACCGACATGGATGGCGTCCTCGTCCGCGAGAACATCGCGATCCCAGGCGCCCAGCGCTTCCTCGACGCCCTCGCCGAGAAGGAACTGCCCTACCTAGTCCTGACCAACAACTCAATCTTCACGAACCGCGACCTTTCCGCACGCCTTGCGATCTCGGGTCTGATGGTCCCTGAAGACCGGATTTGGACGTCTGCCAATGCAACTGCTGCATTCCTCACGCAACAGTCACCCAACTCGACCGCATATGTTGTGGGCGAAGCGGGACTTACAACCGCGCTTCATCAGGCCGGATACATCATGACCGAGGTCGACCCTGAATACGTGGTGCTCGGAGAGACCCGCAGCTATGATTTCAACTCACTGACGAGGGCGATTCGTCTGATCGAGGGTGGCGCCAAGTTCATTGCCACCAATCCCGACACAACCGGGCCGTCGGATGAAGGCACGCTCCCAGCAACCGGCGCCATTGCAGCGATGATCAGCAAGGCCACGGGAGCCACACCATATTTTGTGGGCAAACCGAACCCAATCATGATTCGGGCTGCCCTGAACACGCTTGGCGCACACTCGGAAGATGCCGCCATGATCGGGGACAGAATGGACACCGACATACTTGCAGCCATTGAATCTGGGCTGCATTCTCACCTTGTTCTGACAGGGTCCACGAAGCTTGCCGACGTCACGTCATTCCCGTACAGGCCCGCAGCCATTCACGATTCGATTGCGGACATGGTTGAACTGGTGCAGAACTAGAAGCGCATCCATTCCTCATCAATGTCGACGATGACCGGCACGTGGTCCGAAGCCCCTTTGCCCTTGCGTTCATCACGGTCAATCTCTGCGCCCGTGACGCGATCGGCCAGCGGAGGGGAGGCAAGCGCGAAGTCGATTCTCATGCCCTGATTACGCGGAAATCGCAACTGCTGGTAGTCCCAGTAGGTGTAGTTGTCGACCATAGGGCGCGTCACTTCGACGAGGCCGTCATCAAGTAGTGCTGAGAAGGCTGCCCTCTCCGGCCCGGAAACATGAGTCTTCCCTTCGAAAAATCCAATGTCCCAGACGTCCTCGTCCCTAGGGGCAATATTCCAGTCCCCAACCAGCATGATCTGAGCGTCGGGGTCCTTCGAACGAAGAGTCGCAATGTACTCACGCAGAGCAGCCAAGAACTCCAACTTGTAGCCGTAGTGAGCGTCATCCAGTTCCCGGCCGTTGGGAACATAGAGGCTCCACAGTGCAAAGGGCTCCCCATCCTGCGGATGCACAGTCGCACCGATTGCGCGCGCCTCAACAATGTCCTTTCCTGCCCATGCGGGCTGCCCGGGGAACGAGTGCTGCACATTGGTCAACGGCAGTCGGGAAAGGAGGGCAACCCCATTCCATTGGTCATACCCAACCATCTGAACTTCAAAACCAAGTTCCTCAAGCCGCTCCGTCGGGAACTGTTCCGGTTTGCATTTGATTTCCTGAAGGGCGAGGACGTCCACGTTCGACCTCTCCAAGAAGGCGACAGCCCGGTCGATTCGTGCCCTGATTGAGTTAATGTTCCAGGTAGCGATTCTCATGGCCCTAAGCCTATCCATCTTGCAGCACCAGAAATCACCTCAAGCGCCTACGATGAGCAGATGGGAACAGCACTTGTAACCGGCGCGACGTCGGGAATTGGTAGGGAGTTTTGCTGGCAGTTATCCAATGCCGGCAGCGATCTGGTCATGGTGGCGCGCAACAGGGGAAGGTTGGACGCACTTGCGACCAATATCCGACGCGTCAACGGCGTGAATGTGGAGGTGCTGGTTGCCGACCTCGCAGAACCCGATGACTTAGCGCAGGTATGCAGGCGGCTCGCGGTCCGGCCGGTGGAAACCCCGGAAAGTGAAGAGCTGCCTTCGTCGGTTGACCTATTGGTAAACAATGCTGGCTTCGGGTTCGATTCGTCATTCCTTGATGATGACTTTGACAGGCAGCTCTACGGCCTCGACGTAATGGTTCGCGCCGTGATGGCAACCTGCTACTACGGCGGACGGCAGATGCGGTCGGCCGGTCGAGGTGGGATTATCAACGTTTCATCCGTTGCGGCAGACACTGGTATGGGACCGTACTCAGCCCACAAGGCGTGGGTCCGCACCTTCTCAGAGGGCTTGTATGAGGAGTTGAGCGGGAGCGGGGTCAACGTCACCGCTGTCATGCCGGGCCTCACGCACACTGAGTTCCATGACCGTTCCGGCGGCAAGAACTATTACGGACAAGCCATGGAAGCCCTGTGGATGACCCCGCATCAGGTGGTGAAGGAAACCCTCGAGGCGTTGGAACGCAAGCAACCGCTGGTTACACCGTCACTTCGGTACAAGGCCATCTACCATGCCACCCGGATTGCGCCTCGCTTCCTAGTCCGAGCGATTGTGAGCAAACTGCCCCACGCCTGACGGTGCGGTGGGCGCCATGCCCCTGCCCTATACGGCCTCGCCCTCAAATGTATACGTGGGGGTGAGAGGCATCCTTGGGGTCCATACCCCAGCCGCACATCTCGCCCCCACGTATACATTTCACTGAAGCTGCCGGGCGTACCGTGCGAACTGCTCACACAATTGTCCCTCTACGCAGCTTCAAGGATCTTTTCGCCGAGTATCGGCCAATTCGCCTTATGCCAGGGACCGAAGGGTTCCGCTCCCAAGAAGACCGCGCCGATCCCTCTTCGTGGCTCCACCCAGAGGAACGATCCGGACATTCCGAAGTGCCCGAAGGTGAGTGGAGACGCGGACGGCGGGGTCCAATGTGGCTGCTTTTCGCCCTTTATTTCGACGCCAAGGCCCCAGGTGTTGTCGCGTTGCATACCGTAGCCCGGCAGGATGCCACGAAGCCCGGGCAGTGCCACCTCACTGAACGCCGATGCCATCTTGGGCGTCAGCAGCTGCGGCTCAAGGAGTTCCTCAGCCAGAACAGTCAAGTCCAACGCTGACCCAAACCCCGACCGAGCTGGGGAGCTTGGAACGGTGGTTGAGCGCAGCCCCAGCGGGGCGGCGACCTCACGGTCGATCCACCGTGAGGTCGCAGCGCCAGTCTTCTCTCTCATGAAGTCACCCAAGACATCAAAACCCTGGTTGCTGTAGATCCGCCGCATACCGGGCATATCACGGAACTCTGTCCCATTTCCTTCTGCCGCAAGCCCAGATGAATGGGAAAGGAGATGCGCAAGTGTGAATGGCATAGCTTCTCCATTGTCCAAAGCGCCGCTGCTTCCCAGCCTCGAGTTTGCGTGGAACTGTGGGGCGGAACCGGCGATGGTCGCTAGAGAAACAATGCCACTTTGCACAGCCCGCAGTGTTGCAAGCGAAGTGACAATCTTGGTCACGGAAGCCAAGGGGAAAACACGTGTGACATCCCCCTGTTCCCAAATGACCCGACCATCACGGTCCACTGCCGCGATGGAATGGGCAAACGGGACCGGGAACTGATTCACATGCCCAACGATAGCGTCATCCCAGGGCATCTAGGCATGCCCACCTCACTTCAGCTTGCAACCACCGGCTCAACGCGGAGTTCGTTCCCGCCATCAGCAACCGATACCAAGACTTCTTGACCGTCCTCAACCTCATTGGCCAGGATCAAGACCGCAAGTCGATCCCCGATTTCCTTCTGCACCAATCTGCGTAGCGGGCGCGCGCCATACGCGGGATCATAACCGTTGTTCGTCAACCAACGGCGTGCTTCATCAGTGATCTCAAGCGTGATGCGACGAGCACGCAGCCTGCGACTCATACTCTCAAGTTGTAGGTCGACAATCTGTCCCAGCTCTTCTTTGTCCAGAGGATCAAAGATCACAATCTCATCAAGCCTATTGAGAAACTCAGGTTTGAAGGCGAGTCGGACTGCGGACATCACTGACTCCCGCTTGCCTTCTGGGGACAGTTCAGGGTCAATCAGATACTGGGAACCAAGGTTCGAGGTGAGGATCAGAATCGTGTTTCTGAAATCAACCGTCCTCCCCTGGCCATCCGTAAGACGCCCATCATCTAGGACCTGCAACAGAATGTTGAAGACTTCCGGGTGAGCCTTCTCTACCTCATCAAGCAGCACAACCGAGTAGGGACGCCTACGAACAGCTTCCGTCAACTGCCCGCCCTCGTCATAACCAACGTATCCGGGAGGGGCTCCGACAAGGCGCGCAATCGAGTGCTTCTCAGAGTATTCCGACATGTCGATGCGAATCATCGCCCGCTCATCATCAAACAGGAACTCCGCCAGTGACTTTGCCAGTTCCGTCTTGCCCACACCGGTGGGGCCCAGGAAGAGGAATGAACCGGTGGGGCGATTTGGATCTGCCACGCCGGCGCGAGAACGTCTAACTGCGTCCGAGACTGCGCGCACCGCATCCTTCTGCCCGATGAGGCGTTTGCCAATCCAGTCTTCCATTTCGAGAAGCTTCTCTGTTTCACCCTGAAGCAGGCGCCCCGTCGGGATTCCCGTCCACGACTCAATGACTTCCGCGATCTCCGTTGGCCCAACCTTCTCTGCGATCATGGGCTCTGCACTTTCAGCGCGCTGGTCGATTTCTTCCAGTTCGGCAGCTGCTATCGCGTCCTGAATCGCCGGTATCTCACCATTCTGAATTCGGCCGGCTTCGTCATACCGACCCTCACGCATAGCGACTTCAAATGCTGTCCGCAGTTCATCCAACTGGACCCTGAGGTCGCCAACCTTATTGCGACCAGCCTTCTCATTTTCCCAGCGTGCCACTAACGCATTCAGTTCCTCACCCGTTTCCGCGATGCTCTCACGGAGGCGGAAAAGTCGGTCCTGTGTTGCGTCATCTTCAGCGTCGGGATCAGACTCGCTCAGGTAAGCCTCTTCCATCTGCAGTCGGTTCAACGACCGCTGCAAGACATCA
Source organism: Schaalia sp. JY-X159 (assembly GCF_014525425.1). NCBI lineage: Bacteria > Bacillati > Actinomycetota > Actinomycetes > Actinomycetales > Actinomycetaceae > Schaalia > Schaalia sp. JY-X159. Next base: position 61,403 of record NZ_JACEXI010000007.1, on the reverse strand, counting down.
ATCTCTACGGGTGATGAGTCCAGTTCCATCCGCAAGCGCGACGCGGCCTCATCAATCAGATCAATTGCCTTGTCTGGCAACTGACGCCCTGCAATGTAGCGGTCGGACAGTTCGGCGGCCGCGACAAGCGCCCCGTCAGAAATGGTTACCTTGTGGTGAGCTTCGTACTTGGGGGCAATTCCGCGCAGGATCGCCACCGTGTCTTCGACAGAAGGCTGTCCCACGTAGACCTGTTGGAAGCGGCGTTCAAGCGCGGGGTCCTTCTCAATATTCTCCCTGTATTCATCCAGAGTGGTCGCACCCACCATGCGCAGTTCCCCGCGAGCCAGCATGGGCTTGAGCATGTTGCCTGCATCCATGGAACCTTCAGAGGCACCGGCACCCACGACTGTGTGTAGCTCATCAATGAACGTGATGACTTCACCGTCAGAGTTACGGATCTCATCAAGGACGGCCTTGAGTCTTTCCTCAAACTCGCCGCGGTACTTTGCCCCTGCGACCATTGCGCCCAAATCTAGGCTTATCAGTTTCTTGTTGCGCAGAGAATCAGGCACATCCCCCTCAACAATTCGTTGTGCCAACCCTTCCACTACGGCTGTCTTGCCCACGCCGGGGTCACCGATCAGGACCGGATTGTTCTTGGAGCGCCTTGACAGTACCTGCACTACGCGACGAATCTCAGAGTCGCGCCCAATCACCGGATCCAACTTCCCTTCCCGGGCAACTTCGGTCAGGTCACGCCCGTACTTCAACAGTGCCTGGAACGTCCCTTCCGGGTCCACGGTTGTTATCGGCTCCGGCCTGAGCTTCTCAAGTTGAACCTCAAGCTCATCCGGGGTTGCCCCCGCCGACCGAAGGATCTTGCCCGCCTCTGAGTCGGACGCCGCAATGGCGATCAGAAGGTGCTCCGTGGACACGTAAGCGTCGCCCTTCACCTCCGCACGCTTCTGAGCATCGGTGATGACATTCATCAGTGCGCGGGAGGTTTGAGGTTGCGCAACCGAGGAGCCGCTGGAGGTCGGAAGCGCCACCAGTGCAGTACGCACCTGCGCCCCAACCTGCCCGCGTTGCGCCCCAACGGCTGCAAGAAGCGACAGGGCAATACCCTCCGGTTGTTCCAGCAACGCCTCTAGAAGATGGAGAGGTTCAACCTGGGGGTTGCCTGCTGCCGACGCCATTTGCACGGCTGATGACACGGCTTCCTGGGCGCGGGTTGTCAGCTTTGCACTCATCGTTTCCTCCTGTAAGAACTTTGATCAGGGCTACTATCAGTACATTTCGATCATAGAACGCACCTCCGACATCTGCGACCGGGAAGTCGCTTGGAGCGAAATTGCTAGGTGTCGGAAGGCAGTGTCATAGTGGGCAGATGACTAGCCCCGCATCCTCTACGCCCCTCCCACACCCTCTAGACGCCATCACCCCGGCTTTTCTGGAAGAAATCCTGGGGGATGAAGCACTGTCGTGGGTGCGTGAACGTAATGAACGTACCGAAAAGACGCTGGCGGACCACCCCGACACGGCCCCAAGTGTTCGCGTACTCGAAGAAGAGATCCTCTCCGTCCTCGACAACCCGCAGCGCATTCCCATGGTGACGGTTCGCGATGAGTGGGCTTACAACTTCTGGACGGACGGTGAGCACCCACGGGGACTATGGCGTAGGCAGAATTATCAGAATTACCTGGACGGATCAGACGACTGGCAGGTGTTGTTGGATGTCGACGCCCTCGCCCGAACCGAAAGCAGGTCATGGGTGTGGCACGGAGCTGCGGTGTGCCCGCAGGATCCTAGCCGCGCACTCATTACCCTGTCTGACGGCGGGTCGGATGCAGATGAGACCAGAGAGTTCGCAATTGACAGCAAAACCTGGGTTAGCGACGGATTCTTCCGCCCGGAAGCAAAGGGCAGCCTGTCATGGCTGACGCGCGACATCTGCTGGCTCTCCCAACCCACCTCACCCGACACCACTTCTCCATCCGGGTACCCTTTACGCGCCTGCCTTCTTCACAGGGGACAGTCAGTCGAGGACGCAAACGTGATTCTGCAAGCTGATCCCTCGGCAATGGGCGTGTGGGCGCGTGCGCTCAGGGATGCACAAGGGGAGCGCTCGATTGTCGAGGTAATGGAGGATTTCTACACCTCGGACCGCTTCCTCGTTGAAGGTGAACCGGGGGAGCTTGGCCCGGACAGCCCTCGACGTCTGCCAGTGCCACGATCGGCTGAAGCCACCGTGTGGAACCGTTGGACCCTGGCGTGGTTGCGGGAAGATTGGAGTCGGCAGGGGCAGACGCACAGAGCCGGGTCCCTGTTGGCCTTCGACACTGACGAACTATTCGCAAGCCCTGACGTTGCGCCGTCAACTACGCTGTTTGAACCTACGGCCCACGAGGTTCTCGAAGATCTCACGCTAACCCGTGATCAGGTTGTTCTCACCACTATCCGCGACGTTGTCTCGCATCTGACCGTCCTCGTTCCGCCCTCGTCGGGAGTGGCCGAGGGCGGTGGCGCGTGGAAGACTGTGGGTCTGGATGTTCCGGGAGGGACGGACGGTGGCGCCAGACGAATAGCAACGGCGGTTGTCAGCCCGGTTGATAAGCAGAAGAGTAACGACCTGTGGATCGTAACCACCGGGTACACGGAGCCAAGCGAACTCTGGTTGGTTCAACCCACCGTTGACGAACCTGAGGGCGTTCGATCAAGTGCTACTTCGGTTCGGCAAGCGCCGCACCTCTACGACGCTTCAAACGTCACAGTCACCCAGCATTTCGCGGTGTCAAAGGATGGCACACTCGTACCGTACTTCGAGGTCTCTGCCGGGGATTCTTCCGGACCGGCCCCCACCGTCCTGTATGGCTACGGAGGCTTCGATGTCAGCCTACTTCCCGCCTACAACCCAGCGGTGGGACGGGCGTGGCTGGAACGCGGCGGCACGTATGTGGTCGCAAACATTCGCGGTGGCGGGGAATACGGTCCCGGCTGGCACCGCAGTGCCCTAAAAGAGAACCGTCACCGTGCCTATGAGGATTTTGTGGCCGTCGCCCGGGACCTGGTTGGCCGTGGAGTGACGACACGCCAGCAGTTGGGCATTCAGGGTGGCTCAAACGGCGGGCTCCTGATGGGGAACATGTACACCCAGTATCCGGATGCCTTCGGAGCGGTGCTCTGTCAAGTTCCGCTGCTCAATATGGGCCGTTTCCACACCATGTTGGCTGGGCATTCTTGGATCGCCGAGTACGGGAACCCTGAAGATCCGCAGCAGTGGCAGTTCATTCGTACCTTCAGCCCGGTTCACCTCTTCAACCCCGAACGGTCCTACCCATCCCTGATGTTGACGACTTCCACGAAGGATGATCGTGTTCATCCCGGCCATGCACGTTCCCTTGGGTACTTGGCTGAAGCAGCGGGAAAGCCGGTGCTGTACTTCGAAAATATCGAGGGCGGCCACGGCGGAGCAGCCGATAATCAGCAGAGGGCGCACAACCAGGCCCTAGGGTGGGCATTCCTTTGGCGTGAGTTGGGAGTTTAGCGCTTCCAAAGGGCGAAAGGGCTTCGGGGCGAAGACCCTGGGGATGTTCGCACCTCTTCTGATTCGTGAAATGTATATGTTGGGTGCTGGTGGTGGTCTGGGGTGCCTACCCCGGGCGATCATTTCGCCCCCACGTATACATTTCGCGCCAGGATGGCTGGGATAGTCGCATAGCTCGCCCCCGGATGGCTGGGATAGTCGCATAGCTCGCCCCCGGATGGCGGGGATGCCCCGTATCTCGCGCCGCGAAGCGTGAAACGCCCTCCACTGTGGACTGTCCCCCGCGTTACGGAGCCACTTAGGTCATACGGAGCCGACTAGGCCCACCCACCCCCGAATCACACTGTTATGCAAGCCTAGCGGGCTCGCTAAGGCTTAACCGGCTCCCTACTTCCCGGAGGCCGGAAGGGCCGGCGTAGGGGAGCCCTGCGCAAAGAGATCCGGCACGAAGACCCACGTAAAGTCGTAATCGAGCCCTGCTAGGAGACTCCGGTCAATCTCTTCCACCAGATCCCGAGGGCGCTTGACATTCTCGTTGATGCGTCCGGCATTGAGTTTCAGCTGGATGTCGCGACTGTCACTGCTCTCGAGCTCCGCGAGCAAGTCCGGCCGCCCCGCGCTCACCTCCTCGAGCAACGGGGGCAACGGCAGCGAAGCCAACGTCCGTTTTTGCAGGGTGATGCCGCCATCCACACACCTCCACCACCAGTAGGCAAGCGACGAGTTGAGCAGCAAGTATGCCTGGTTCATGGCTTCTGCCGACTGGAAGGTGAGGACGTGGCAGCTTGACCTTTGTAGTGGTTTCCTACTGGCACTGACGTAGTACCTTGGGGTCGATGCAACCCACAGCCGGAAGGGAGATGCGCCGTCTTCGGCGCTCCGGACGACCAGTAGGTTTGCAAGGCACCTGGCATTCGCGTCGGAGTCTTCCGGCCCTGGTCGCGCCAATACTTCCGACCCACACAGCGCATCCCACACTGCCTCGGTGCCGGGCATCAACTTCACCCACTCGCCACCCGGCGCTCTTCGAAGCGGAACCAGAAAGCCCCTCAGTCCTTCCCACATTGCTTTCCTGTTCGCGCTGGTCCAGCGAATGATGGGGGTGATCAGCCAGCCAGAAGTGGATGCACTTTGCGGGACGAGGCCACGTGGGAGTCGGTTCGCGTGTTTGAGGCCAGAAGTGGATGCACTTTGCGGGACGAGGCCAGAAGCAGAGCCGGCGGAAACAGAGCCTGCTACCTGAGGATCCACAACCGTTATGCACGCTCTAACAAAGTTGGTGGTACTGGTGTTCATTGACCCGTATTTGTACCCCCGAAAAATGGTGTCCGGGACATTGTCAAAGACGTAGATCCGTCCCGACCTGCTCGCGAGGATGTTGCGCAGCGGAGCATACCGCAGCCCGCCTAGGAACGAGGCCGGGGTGACCGAAACAAACCCCTTGGCACCACCGGACACCTTCTCCGTGAAGTAGGCGTAAAGCTCACCAGCCCACGCAGTCGCGTAACCATCATGACGTTCTGTCCTCCCGTACGGAGGGTTCATGATGACGTAGTCGGCGGTGACAGTTATCTGGGATGAAAGGAAGTCTCCCTTCTGGGACCTCGCCACCAAAGCTGGTAGCACCCCGTGGTTCCCACGCGCCGCAAAGGATGCCGTGAGGATCGCTTCTGCGCTAGCCAAGGCAACCTCGTCCAAGTCAACCAAGGACAGGCGTCTCGCCACAAAGGTACTCGGGTCATCCTGGCTTGCAGCAAGATGCCAGGAGAGGTTACCGATCCCACAACAGGGGTCCAGCCACGTACCCGCAGGGAAGTGGCCGGCCTCAGCAACCATGAATTTCGCAACGTCGTCGGGCGTGAAGTACTGGCCATCGCGGCGTCGGGACTTCGGGTCCGACAGGGCGAGGAGCGCCTCGTACACAACGCCTAACTCCCCCACAGACATATCCGCCAACGGGGACACCTCGGAGGGATCTACACCGAGGTGCCCAATCAGTTGGCGCGCCAGATCCGGACGTTTCAGAGAAAGAGATCCCGCTAGGGCACGCTTCCAGTTCAGTTGTGCGAGAGAGCGCTCCGGGGCGCGCAACGCCTCTATCGCACGGGAAACGACCTGGGAATCCACCTAGACCCGGTAGCCCATCATGGCGGACCGCCGTTGCCCGTTGCGCTTCACAAGCCAGACAATACCGCCGATCAGAACCCCCAAACCAACGATGCCAACCACTGACGCCCACCCGAGTGCCGAGGCCGTCGCGGGGAGCATCCCATCCAATGCCTCCCCGTCAAAAACAACAACCGAGTCAGATGACGTCATCCCAGTGCAGGAAAGCGTGTACTCCCCCGGAGTCAAATCCCTTGCGACCACTATCGCGCCGTCAAGCTCAGGTTGCATTTCCACGCTTCCTAAGCCTTCCTGTGAGAGTGTGCACGTCTGTGGCAGCGTCGATGTCGTAGCAACTCCGATGGAGCCGGTTTCACCCACCACGACGACGCCACCATTGGTTGCCTGCATCGAACTCTCCACAATGCTGGAGAGTCCAATCCCAGAGAAAATCATGGCAACGAGGACGATTGGCGCAATGACCACCATAAGTATCGCGCCACCAACAATCGTCAATATCGGTCCTGTTCGTGACGGGAGCGGAGGCGACACCGGATAGCCGTATCCGCCCGCGTGCGGCCCGGGGGTGTTTTGTGGAACTCCTGAACCATATGGAGTGCCGCCCTGGGGACCAGTTCCATACGGGGACGCCCCATATGGGTTCTGCGTCTGTTGTGAGCTGGTCGGGAACTGAGCACCTGCCTGCCCGCCGGGAAAATACTGGGGACTCTGTGGGGGTTGCGAACCGGAGGCATCCGCTCCACCGTATACGGGCCAAGGCGTCGAACCCTGTCCTTCCTGCACACCTCCCGGGTTTGTCTGTCCGTACACAGGCCAGGGATTCTCACCCTGATTCTGACCGCGATTGTTCTGGGAACTTCCCGAACTATAAAGGTCACTCATCAGTTCTCCTCTTCCACGCCGACAGCTTCAAGGCGTTCACTTCGCAGCCTCTCAACAAGGGGCATTTCGATTTCTGCTAACTCACCGGGATTGACTCCGAGCGCCTCTGCCAGAAGGTAGTCGGCCAACTGGGGGTTCCGCGCTAGTGCCGGGCCGTGTAGGTACGTGCCAATAATGCTCCCCTGCACGGCACCCTCGTAGAGGACCGACGAGGAGTCGTCCGCTTCCAGTGAGTCCTCGACGCTTCCATTTCCGACTCCCACCAGCACCTTCCCCAGTGGCCTCGCATCGGGACCTAGAGTTGTCCCACCGCCGTGGTTCTCGAAACCCGTCAGCAGGTGAGTCAAACCCGCCAGCAGGGGACGTTCAACCAGTTCCCCAATCGCACGACTTCCCCGAGGGCGAGTGACCACGTCAAGCAATCCCAAACCTTCGACTTCACGTCCACCCGCGTCCGTGTACCTCTCACCAAGGACCTGCAGTGAAGCACAAATGGCCAATATGGGCCGCCGTGATTCCGCTGCTTCCACAAGTCCTCTATGTTCTCGCATTCGTGATGCGGCAAGGGCTTGCGCGGTATCCTCCCCACCACCGAGGACATAAATATCGAGGTCGGAAGGGATGGCATCCGAGAGACCAATTATCATCACTTCGGCTGGAATGCCGCGCCTCACTGCCCTCTCACGGAGAACGGTTGCGTTGCCGGTATCGCCATAGGTACCCAGCACCTCGGGATAAACGACACCGATCCGCAGGACCGACTCAGACATCTGAATCACCGCCACTTCCAGACTTGGCCCGTGCTGTTTCAATCTCTTTCTTGAGATCCCGGAATGCCGTGTAATTTGCCAACACCTGCACGGGAGCAACATCCATAGCAAAGATCGCTTCGAAGGGGCTATCGATCACTTCGGCAGTGATGCCAGCGTAATCCAGTCTCACCGCCAAGTCTGCGGCCCTCTCCCCGCTGGCTATGATACGACTCGCTCCCAGCTCCCGCAGGGGTGTGAAGTCAACGTCCCACAACCATGAGGTATCAGTACCGTCGGCGCGCTGCGCGTTGACCGCAACAATGACCTGTTCGGTACTGGAAGGAATTGCAGTCTGGGACTCTTGCCAGCCTGCGGGGTTCTTGGCCAGCAGCAGATTTACGGCCCGCCCTGCAACATCGTAGGTTTGGTAGCGTCCAGCAACCCCACTGACAGTTCCCACCGCGCGCGCAGCACGAATGGGAGCAGCCCCCATCACAACCGCGGCAGCTATTGCCTGCGCACTGTTACCCCGGTTGGCCCTGCCAGGAACACTCAAAGACACTGGGTTGTGGGTACCGTCTGGCCCCTGCAGATCGAAGGAGCCATCCTCGAACACCTCGGTGATCTCCCAGTCGGGGACCGGACGGCGATAGGCACCATCGCCCTCGACCTCCCAATCCTCACCATGGCGCTCGATGAGTGTGCCTGTGCGCGGGAAGGAAACAGCATCGTCCTTCCAGGGGGCACCCGCCGCCACCCAGACGACCTTGGGCGCATCCCAGGCCGCAGAGACAACAAGGGGGTCATCACAGTTGGCGATGATCGTTGCCTGAGTATTGGCGTTAACCGCATCTCTGAGACGCTTCTCAACTGCTCCGATTTCTCCGACCCGGTCCAGCTGGTCACGGGAGAGATTCAGCAGGACTATGGCTTCTGGACGCACCTTTCCAGCAATGTCGGGCATGTTCATCTCATCAACTTCAAGAGCGGCCAGGTGCGCATCCCGCCCCACCATTAAGGCGGTTGTCACGCCCGTCTGCATGTTGTCTCCACCTAGATTTCCAGCGACCCGCCCGACGGCACTCAATGCCGCAGCGACCATCTTGGTCGTCGTGGATTTCCCGTTGGTACCCGTGATGAGGACGCATCGTTTACCGGCGCTCAACTCTTCAATCATTTCGGGGTTGACGCGAAGTGCAACGCGCCCTCCAAACATTCCGCCCGCACCGCGGCCCAGTGCCTTCGAGGCCGCGCGAGCACCCAAACCCGCCACAAGAGCTGCCCGAGCCCGCGCAGAAAGAGATCCTCCCCGAGACTGCTTAGGTGTCATTCGTTCCCCTCAAACCAACTTGCGACGCTCTGCTATCTGCCCCAGACGCAGACTGGCAACCAGTTGCCAGCCCGTCAATCCACGCTCCGCCAGGGCACTGCCAGGGCGCATGGATAACTCTACAGGTGCGTGTCGCTCAGGCTTCGAGCTCACCAGCTCCACCAGTTCGCGAGCAGCCCCAACAGGCCGCGGCCCAGGCAGCCGAAGGGAGGCAGCGGCGACATCACCACCGCTGGTGGGGACCCCCGCCCGTCGACCCACTGCCCCGGAGTGGGAGCGGAGCTGCACCTTCCCCGCTGAGTCCGCGGTGAAAACCCCCTTCACGGGAGCCTGCGCCCTCGCAAGTGCGGCGTTGAGGTCATCAAGCGCGCTCTTCAGACTACGCACTTCTTCTTCGAGGCCGAGAATGCGTTGCACCCCAGCCAGGTTGATCCCGTGTTCCTGAGTCAACCGTTGGATATGCCGCAAGCGTTCAATGTCGGCTGAAGAGTAGCGTCGTCCCTGGCCTTTGGTTCGACCTGGCGTGACCAGTCCAAGACGGTCGTACTGCCGCAGTGTCTGCGCATGCATTCCACTCAGAGTCGCGGCCACCGAAACGGTATAGACGGCCTCGCTCCTCGCGTTGGCTTGCTGTGACGCTGCTGCCTCAGTCATCGGGTTGTCGCCGCTTTAAGCGCTTCGCGAGGGTCCCAAGTACCAAGTTCTGTCCGTAGCTCTTCTATCGTCGCTTTTGCGTCGTCGGAGAGCTTCGAGGGCGTGCTGACCTGTAGTTCGACAAGGACGTCGCCGCGCTTGCTACCTTTTTTCACGCCTCGCTCGCGAACCCGCAGAACCCGGCCTGACGAGGTGTTGGCTGGAACTTTTACCCCCACCTTTGTTCCGTCGGGCAGCGGCACATCGATCGTTGCACCCAACGCTGCTTCCGGGTATGACACCGGAACTTTAACGCGTAGGTTTGCGCCGTCCATCGTGAAGACGGGGCTTTTCTCAACGGAGACTTTGACGACAAGGTCGCCCGCCGGTCCTCCTGATACGCCGGGCTGACCTTTGCCACGAAGGCGGATCTTCTGTCCGTCGCGGACCCCGGCAGGAATTCGCACCTTCATCGACTTGCCGTCGAGGGCGAACTGCAGGGTCTCGCCCTCGTACGCCTGCTTGAAAGTCAGCGTGGTCGAGGTCGTGAGGTCGGCGCCTTTCTGCGGCTGCGGCGCTGCGTATTGGCCGCCACCGAAGCCGCCAAAGGGACTTCCGCCGCCGGATCCGCCGCTGCCGAAGGGGCTGGAGCCCCCTCCCCCACCAAAGAGTGAAGAGAGTATGTCTTCGGCTCCACCGAATCCACCCCCGCCACCACCACTGGTTTGGTAACGCACATTCGGGCCGCGCTGACCCGCACCGCCGCCGAACATGCCTCCAAACATGTCCTCGAAGCCGCCACCCGTACCACCGCCGGTGTATCTGGGGCCGCCCGAACCCATGGCGCGGATCGCATCATAACGCTCACGCTGGTCCTTGTCGGAAAGAACGGCGAATGCCTCACCGATCTCCTTGAACTTGGCCTCAGCCTTCGTGTCCCCCGCGTTCTGGTCCGGGTGCCACTTGCGGGCGAGCTTGCGGTACGCCTTCCGGATCTCTTTGTCGTCCGCTGACTTGTCGACGCCGAGGATCTTGTAGAAGTCTTGGTCTAGCCAATCTTGTTCAGCCATTTCAGCCTCCTCTCCATCGAACCCCTAAGCAGGGTTGTCAACGATTACCTTGGTTGGGCGAAGAACCCGTTCGCCGACCTTGAATCCGGGTTGCAGAACGGTCGCGATGACAGCCTCTTCGACATCGGGGTTAGCCTGCGCCATAAGCGCGTCGTGCAACGTCGGGTCGAAGACGTCTCCGGGTGCCCCAAACTGGACGAGGCCGAAGCGTCCACCGAGGATCTCTTCGAACTTGTCCGCAATTGCCGCGAACGGTCCGTCTGCCAGCTCCCCGGCTGTACGTGCAGCCTCGATATCGTCGAGGACTGGCAGTAGTTCCTCCACAACATCCTCCCGAGCTGCGGCCTGGCGGTTAGCAGCCTCTTCTTTGGAGCGGCGCACATAGTTACCGTACTCCTGGCGTACGTTGTAAGTCTCTGCTCTGCTTCTGCTGAGCTCATCGCGTGCTTCGTCAAGCTCCTTCTGGAGCCTCACCAGGTCGCTGCCGTCGCCAAAATCCTCTTCAAATACGGCAAAATCCGTGTTCTCTGCACCCTGTTCGGCCGGGACGGAACCTTCGGCCTGCTGTGCGGGATCTTCCGAACCCGGATCAACACTATTGTCTTTCGTCATTTTCTCTTCTCCGTTGGCCCACAGGGCCAGAACGTGCTTCCTAAAGTCTGCCGGACAGACGGCGGAGGGGGCCGCAGGCGCGACCCCCTCCCCGTTACTAAGTTGTCAGTCGAAACTGCGCCTACTTGTCGTCCTCGTCTTCAACGATCTCTGCGTCGATGACCTCTTCCTCAGCATTGACATCTTCCTGGCTGGGAAGCTCTTCCTCTGCGGCCTCTGATGCTGCAGCCTGGTAGACCTCTTCACCAATCTTCATGCCGACCTCGTTGAGGTGATCGAATGCCTTCTTCACAGCATCCGTGTCGTCGCCCTCGAGCGCAGACTTCACTTCGTCGATGGCTTCCTGAACCGTCTTGCGGGTGTCTTCAGAAACCTTGTCCTCGTTCTCCTTGAGGAGCTTCTCGATAGAGTATGCGGTCTGCTCAGCAAGGTTACGGGTTTCCAGGTCCTCGCGACGCTTCTTATCCTCTTCAGCGTGCTCTTCGGCTTCCTTCACCATGCGCTCAATGTCATCCTTGGGAAGTGCAGAACCACCGGTGATTGTCATCGACTGTTCCTTGTTCGTCCCACGGTCCTTGGCGGAAACGTGGACGATGCCGTTGGCGTCAATATCGAAGGAGACCTCAATTTGGGGAACCCCACGCGGCGCCGGAGCAATGCCGGTCAGTTCGAAGGTGCCCAGCGGCTTGTTATCCCTGGTGAAGTCACGTTCACCCTGGAATACCTGGATGAGGACGGAAGACTGGCCATCTTCAGCAGTCGAGAACACCTCGGTTGCACGGGTTGGGATCGCCGTGTTGCGCTCGATCAGTCGGGTCATTACGCCACCCTTGGTCTCAATGCCGAGGGAAAGCGGTGTCACGTCGATCAGCAGCACGTCAGAGCGGTCGCCCTGCATGACACCGGCCTGAAGGGCTGCGCCGATAGCAACAACCTCATCTGGGTTCACTGTACGAGTCGGCTCCTTACCACCGGTCAACTTGACGACGAGGTCGTTCACGGCCGGCATACGGGTTGAGCCACCAACCAGCACCACGTGGTCAATCTCAGAAACCGAAACTCCGGCCTCCTTGATGACGTCCTTGAACGGCTTCTCGGTGCGATCCAAGAGGTCCTTCGTCATGTCTTCAAACTTTGCGCGCGTTAGCTTCTCATCCAAGTGGATTGGGCCTGACTCGCTCATCGACAGGTACTGCATCGAGATGGTGGTGGTCGTCGCGGTTGAAAGCTCACGCTTCGCCTGCTCTGACGCTTCCTTCAAACGCTGCAGTGCGACCGGATCCTTACCCAGGTCAACACCGGTCTTGGACTTGACCTGCTGGATCAACCAGTCAACGATGCGCTGATCCCAGTCGTCGCCACCCAGCCGGTTGTCGCCTGCTGTAGCGCGAACCTGAATGGTGGAGAAGCCATCATCATCCTTGGCAACTTCCAGCAGTGATACGTCGAAGGTACCGCCGCCGAGGTCGAAGACCAGAATCAGTTCTTCTTCTTTTCCTTTATCCAGACCATAGGCAAGTGCTGCCGCTGTCGGCTCGTTGATAATGCGCAGAACGTTCAAACCTGAAATCTGCCCCGCGTCCTTGGTTGCCTGACGCTCAGCATCGTTGAAGTACGCGGGGACCGTGATCACCGCGTCGGTGACGGGCTCACCCAGGTACGATTCTGCATCGTGCTTCAGCTTCGACAAGATACGCGCCGAAATCTCTTGCGCCGTGTAGTTCTTATCGTCAATGCTCTGGGACCAGTTCGTTCCCATATGGCGCTTCACTGAAGAAATTGTGCGATCAACGTTGGTTACTGCCTGACGCTTCGCAATTTCACCCACAAGAACTTCGCCGCTCTTGGAGAATGCCACCACCGAAGGGGTGGTACGTGCGCCCTCAGCGTTCACGATGATCGTCGGTTCGCCACCCTCTAGCACCGCGAGTGCGGAGTTGGTGGTTCCCAAGTCAATACCTACTGCTCGACCCATGAGTCGTGCCTCCTGTTTTCTAAATCTATTTGGTCAGTCGCTCACGGTCGGGAGGGCTTTCCCAACCTTTCCAACCTTGAGCCTCATGGACTCAACCTTAGAAGTTGACACGACCGGACGCAACCCCCAAATCATGCAGACTTGAGTCCAGTCGACTCAACCTTGGAGTTTTCCTCGTGTTTTCGCCAAATCTAACCGCCAAGAGCCTTCAGTGATCCTCACCACACGGGTCTACGTTGTACCCTTGAGACGTTCTAACCGCATTTTCTTCTGCGAAAGCGAATCCTCATGACCGTTGACCTAATCACCGACGTCACCCCGGAACTGGTTGAGGCGTTTGAGAAGCTGATTCCCCAGCTCTCCTCCTCCGCCAAACCCATGGGGAAAAAGGCACTCAAGAAGTTTGTGGCTCAGCCAGGAGTCTTTCTCTTCACGTACAGGGCAGTTCCCACAGGTGAGGCACCTGTCCCCGGCTTGGACCCAATCCTCGGCATGCTCACGCTGGTGACCTTTCAGATCCCAACCGGTAAGCGCGCCTGGATTGAGGACGTGGTCGTCGACAACGGCGCCAGGGGCCAGGGAGCTGGACAGGCCCTGGTTGAAGCCGCCCTCGACCAAGCCAAAGTCCTCGGCTGTGTTTCAGTCGACCTCACCTCACGACCGTCCCGCGAAGCCGCAAACCGTCTCTACGTTCGCTGCGGTTTCCAAACCCGTGAAACCAACATCTACCGCTACGTGGAGTAACAGAGCATCACAATGAGTAACGTCGCTGAACCCTCTATCCTCACTACCCGGACCCCCGCCGTCCGCGAGTATGCGCAGGAGTATGCGGACTTCCTCTACTCCAGTCCGACCTCGTACCACTGCGCTGACCAGGCGGGGCAGATGCTCGCCGAGGGCGGCTTCGTGGAGGTCGACCGCCGGGAAGACTGGCCGACAGAACCTGGAAGATACTTCGTTGTGGAAGACGGAGCTCTTGTCGCCTGGGTTCAGTTCGAGGGCGCGCTGGGTTTTGTTCTTACTGCCACACACACCGACTCACCAGCCCTGAAGCTCAAGCCACTGCCACAGAAGACCTCTAGTGACGGCTGGGGGCAGATTATGGTGGAGACCTACGGTGGGCCCCTTAATAACTCCTGGCTTGACCGCACCCTGCGTCTCGCGGGCGCTGTCGTGGACTGGGACGGCAACCGGCGCCTAGTCTGCAGCGACGCAATTGCTTTCTTGCCTCAACTGGCACCCCACCTCGGTAGAGAAGTCAACACCAAGGGGCTCGTCCTCGACCCACAAAAGAACATGCAGCCCGTCTGGACCATCGGGGACGACCGAGACCTCATGGGTCTGGTCGCACGGATGGCAGGTTTCGAGTCCGCTGAAGAGATCGCGGCAAGTGAACTGTTTCTTGTCCCGGCACAGCCACCGGAGATCTTTGGGGTTGACGACCAGTTCCTAATGTCAGGTCGCCAAGACAATCTCTCATCTGTGTTCGCGGGACTCCATGCACTGACCTCCATCACAGGAAGCGGCGGCGAGGAGCTGCTCGATAGGGACGCTTGGGCCGGTGGGCGCATCCCCGTCCTCGCACTCTTTGATCACGAAGAAATCGGCTCAGGCACCCCCACGGGTGCCCGTGGGCCCCTTCTCGAAGAAGTAATGAGGCGTATCTGCCTCGCAAGTGGGATCTACGGCGATGGGCGCGACCAAACGCGGGCCAACTCAGTCCTACTTTCTGCCGACGCAGCCCACAGTGTGAACCCCGGGTACGAGGACAAGCATGGACCCAAAGAACGCCCCGTCATGGGTGGGGGTCCTGTTCTCAAAGTCGATGCGGATCAGAGCTACGCCACCTCACTGGAGGGCGTGGCAACATGGCGCAAGGCGTGCCGCAACGCAGACGTACCAAGCCAGGTCTTTGTTTCACACAGCTCAATGCGTCCGGGATCAACCGTCGGCCCCCTGCTGGCCACCCGGTTGGGGATCCAGACTGTCGACGTTGGTATCCCAATACTCGCAATGCACTCAACGCGGGAAACATGCCACGTCCTCGACCCCGTCTACCTGGCGCGGGCCATCGCGGCATTTTGGGTGGGATGACCCCGTGCGTGTTGACGTTTGGCTGTGGACGTCGCGCCAGTTCAAGTCGCGTTCACTAGCGACCTCTGCGGTGCGAGCCGGTCATGTCAGAGTCAACGATGCACCTGTCAAGGCATCATTCAAAGTAGTTCCGGGGGATGTTATCCGCATCAGGGACCATGGTTTTGACAAAATTGTCGAGGTCGTTTCCCTGCCTCCGAAACGGCTTGGTGCCCCACTGGCTCGCGAAGCCTACATTGATCACTCACCACCCCGCCCTCGGATTTACGGAGGCATACCACTTCGAGATCCCGGATCAGGGCGCCCGACAAAGAAGGAGCGGCGTCAGTTGGAGGAGCTGCGCGGGGAAGAGTGGTCGAAACACTCTAGGCGTTAGCCGTTTGCCGCAAGCGCCCCGGACCAGGATGCGTAACGCTGACGCACTGCAGACCCCGAGGGGCGATGCCGCCCATTGGCTCTCTCTTCTTGCACCCAGGCGCAGTAGGCAGAGTATGTCGTCGGGCCCCCACCTTCGCCACAGTCGTGAAAGAACGCGGCCAAAGCTGCTTTGAAGTCATGGTTGGCCAACGACCCGCTCCCTCTTGCACGCCCACCTGTCTCTGCACTAACTCCAAGGGCGCGCAGGGCATCTGCCCATGAACCACCCCCGAGACGCGCGGCGACTGTCTGCGCCCCGGGAGGCCAAGCCGCTTGACCCGGTCGGGACGCAACCTGATTTGCGGCGGCGAGCCCGCTGCGCACTTTTTCATAGCGTCCCAAAGAAATGGCGAGGCGGCGCCCGTCGCGCACCTCATTGCGAAGGCGCACTGCGCCGTCCAGAAGCGTATCCAAACCGGGCATGTAGCGCTGGGCAATCTTCTTTCGGGCCGTTTCGGACACGTTGCCCACGCCGTCACCCTCCTCACCGTGCGGGTCCGGAAGTGGCGGAAAAGCGACCGCCAACACCGCCCAGACTCCCAGCTCCACGACCTCATCGGGAAGGCTGACCCCACGGACGGCATGCTTGTGGGTGTCTCCCGATCTGCTTCCTGCCAAGGCTTGTCCCCCCATTCCTGGATGCGTTGGCTGACATGTTATGAGCAGAAGTTTAGAGGTTTCCACGGCAACCATGAACGCCCCGGCTCTTCAGCAGGCAGCCGGGCCCAGCCGGAGAGCTCGTTCGTGGGTTGTTGCCCCGTGAATCCGCTGTGAGAAAAGGTCATCACGAAACGAAAAGAACTCCGTTTAGGCTTAGCATCTAAAGTCATTTTTCTGGAGATTGAGGACTGTCTATGCTTTGGCGGGTAACTTGGCCCTATCTGAGGGCGCACTGGCACCAGGTGGCTGCCGTCATCATCCTTCAAGTGGCCTCCACAATCTGCGCGCTCTTCCTACCCGATCTTAACGCTTCCATCATTGACGAGGGCGTGGTGACGGGTGACGTGAACCGGGTGTGGGTTTTGGGAGCAGTAATGCTCGCAGTATCTGCAGCGCAGGGGATCACCGCGGGATTCGCCGTGTATTTGGCGGCACTGGTGGCCATGGGGCTCGGGGCAGATCTGCGCTCAAAGGTGTTCACCCGGGTGCAAGAATTCTCATCGCGAGAAGTCCACGACCTCGGCGCACCTTCGCTTATCACCAGGTCTACCAACGATGTTCAGCAGATCCAGATGGTAATTCTGATGATCTTCAACTTCATGATTGCCGCACCAATCATGGGCGTCGGCGGCATCGTGATGACGCTCCGCATGAACGCGCAGTTGGCCAGCCTCCTGATCGTCCTCGTACCACTGATCACCATCGTCATAACGATCGCCTTCATCATCCTCAATCCGCTCTTCCGCAGCCAACAGGACCGCCTCGACAGGATGAACACTGTGTTGCGCGAAGAACTCAGCGGCATCAGGGTCATCCGGGCATTCGTGCGCCAGGATGAGTTCGGCAACCGTTACACGGGCGCCAACGACTCCCTGAAGACCGTTGCCCTCCGCATCGGCGCAGTGTTCGCAGTGATGTTCCCCCTCTTGCAACTGATCTTCTCCATGGCAACTATTGGGGTTGTCTGGTTCGGTGGGCACCTTGTCGATTCCGGATCGATGGAAATCGGTGCGCTACTCGCCTTCATCTCCTACTTCGCGATGATTTTCGGCGCAACAATGACCTCTTCAATGCTGTTCTTCATGCTTCCTCGCGCAACAGTGACTTCCCGCCGCATAAACGAGGTGCTGTCAACCAACCCTTCGGTTGCCAATCCGGCGCCAGCCGCGCTTGTCCCCTTCCCCACCGAGCGCCCAACCTTCGCATTCGACAATGTTGAGGTCCAGTACCCGGGGGCTGAGGAGCCGGTGCTCCAGGGGGTCGACGCTACCTTGCTTCCGGGCACAGTCACCGCCGTGATTGGTTCCACTGGCTCCGGCAAGAGTACGTTCGCGAATCTGCTTCCGCGCCTCATGGATCCTTCAGCCGGAGCGATCACAGTCAATGGAACGGACGTTCGCAACTTCGACCCGGACACACTGCGCTCCCATATCGGGTTCGTTCCACAGTCTGCCTACCTCTTCTCAGGGACAATCGCATCCACGGTGTCCGGAGTTGACGACCCCTCACCTGAGCAGCGCGCCCGGGTTGAGCGTGTCCTCGAGGGCGCGCAGGCCACGGAGTTTGTTTCCCTGCTCGAGGACGGGCTGGACACGCGGGTGGATCCCGGCGGGCGCAACTTCTCCGGGGGCCAGAGGCAACGCCTCACCATGGCGCGGGCGCTTTACAAGGGTGCAGACCTGTATGTTTTTGATGACTCCTTCAGCGCCCTCGACTACGCGACCGACGCCGCCATCCGCAACAACCTCACCACCTATGTTGGCGGTGCCGCTGTCCTTATTGTCGCGCAACGCATCGCGACCATCCGCCACGCCGACCAAATCTTGGTTCTTGATCATGGGGAGATTGTGGCGCGCGGCCCCCACGACCAACTTGTGCGGACTTCCGACACCTACCGACAGATAGTTCAGTCCCAGATGGCATTGGAGGAGGGCGAATGAGCGGCCCAGGTCACGGTCCCGGCGGCGGCGCAGGACGCGCCCCCGCAAAGGTGAAGGACTCAATGGGCACGCTCAAGCGAGTCCTCAAGATGCTTGGCGAATACAAGTGGATGATCGGTGCGGTGGCGCTGTTCAGCCTCGGTGGGGTTGTGCTCTCCGTCCTCGCACCCCGCATTCTTGGCGACGCGACGAACACCGTCTTCAACGGCTACATCTCCTCACGGATGCCTTCGGGAGCGACCAAGGCGGAGGTCATCGCCGAGTTGCGGGCCAGCGGCGAAGTCAGCATGGCTGACATGCTCGAGCCAATGGACATCGTCCCCGGCCAGGGAGTTGATTTTTCAGCGCTTGGACACCTGCTTCTTCTAGTTGCAGCGATCTATGTCGGTTCTGCCTTCCTGGGGTGGGCTTCCGGCCAGATTGCCAGGCTCGTCGTTCAGAACACCGGGTGGAAGTTACGCCAACAGATTCAAGACAAAATCAACCGGCTTCCACTTTCGTACTTGGACCGCCACAGTCGCGGTGACATTCTTTCGCGTGTCACCAACGACGTCGACAACATCACGCAGACCCTACAGCAGACAATGACCCAACTGCTCACGTCGGTGTTTACCATCATCGGTATCGCCACCATGATGCTGACTATGTCGTGGTCGCTCACACTGGTGGCCCTCTTCGTTCTCCCCGTAGGAGCCGTCATCGCTGGCGTCCTCATGAAGAAAGCCCAACCGCAGTTCCGCAAGCAGTGGAAGGCAACAGGCGCCGTCTCGGGCGTGGTTGAAGAGAGCATTACCGGTCACGAGGTCGTCACCCTTTTCAACCTTCAGAAGAAGTTCGAGGACGATTTCACCGTCGAGAACCAGGCCCTCTACCGCTCCTCTTTCAAGGCCCAGTTCATTTCCAACCTAGTCAACCCAGTGATGAGTTTCGTTTCAAACCTGTCGTACGTGGTGGTAGCGGTCGGAGGTGCCATCATGGTGACCGGTGGCGCACTGACCATCGGTGAGGTGCAGGCTTTCATCCAGTATTCACGCCAGTTCACCCAGCCGATTGGGCAGTTGGCGTCGGTTGCGAACCTGCTGCAGTCAGGACTTGCTTCAGCCGAACGCGTCTTCGATTTCCTTGATGCTCCAGATATGGCGCCCGACACGGGCAGCGACAAGCCGATGAAAGCCGGTCACGTCGAGTTCCGCAACGTCCGCTTTGGATACGACCCCGAAAAGCCCGTCATTAAGAACCTGAACCTGAACGTCGAGGCCGGCCAGATGGTCGCGATCATTGGCCCCACAGGTGCCGGGAAAACCACCTTGGTCAATCTCTTGGAAAGGTTCTACGAGGTCGATTCAGGGGAAATTCTGATCAACGGTGTCAACATTCAGGACATCCACAAGGACACTTTGCGCCACCACATGGGAATGGTGCTTCAAGAAACCTGGCTGTTCGACGGCACAATTGAAGAGAATATTGCCTTCGGACGGGAAGGGGCTACCCGTGAAGAGGTCCAGAAGGCTGCAAGAGAGACCTCTGTTGATCGCCTGATTCGGCAACTACCCGACGGATACGACACGCGCATCTCGGACGATGGGGATACCCTATCCGTCGGGGAGCGTCAGCTACTCACCATTGCACGTGCCTTCATCGCGTATCCGGAGATGCTGATACTTGACGAAGCCACGTCCTCCGTTGATACCCGCACCGAAGTACTTGTGCAGGAGGCAATGGATACCTTGCGCCAAGGCAAGACCGCCTTCGTCATTGCTCACAGGCTGTCCACCATTCGTGATGCTGAGCTGATCTTGGTCATGGAAGACGGCGACGTTGTTGAGCAGGGGACTCACGACGACCTGTTAGCTGCAGACGGTGCTTACGCACGGCTGTTCATGGCCCAGTTCTCCGGGCCCCACCAAGAAGAGTAGATTCCGGGGCGCACGTCCTGGGGACGGAGGTTTGTGATGAGGCAGATACCCACTGTCACAACGCGGAGTGGGGTTATGGTCCCCCAGGTCGGGTTTGGCACCTACAAGGTGACCGAGAATACCGCTGCGATAGTCACCAGCGCCCTCGAGGTCGGCTACCGCCATGTTGACACAGCCCAGATGTACGGAAATGAAACCGAAGTCGGTGAGGGATGGAGAGCCAGCGGCCTGCCTCGGGAAGACATTTTCCTCACCTCTAAGTTAAACAACCCCAATCACGCACCCGAGGACGCCCGGAGAACCTTCGAGCAAACACTCATTGATCTGCAGACTGACTACGTCGATTTGTTCCTAATCCACTGGCCAGTACCCATGCACTATTGCGGAGATTTTGCTTCCACCTGGGCGGTCCTTGAAGAGTTCGCTGCCGAAGGACGAGCTCGGAGCATCGGGGTGTCAAACTTTGAAGCTCACCACTTGGAACAGCTTTTCCAGACGGCAAAGACACTCCCTGAGGTTAACCAGATCGAATCTCACCCCTACTTTGCAGAGGTAGAACTACACGCATTCAACGCCAAGCACGGCATAGTGACGGAGGCATGGTCACCTCTTGCTCGTGGAACCCTTCTGACCGACCCCGTCTTGGAGCGAATCGGAAAGGAACACGGCAGATCGCCATCGCAGGTGGCTCTCCGGTGGGGCGTTCAGCGTGGCGACATCGTTCTTCCTAAGTCATCAACGCCTCTGCGCCAGCGCGAGAACCTGGATCTCTTCGGCTTTGAGTTATCTGATGCCGATATGCGGGAGATTTACGCCCTCGACCGTGGCGAACGAGGGCGGACCGGTAAGCACCCCGACCTCATGGACAGAATGTAGAACTGCGACACATTACGCGGCTCCCTACGGTTTTGCTTGGAGACTAGCCATTTTCGGCGGTAGCATAACAATGATTGGGGTCCCGTGATGCCCGCATAGCTTTTGATTCTGAGTCGGTGTGAAAAGGAACAGCAGAATGAACGCAAGCATTCTTTCAAGTAGACGTAGCAAAATGTTGGCTGCTCTCACCGTGGCTGCCGCATTGACACTTGGTGCATGCACCCCATCAACCGGAGGTCAGAGCGGTAGCGCAGGCGGAAAGACACCCGAGCCACCAAAAATCACCCTGGGAGAATACTTCACCCACCCAACCGACCTGGTTGTTGATGGACTGACCGGACAAAAGATCACTTCAACTACTGGTTCTGAAGCGCGATGGGCGTACCTGCCCGGTCAGCAGCCGTTCAATGGTTTCCTTGCGGACACGGTCAACACTCAACTCCAGGCTCAAGCGGAGGCCCGTGGAGCCGTCTATACACCGGAGGCCCACGATCGCAGCGCAGAGTGGCTGGAGCGTGGTTGCGTGCCGGGAACCACCGCACTGACTGGACGTGAAATTCTTGACGACCCACGCCTCTCGCTTCCAGCTGGTAGCGACGTGGAACTTACCGTGGCTTGCGATACGATCTTGGCTTCCGGGACAAACTATGGGCAAAAGTTGCGTTTCGTCCGCGGCACTGCCACAGAGGTTGCCAGCGACTTTGTGGAGATCATCTACACGAACACGGAGACTGGCGAGGTCGCGCGCGGTCGGGATCTCATTAAACCCGAGGCGCTGCCGACTCTTTACGATGCTCTCACGGACCTGGCAAAGATTGAACGCCCCATGAGTGGCGGCGAGGTGCTGCCTCCCGACGCTGCAACCCTTGGAGACCTGGGGCAATCGCTGTCCAATGTTGGCTTCGATACGAACGGCGATATCCTTGTCACCGTCGATCAAGACTTCATAGCCTTCCTGGCGGCAGGCGACCCCAAGGTGGAAATACTCCCCACGACCCTGAAGATCCCAGCCGCCCGAGCAGAGGAGATTCTTACACCTCTCGGAGCTGGCATCTCAAACTCGATGGCGGAGGCCCTCCCCTGGGCCGGTCCCGCCGCAGTCCCTTCCGGGCGTGAATACGTCGACTGCGACCTGGTTCCCTGCGTTGCCGTTACTTACGATGATGGGCCCTCATACCTCACGCCCCAGGTCCTCGACGTCTACGCTGCTCGCCCATATGCGGCCGCTACCTTCTTCGTCCTTGGACAGAACATAGCTGGCCAAGAAGATATCTTGAAGCGGGCCTACGACGAGGGCAACGAAATTGGCAACCACTCTTGGAGCCACCCCGCGTTCACAACCCTGGATGATGCCTCCGTCGCCGCACAGGTGAACGACACAACCGCCGCCATCACTGCGGTAACCGGAGCTCCTGTGCCTATGTTGCGCCCACCCTACGGAGACCTGAACTCACGCACGCTGGCCGCGGGTGGCCTGCCAGCAATCCTCTGGTCTGTGGACACTAATGACTGGCAGAAGCCTGGATACGACTCAATCGTGGCGCAGTCTGTTTGGGATGCGACACCCGATGGAATCGTCCTCATGCACGACATCCACGAAGAGACTGTGGCGGCCGCTGGACCAGTTGCAGACGGACTGCTTGAGCGCGGGTTTACGCTGGTCACGGTGTCCCAGTTGTTTGGAGACACACAACTGCCTGCAGATTACTTCTACTCTGCACAGGGCATTCGGGGTTAGTTTCCCCACTGGGTCTCTCTGTGAGACGGCCCGAGGCGGCAGCGGCAGTCGAACTAGACTTTCCTGCCATGGAGTCACTGCATTCACTTGATGAAACCCTTGCCGCGCTTGACGCGCAGGTTGAAGGCAACTACGTGTTCGTAACAACCGACACGGTTCCCCCCGGGCTAGAGCCTTTCGCAGTGATTCGGGAGGCCGAGGGACTAACACTGATCGTCAAGGCAGCCGATGCCTTCGAATACGGCTTGGCCAGCGACAAACTATTTGCGCGCATCACACCGTGTGCAGTGACTGATCTGGGTGCTGTGGGCTTGACCGCCACGATTTCGCAAACAATCGCTTCGCGGGGCATTGCATGCAACGTGGTAGCGGGGTTTCACCATGACCACTTCTTTGTTCCCGCAAACAAAGCCCAAGAGGTTGTGGGAATGCTTGCTAGCCTCTCGGAGCAGGCGCGCGGCTGGGTGGAAGGCAAATCGGCAAACGCATAGCACGGCCCGAGCCAACCCCCAATGTCGGGCTACTCGAGCTAGGGTTGAGAGATGACGTTACCGGCGACGTATCGCGATGAAGCCATTGTTCGTATGGCCGATGGCACGGTAAAGCAGACCAACCTTCTTTCAGGAACTGAAGTCTGGACTGTCCCAGGCAGAGGGGATCGACCGATTCCCTCTGCGTTGCCAGAACCCCGTGCGATCAACCCCCACCAAAACGGTGCATTCTGCCCGTTTTGTGAGAAGCGCTATCTTGAGACACCCCCGGAGAAGGAGCGTTTGGTCCGAGTCGGTGACAGCCAGTGGAAATACCTCAGTGACCTAGGCGCGGACCAGCTCTTCGATACTGTGGCAGATTTCCGGAGAATCCCCAACCTCTTTGAAATCGTCTCCTATAACTACTGGCACCTCAATCACGGACACGTCCCGACTGAAGCCCAGCACCGTCGAATGGCGGAATATCTGGCCTCGGGTGCAGGCTACGATCACGTGATGCGGCTGGTTCACGACCGTATGCTGGCCTCAGGCATGACAGAAGACGAATGTGACGCACTGAGTGATTCGGACAAACTCCAGCAAGCCAATGGGTTTTTCTCCGGCGGACACGACCTCGTCATCCCCCGCCGCCACTACACCTACGGCGCAACGCAAACTGACCAGCTGGCAGGGTCCGGAACCCTGACGCCGGATGAGCACGAACAGTACATTCGTCTCACCGTGAAGGCAATGGACAACCTCTACCACTTGGACCCGGCTGTTCGCTACGTAGTCGCGTTCCAGAACTGGCTCAAGCCAGCTGGCGCCTCTTTTGACCACCTCCACAAGCAACTTGTGGCGATCGACCAGTTATCAGTCCAGTCACAATCCGAGCTGGAACGGCTGCGGAAGAACCCCGCCATTTACCAGGAGATCCTCCGGGTCGCAACGACAAGGAAACTGGTCATTGCTCAGAATGACCACGCGATCGCCCTCGCTGGATTCGGGCATCGCTACCCGACGGTCGCCGTGTGGCCCACCGGAGCACCCTACAATCCGTGGGAAGCGAGCCCGGAGCAACTACGGGGCATCTCCGACATGCTTCACGCAGTGCACGCTGCGACGGGCGTAAAGATCCCAACGAACGAAGAGTGGTACTACCGCCCACCCTCCGTGAGCATCCCAATGCGGTGGCGCATTCTGCTGAAATGGCGGGTGTCTACCATGGCGGGGTTCGAGGGCGGTTCGCGGATCTACCTGAACACCATCGACCCCTGGCGCGTCCACAACCGGGTAACTTCCACACTGGCAGAGCTTCGCGACGCGGGAGCGATCAGCCCCCTGCGAGTTGGTGCGGAGTGCTCTGTCGACCCCTCCTTACTCGGTGGCTGAGCCGAGGGTACCTAGAAGGTCTCGACCCACTCCTTGACCCCCTCCAGAACCGTCTCATCTGGATAGGCGGCCTGGATGTCTGCCCACGACACCGCACCGGTGATAGCGATGGAGGTGTCCACAGGGTATGCGAGGGCGTACTCTGCAAGGATCCGCTGTCCTTGGGGAGAAGTCAGCAGGTCTATGAAGTCCTCTGCAAGGGCAACCCGATCGGCCGCTGTTGCGACAGTAACAGCACTAACCTCGCGCCGCACACACGAATCTGGGAGCACTTTGAACTGTGTGTCGGTACCAAGATTATTAGGATGCCGAAGCGGCACGAGGGCGGAACCCACAATGCCGGGCGCTGTGTCCGCGGAGGCAGCTTCTTCGTTCGTCCCACTCTGTGCCCCGGACTGCGCACCTGCTGAACCGGTAGAGAAGCCCTCAAACACTTCCCAATCAACACTCCAAAGGGGCAGGAGTGCCAGTGCTGAGGGAGATGCGACTGGGTCAGATATCGCAGCAACACTGTACTGCTGCTCGGCGGTGAGGTCCGACAACTGACTCGGCATCGCAACATTGTTGGCCGAGAACCACGTGCGGTTTGCTAGCAAGCAAGACGCATCATGCCCGTAACGTACCGAATCCACTCCGCCTTCGATCTGCATGGAATCTGCCGTCAGGACACCCTTGACGCCACTGCTCTCAAGCCACAGCGGGTCACTTCCAACCAGGACATCAACTAAAGCCAGCGGTGCACCGCCCTCGACCTCGCCCAAGAGCGTGGCATCCACAACAACCTGGCGATAGGCCACACCGGATACGCCCGACAGCGCTTCGAGTCCCGCAAGCGACCACTCTTCACCCTGCGGCACTGCGATGGTCACTACTTCCGCAACCTCCCCGCTCTGCGCGCTGCCACCCCAGGTCAATGCAACATTGGTCGGAAGGCTTGCCGTGCACGCGGAGAGCGCAACGACGCTACTTCCGAGCAGCAATGTCGCTACTGCCCGCTTCCAACTCCTCCGCTGCATGATCGCCCTCGAAACACTGCTCTGATGATTCACGCTTCGAGATTACCCTTTACGATAGGAGATAGCGCCACGGCGCGCACCGGGTCGCGCGTGGTCCACACAGCATAGAAGGTAGAGAATAGATGAACCTCCAGGCAAGGATCGCAGGCATCGCCGCGATGGCCATTTCCTCATTCGTGGCCCCAAAGCTAGCAGCATTTGTTTGGGAGACAACCACTGGCAACAAACCGCCCTCGGAAGATGAGGGAAGCCGCCTAGGCCAGCTACTTGCTTACGCGGCAATCTCCGCGGTACTAGTGACAGCCTTTCAGCACGTTGGCCACACAATGACGGCGAAGTATTTGATCGACTCAAAGAACCCTGATTCCCAAGACGGGGACTCCGTCCAGGCCTAGCCAA
Source organism: Schaalia sp. JY-X159 (assembly GCF_014525425.1). Lineage (NCBI taxonomy): Bacteria > Bacillati > Actinomycetota > Actinomycetes > Actinomycetales > Actinomycetaceae > Schaalia > Schaalia sp. JY-X159. Next base: position 35,578 of record NZ_JACEXI010000007.1, on the reverse strand, counting down.
GCAACCGCTCCGAGGAAGTTAGCTAGTTCCTGACAGCGGCAACAGGTCACCTAGATCGGCTCTCGCCCCCGATGCATCCACGCGTCCTGAGTCTAGGGCGTCGGCCCACGACTGGAGCCCTGAGACCAGCATCAACCACGTGGTCGCACCCATCTCAACGACCGCTGGTGGTGTACCTCGACGATGCGTGGCGCCGGCAATGATCTGTGTGGCACCGAACGGTACCACGCGGACCTCGACCGATGCCCCGGGGGCAACATCAGCAATCTTCTGCAACGTGTAGCGGACGGCTAGCGCCGTAGCCTCCCGATCCGGGCGCAGACCGCTGGCTGTTTCAGTAAGCCAACGGTCCCACGCAGCGGTACCGTCCTCATCACGAATTCGGCGCAGCGCCATTGGGCTAGAAGACCCCCTGGGCGTGCATCGCATCCGAAACTCGCAGGAACGCACGAATGTTAGCGCCGACGACGTAGTCCCCTGGCTTTCCATACTCTTCTGCAGTCTCAAGACAACTGCGGTGAATGTTGCTCATGATGACGGCCAGCTGACCTTCGACCTCTCCGAAAGTCCATCGTGCGCGTGCCGCATTCTGCTCCATCTCCAGAGAAGAGACCGCAACACCGCCGGCATTCGCCGCTTTACCAGGGGCGAAGAGGATACCCGCGTCGGCAAAAATGTGGATTGCCTCGGGAGTGCTAGGCATGTTTGCGCCCTCGGCCACGATCACGCAGCCATTCCTTGCCAGCTGCTTCGCATCTTCCTCATTCAACTCATTCTGAGTGGCGCAGGGCAGAGCGATGTCGCAGGGCACTGACCAGGGTCGCCCCTCAGCGTGGAACTGGGCACTGGGGCGCTCCGCCACATAGTCTGAAGCGCGCCCACGGCGCTTCTCCTTGATTTCCTTAAGGAGCTCAATATCAACGCCTTCGGGATCGTACACCCACCCGGAAGAGTCTGAGAAAGTCACGGGCTTAGCGCCAAACTGAAGAGCCTTCTCAATGGCGTATATAGCAACGTTGCCAGAACCTGACACGGTGACAACGCGACCCTCCAGATCATCCCCACGGTTGCGGAGCATGTCCCTTGCAAAGAAAACTACGCCGTATCCGGTTGCCTCGCGGCGGGCCTGCGAGCCACCCCAATCGAGGCCCTTGCCGGTGATCACACCGGTCTCCCAACGGTTCTTCAGCCTGCGGTACTGACCAAACAGGAAGCCAATTTCACGCTCACCCACGCCAATATCTCCCGCTGGCACGTCCGTCTTGTCACCAATGTGCCGGGCAAGTTCGGTCATGAATGCCTGACAGAAATTCATTACTTCCCAGTCTGACTTACCGTGCGGATCGAAGTCAGACCCACCTTTGCCGCCGCCTATGCTCTGCCCCGTCAGGGCATTCTTAAAGATTTGCTCAAACCCCAGGAACTTGATGATGTTACGGTTCACCGACTGGTGAAACCTCAAGCCTCCCTTGTAGGGACCCAGAGCCGAGTTGAACTCGACGCGATATCCACGGTTGACCTGCACGGTACCCGAATCATCCACCCACGGAACCCGGAAGAGGATTTGTCGCTCTGGCTCGACAAGGCGCTCAAGGAGCGAGTGGTCAGCCAGGGAAGGATCCCTCTCAACCGCCAGGGAAATACTGCTGAGCACCTCGACAACTGCCTGCTGGAACTCCGGTTCGCCAGGGTTACGACGACGCACTTCTTCGAGTGTCCGTTCAACTTGCGGATGCATACTCATTCCTCTCCATATTTCCCGCCGGGTAGCGGGCCCACTATGCGCAGGCGACGCCAATTAAACGCCCTTGCCACACGATCCGCTCAGTTCGTCCAGATAATGCAACGCAGCCCTCGTGATGTAGGACTCAGTCGCGTGGTCACCACCCGCCGGTGCCAGGGTCGCGGTTGCGTGACTCCTGGCTCTCACGCAGACGCTCACTTTGGTCCTGATTCTTCTGTTCCAAATCCTCACGGCGCTCGCGCTCTTCCGGAGTCTCTCCGGTATCTTCGTTTGTCTGCCCCGAACCATCCGAAGATTCACCCGGAGTCTCTTCTGCGTCACCTGGCCCCTCACTCGCATCATCCGCCGTGAGTTCACCGATCTTTTCGCGGAGCCTATCCCCCGCTTCGCCTGTCGCCTCATCCATCTCCGGGTCAACCTGTTGGTTCTGCTCTCCCTGGTTGCCCTCGTCCGATTCGCCACCGCCGGAAGAGTCATCCTCCGAGGGATCCCCGGCTGGTTCCTGCACCTGGCAGGGCGCCACCCATCCCAAAGCAGTTTCGTAAAGTTCGAGGGCGCCCGAGTCATCCCCGGCGGATACTGCCGCATCACCCTGCATCTCTACCGCTGCTGAGAGGTTGAATCTCACAGAGCACTCGTATGAGAAGGCGCCGATGCTCCCGTCCTCTTGAACCGTCGCTTTGGGGACGCCCTCGAACGCATCCTTGAGCAGGGTCAATCCACCTTCAACATCACCTTCGTGGACCAGGGCTGTCCCCAGGTTGTACTGACCCAACCAAGTCTGTGGGAAATGACTTGTCACCGAAGTTTGCTGCTCGTAGGCAACCCGGGCTTGAGACCAATCTTCGCGTTCCACAGCGTGACTCGTTGAGGAGCTCCACAACCACAGCCCGATCAGCGCCGTGCCCGCGACCAGGAAGACGATCGCTAAGGGGAGTGTCCACCACAGTAAATGCAGGATGCGGCGGTTTTTTACGCTCGGAGGCGGCGCGGGCAGGGTGATGGCACCGAACGGTTGCCCCACCTCTGGAGCGGAGCCGTTGAATGTCCCATAGTGCGGCGCGGGGCTCCCCTGCTGACCCGCTCCGGGAGTCGGCTTGCGGCGGTAGGAATCGCTATAGCGCACGCGTCCTCCGTAACCTCACCGCGGCCCTGGTGAAGACGACAATCTCCCAGCAAACCAGAAGCGCAAGTCCCAGTGCCGGGATCCACGTCAGATACGAGTAGGTAAAGACGGTGGGACGACCCTCAATCACCGTGTTTGCACCATCCATGAACTCCCCTCCGAGTGCCTGCAGTTGCACCTCCGTTGGGTTGAGCAGCAGGGGCATTCCCAACTCGCTAGCGAGTGTTTGGAGGGACGCCTCATCAATCGAAGAGATCGCGGTCTGCCCACCGTCGTCGGTCATGTACTCATCCGTCGCGCCTGTGCCACCCACGCCGTAGATCCGCATCGGTCCGCCCTCCGCGGTGCCATACCCGAGGACGGCTCCACCATCAACCAGGTCAAACACTTCGCTCCAGGCACCGGCCTCGGACGTCTCTGACGGCATCATGCCATCGGTTGCCTCCCCGTCTGAGAACACCACTAGGTAGCGCAGGTTCTGGGGGCGCGCTTCCGCCGCCCCTTGCAGAAGGTCATGCACAACCGCTGTCGGCCTCTCCAATGACGACCCTGTGGAGAACTCCGAAACCTCCTGGTGAAGATTGTCCGCAAAGTTGACCACAGCTGAGCTGTCCGTGGTGACAGGCAGTTCAACGCGCGTTGAGGAATCCCACGTCACCACCGCAAAACGTGCGGACGAGGACGCCTCCACCAACGTCCGGATGTCCCTGCGGACAGCCTCGAGTCTTGGGGCACCATCGGGACCGTCCTCGGCGGCCATTGATCCCGTCCGATCAACAGCAAAGATTATTTCAACGTTCGAGACCACATCTTCTTGCTCCACTGCAATCGCGGGTCCCGAAAAAGCCAGCCCAAGGAGCAGGACCATCACACCCCTACGGAGCAGAGTGAGTAGACCGCGGCTGCCTCTGGTGCTCCGCCGTCCTCGAACAAATGCCCAGGTCACCAAGGCTAGACCGACGACAAGGAACAGTCCCAGAACAACTGGGCTGAGCAACGGCTGAAACGTCATGACCGCCTCACCACCGCTAACGCTAGGAAAGCTAGTAGTCCCCAGGCGGTCCATACGAGGGCGGTGCGGGGCACAGTCGTCTCGACTGTCTTGATCTCGCCTTCCAAGTCGGCGAGCTGCTCAGCCTCAATCTTTGCGACGATCTGGGCGATTGCGCCCGGGTCAGACGCGTCATAAAACTCGCCACCAGCGCCCTCAACGACGCTGCGGAGCTGCTCGCCCTCCGCAGTCAAGACACCACCAACCGCAGGGTAGAGAGCAATGATGTCAATGTCGGCCTTAGTTGCCGCCTCAACCGCTTCGGCGAGCGTGTAGATTTGCTCCCCCATCACTTCGTTATCTGTAGCCAGCAAAATGGTGCGCGAACGCTCAGAATCCATATTGTCAAAGCCCATAACACAGGTGGCCAGCCCGTCACCCACCAGGGAAGCGATCTCCTGGCCATCCGGAGCGTCAATGCCCTCCAGGTAGGACGAAAGCTCCGGGGTGACCAGAACGTACTCACCTTCGGGACCCAGGTAGCCACGATCGATGACTCCTGCGGCCTCTCCTAAGACCGAAGAGACCAACTCATAGTCATCAGTGAGGGGGAAACGGGTGATGGTTTGCGCACTCCACAGTTGCAGCGCCAGTCGCTCGCCCTCGAAACTCTCCACCATTTCTTGGAAGCTGCGGAGGATCTGCCCGTCGTACGGCAGCATAGACCCGGATGCGTCCAAGCAGAGAACGATGTCACGGCTCGCCAACTTGGGATGCTCAACCCTGCGCTCGACGGGCAGCCCAGCAGATACGGAAACGGCCCCGATCATTACCGCAAGCGCAGCCGTAGCACCCGCCATAGTCCACCGCGACCTCGAGCGTTCCTTTTGGAACGCGGGCAGTCTGCGCATCGCAGCCGTGTTGGCGACCCAGGTGACGGGACCCCGTCCTCGGCCTCGCGCAGTCCACCAGGCCAGCCCCGCTGTCAGTATGAAAACAAAGAGGACGAGGGCGAACAGCCAGGGGTACTTCATCTGTTCACCACCTCGCTCGCAAGCTCTGCCCCGCGCTGGACCATCGCAGTTGCGCCCTCGGGCGGGAAAGTCTCATTCTCACACCACTGCAATGCCTCCGTCAGCAACGGCCACATCGGCAGGTTCTGAGCGACCTCCAGTGAAGTTTGGGACTCTATATTGAGGCCGGTCTTCTCCGTTGCCGCGGCACGAATCAGGGAGGCAAGCGCGAAATGGGCGTCTCTTGCCGTCATTTGACCCCCTGCAAACCCCTCTCGTACCTCCGCAATGTGGCGGTTGTAGCGGCCGCGTTGCAGTTGACCCAAGGTCTTTACGGAACTCTGCTTCTCTACCTTCGAGCCGCGGTAGACGAGCAGGAGCGTCACGCTCCACACGACCGCAACAACGATGATGATCGCGCCCAGCACCCACACCCAGTTGGAGTAGACCAGGGGTTCGCGAAGCTCAGGCTGCACGATTCCCCCCTCCAACAACGTCTACCAGTGCGGGCAACACGTCCCCAATTCCACCGACACGCCGATATGTCAGCGGGAGCGCCTCCAGTCTGCGGTCGACCTCTTGGCGGCGGATCTTACGGAACATCCTCCACTGGGCTTCAATCACCTGGTTGCCTTCAACAAATGTGGGAAGCGGGCCTGCCGTGACGTCCACCAACTCTGAGGGGTCTTGCTTAGCACGCGCTTTGGCATCCAACTTTGCGCCGCCGGGGCGTGTGGGATCAAGGTCTTCAATCAAGAAGAGCCCCACTTGGTGGCGCGATGTGAGCCGCCGCAGGAGGGCGGCCGTTACATCACTGATCTGGCTATCGTCACTAATGACGAAAACCAGGGATCGGCGCCTGCCCAACTCGACGTGACGCAACAGTGATGACAGGTCTGATGGCGCAGAAGAAACCGTGGCAGATGCTGCAACCCTCAACAGAGTTTCCGCGTGACCCACGCCGGCGCGAGCAGGCATGGAGCGGACGCCACTGGCGTTCCCGGCAACTAGTCCGAGTAGGTCCCCGTGCGCCGACACCAGCCAAGATAGGGCCCTCACAATTTCTGCGGCAACGACATTCTTGGCGTTTCCGTCCTCGGCCAAAGCAGCCATGGATGACCCGGTGTCGGAAGCTACAATCACGGAGAGGACCGCGGTTGACTCAAACCTCTTCACCACGGGTTGACCTCTGCGGGCTGTCCCCTTCCAATCGATGTCGGAAATATCGTCGCCGTATCTATACTCCGCCATGTCGAGAAACTCGTGGCTGCTGCCCGCTCCCTCACCACGGTGGTACCCGTCCAGAAGAGAGAGCAGCTTCTTCTGGACCGGGTAGGCAACCAGTCGGGAGTAGTCCTGTAGGCGAGGTGACGACATGGGATCTATGGAACTGGAACCACGTTGAAGGCCGCGTCGACAAGGCCTGTCACGGAAACCCCGTCGGCAACGGCGTCCCAAGTCCGCACTAGTCGGTGGCGAAGAACAGAGTGGCGCATAGCCTTGACGTCATCGGGGACCACATAGTTGCGTCCGCTCATCAGTGCGTGTGCCTGGGCAACTTTCATCAGGGCGATGCCCCCACGGGGAGACGCGCCCATCCGCAGGTGTTTGTCGAGGCCGGGCAGCGGATTGGGGCCGCCACCTCGCGTAGTGTTGATGACGTCGACGATGTAGGCCTTGATCGCGGGATGGACGTAAGCCCGGGACGTGTAGGTCTGGAGCTCTTCTAGCTCGGCCAAAGAGATCGGGGTTGCCACACTCGGCCTGTTGAAGGCTCCAGCGTCAATCATCTCTAGAACTTGGGCTTCTTCACTGGCGCTGGGGTAAGAAATCACGACTTTCATGAGGAAGCGATCCATCTGCGCCTCAGGAAGAACGTAGGTGCCTTCCTCTTCAATGGGATTCTGGGTTGCCATCACCATGAAGGGCTGGGGGAGGCGGTGGTTCTCCCCACCGATCGTGGTCTGTCCTTCTTGCATCGCTTCAAGCATTGCCGACTGAGTCTTGGCAGAGGAGCGGTTGATCTCATCGAGCAACACAAAGTTCGCGTGGACGGGGCCCAGCTGCGTGATGAAGGTGCCCTCTTGTTGGTTGTAGATCTGGGTGCCGACAATGTCAGAGGGCATCAGGTCAGGGGTGCATTGGATGCGGCGGAAGGAACCGGATACGGCACTTGCCAACGTTTGGGCCGCAGTGGTTTTGGCCAGACCAGGCACAGATTCGATTAGAACGTGTCCCCTGACCATCAGGGCTGCTAGGAGTGACTGGCGTAGGTCGGCTTGGCCCACTACGCGCTCGCCGTAAAGCGCCTGGATCTTGTTGAGCAACTCACCGCTGCGGGCCAACTCTGCTTCAGTGAGGTGCGGGCTGGGTGCAACGGGGCCCCCGCCAGACGAGTCGCCTTCGAGGGCTCGCCCACCTTCGGGAGTCCGATCCGCCCGGCCGCCCTCGGGAACCTCACGGGCCCCATCGGCCCCACCAGCACCAGCAGTCTCACTGGTCCCAGAGTGGCCACCCACACTAAGAACCCCATCGGCCCCACCAGCACCAGCAGTCTCACTGGCCCCAGCGTCCTCTGTACTCCCAGGGCCCCAGCTTTCTTCTGCCATTTCATTCCCAACGATCGGTCTGCATCTCACCTCAAGCTTCCCACAGTGCAGATAGATCGTCCCGCATGAGTTCTTCCACTGGTCCTGAGCGTCTAGATCTTGCTAACTTCACCGATGTGGCGTGACATTGGGCAAAATATCAGGAAAATCCTGCCACGTTAGTGAAGTTAGCAAGATCTGGCCTCCTAGAGGGCATTCATCGGAGGACTCCAGCCTAAGGTTGCCGCCATCACGTAAGGTTGCCTCTGTTCTGCAACTTTACAGGCCACCTTACGTGACCGCGGCAACCCTACGTGACAGCGGCAACCCTACGTGACAGCGACAACCTTGCAAGTGGAGGGGCACTCCGAAAGCCGTAGGGAACGGCGAAGGCTGTGGGGGACGGCGAAGGCTGTGGGGGAACACCGCGAGACGCGACTGAACGCGGCAGAAGGAGGTCCCGGTTGGGCGTAGCGAGCCAGTTAGGGCATACGGAGCCAGTTAGGCTTGCATAATGGTGTCATCCCTGGCCGCGCTGGGCCTATCGGGCTCCGCATGGCGTAGGCGGCTCCGCAATGCTGGGCAACCCCGCGGATGCCTTGCACTTGGGCCACCCCACCTACACCCGCGGCCGCCCCACCTACACCAGCGGCCGCCCCACCTACACCAGCGGCACCCACCCCGCCCCCACCCCCGCCTCCGCCTCCTCCTCCTCCGCCTCCGCGAGATCGAATAGTATCGACAGTCTCGGGTTCAATAACAGTGTAATGTGTCGATACTACTCGATCTCGCGGTTTGAGGTGGGCAATGACGGCAACGGTGACCGGTCGTAGAGGCGAGAAGGATACCCGCAGCCTCTTCTGCAAAGAGCCAGCAAAGGGCACCCGGGCAGAATCGCAAGACACCCGGGCAGAATCGCAAGACACCCGGGCAGAATCGCAAGACACCCGGGCAGAATCGCAAGACACCCGGGCAGAATCGCAAGACACCCGGGCAGAATCGCAAGACACCCGGGCATAAGAATGGGGCACCCGACCTCAGTCAGGTGCCCCACCACTCTTAGCGAGTCAGACTAGTTTGGAAACTACCTAGTTCTTCGCGGCAGCAATACGCTCACGCAGCTTGGTCAGCTGGTCGCGAACAGCCGTCGGAACCTTGTCGCCGAACTGCTCGAAGTAGGTCTCCGAGTCATCGGTTTCAAGTGTCCAAGCATCCGCATCGATCTCGTAGAGAGCATTCCAGTCGTCCTCAGTCAGATCCAAGCCCTCAAGGTTGAAGTCTTCGAACTTCGGGTAGCGACCGGTAACACCATCAATCGCGTCGACCTCACCTGCGGAACGACGAACGATCCAGTCAAGAACGCGAGCGTTGTCGCCATAGCCCGGCCACATGAACTTGCCGTTGTCGTCCTTGCGGAACCAGTTGACCTGGTAGACCTGTGGGAACTTGTCACCAAGCTTCTCACCCATCTCTACCCAGTGGCCCCAGTAATCGGCCATGTTGTAACCACAGAAGGGCAGCATGGCGAATGGATCGTGACGCAGCGAGCCAGCCTTGACGTCAGTCGCGGCGGCGGTGACCTCGGAAGCTACGGTCGCACCGACGTAAACGCCGTGATCCTGGTCGTAAGCCTCTGCCACCAACGGAACGTTGGTCGCGCGACGCCCACCGAAGAGGATCGCATCAATCGGCACACCCTGCGGAGCTTCCCAGTCATCAGAAATGATCGGGCACTGCCACGCGGGAGCGGTGAAGCGGCTGTTCGGGTGTGACGATGGAGCATCCGATTCTGGCGTCCAGTCATTACCGTGCCAGTCGATCAGGTGCGCCGGAGCCTCGTCCGTCATACCTTCCCACCACACGTCACCATCATCGGTCAGTGCAACGTTCGTGAAGATGGCGTTTGCCTTCATGGACTCCATTGCCATCGGGTTGGTCTCGTAAGACGTACCCGGTGCGACACCGAAGAAGCCAGCTTCAGGGTTGATGGCGTAGAGACGACCATCTGGGCCGGGACGCATCCAAGCGATGTCGTCACCAACTGTCTCAACCTTGTAACCGGGGATTGTCGGCTCAAGCATGGCGAGGTTCGTCTTGCCACAAGCCGACGGGAAGGCTGCAGTTACGAAGAACTTGCGACCATCTGATTCGCGGGTCAAGCCCAGAATCAGCATGTGCTCGGCCATCCAGCCGTTGTCGCGGGCCATCGTCGAAGCAATACGCAGGGCGTAGCACTTCTTGCCGAGGAGGGCGTTGCCGCCGTAACCCGAACCGTAAGACCAAATCTCATTGGTCTCAGGGAAGTGGGTGATGTACTTGTCATCGTTGCAGGGCCACGGAACATCTTCCTGGCCCGGAGCAAGCGGTGCGCCCACAGAGTGAACTGCCGGGACCCATTCCTGACCTTCAGCAATCAGATCCATTGCAGGGGTGCCGATGCGGGTCATGATGCGCATGTTGGTAACAACGTAAGGCGAATCAGTGATCTCGATGCCCAGCTGTGAAATGGGGCCGCCCACAGGACCCATGGAGAAGGGGATCACGTACATTGTGCGACCGGCCATGGAACCGTCGAACTTGTCGTGGAGGATCGCCTTCATTTCCTTGGGGTCTGCCCAGTGGTTGGTAGGGCCTGCATCCTCTTCCTTCTCAGAGCAGATGAAGGTACGCGATTCAACGCGTGCCACATCTGAAGGCAGTGAACGTGCCAAGAAGGAGTTGGGGCGCTTTTCTTCATTGAGACGGGTGAATGTACCACTCTCAACCATCAGGTCGGTCAGTCGCTTCCACTCAGCATCACTGCCGTCAGAGAACTCAACGGCCTCAGGCTTCGTCAGCTCAGCGATCTTCGTAACCCAATCGATTACATCTTCAGGTGTGTTAGCCGGAGCGGCCGCACGGACATCCTGTTCAGTCACGGACATATGTTGCTTGCCTCCTATAAAAGGGCTTCGCTTAGGGGCGGGTAGGCCCCTCGTATTCTGCCTATCCATTATTGCAAATAGAAGGTAAACATGCATGGTCGTTAAGTCCCCCAGGTGGCCTGACTCACACCTCTGCGAGCAAATCTCGGCCGACGTATTTCACACCATGTTCACCGGGGTGAAATTGTGCAGATAGGCTGGTGTCGTTCATGAACATTTGCTTGATTAACAGTTAACGGAGATTGAAATGGGACTGACATCGGACCGCGGTCCATCATTCTTTGCGCTTCTAGCGCAGCAAGGAGAGAAGTTGGTTGACGCTTCTGCCCTTCTACGGGAAATCCTTGCAGCAGATCCGGATGATCGCCCCACGATGCGCGACCGCTTACATGACATTGAGCATGAGGCTGACGAGATCAATCACAGCTTCATCCAGAAGATCAACCAGTCTTTCGTGACGCCATTCGATCGTGAAGACATGTCCCAGGTCGCCCACCTCTTGGACGACTGCGTCGACCTGATGGACGAGGCCGGAGACTTGGTCGTTCTCTACAACATTGGTGAGATCCCCACTCCTTTTGACGACCTCATTGAACGCCAAGTCGCGGTCTTGCGTAAGTGTTCAAAGCTCACGGCAGATGCTATGCCCAAGCTTAAGAAACCCCAGAACCTCAAGGCATTCTGGCTGGAAATCAACATTCTTGAGAATCAGGGCGACCAAGTCTACCGCCGCACTCTTGCCAGCCTCTTTGATTCGGGGCTCGATCCTGTGACCATCATTAAGCTGAAGGACCTCGTCCTCATCCTTGAGAAGTGCACCGATGCCTTCGAGTCCCTTGCACACGAAATTGAAACGATCGCAGTCAAGGAATCCTGACCCGTGGACTTCAACATATTCCTCGTCGTTCTGGTCATCGGCATTGCACTGCTGTTCGACTACACCAATGGGTTTCACGACGCGGCCAACGCAATCGCGACTTCTGTCTCGACTCGTGCACTAAAGCCCAGGACTGCACTGGCCATGGCGGCCGTCATGAACCTGGTCGGCGCTCTACTCGGAACCGAGGTTGCTAAGACTATTGGTTCTGGGATTATCGATATCAACGCATTCGCCCTTTCGGATGACACTTCCATGCAGCGAGCCGGCTTGATCATCGTTATGGCCGCGCTTGTCGGAGCTGTGGTCTGGAACTACACAACGTGGTGGCTCGGACTGCCCTCCTCGTCTTCTCACGCACTTATCGGTGGTCTGATGGGTGCGGGCCTGGCATCTGCAACGCAGGTGCACTGGGATTCGATTCTCACCCACGTCATCATCCCGATGGTCACATCTCCGGTTATCGGTTTCGTATTGGCATTCTTCTTCATGAAGGCGATTCTCGCGTGGCTGGCGAACCGTCCCTACCACCGCACCATGGCGCATTTCCGCATCCTTCAGACGTTCTCTGCCGCCGCGATGGCACTCGGACACGGTTTGCAGGACGCACAGAAGACCATGGGCATCATCGTCATGGCTCTACTGGCTGGCGGATACGGTGAGACCCACAATATCTTCGACGCAGCCACCGGAGAGATGACAATTCCACTTTGGGTCAAGCTCGCCGCTGCGACGGCGATCTCCTTTGGCACCTACTCCGGCGGGTACAGGATCATGAAAACCCTGGGGTCGAAGATGATCGATCTCGACCCTGCTCGTGGATTCGTGGCAGAGACGGTGGCCGCAGGTGTTCTTTACACCGCCGCCTACGCATTGCACGCTCCGATCTCCACAACCCAAACGATCACCGCTTCCATCCTTGGTGTCGGTGCCACCAAGAGGCTCTCCGCCGTGCGTTGGTCCGTAACCGGGAACATCATGGTCGCGTGGGTCCTCACTCTTCCGGCCGCTGCCGCGGTCGCAGCCATCATGTACTACTTGTTCCACGCGATAATCCCGCTGTAAAGCACTCCTTCAAGACCATGCAGATATTCCGTCCTCGTCTCCTTGCAACCTTTGTGTTGGCGCTGTTGACGCCCTTAGTTGTGGGCGGTTGTTCGACTACAGCCGAGACCCTGGACGTGGGCGACTGCTTACGGGATCCCTCCACGGGAACTAGCGGGGTGCACGTCGTCGACTGCACAGTTCCCCACCGTGGCCAGGTCGTCGGGCTTTACGAACCGGTTGGGGGGCCCTACCCGGGCGTAGATCAGCTCACGAAGGAAGCGGAAGTGCCCTGTCAGGACGCATTTCAAGAGTTTGTTGGGTCCGACCCCCTGACCTCCGTGTTCATCCTCTTCCCACTACTCCCCACTGAAACGGCTTGGGACGGCGGGGACACCACCGTCGCATGTATCGCCGCGGTATATGGGGACACGGCGGTTAGGTCTTCGTTCGAGGACGCCCGGAGGTAAAGACTAGGAGCCTGCTACTTGACGGCGAGCTTCGTGTAGGGCTCATGCCTCTCCACCCCGATAACCCGGGGAGAAGACGCATGGGAAACATGGACCACCAGCATCTCTGCGCGGTTCAAGTTCTTCCGCGGGGCCTCAACCAACGCCATCATCCTTCGCGGTGTGATATCTCTGATCGGCTCCAACAGAGCCGCGTATCCTGGCCGGTGAAGGCTCACAACCCGCGCCCCCTTTTTCCTACCCAGCAGCCCCTCAACGAGGGCACTTGACGGGCCCGGGTCCAGGTTCACGGCGTCCTCCGTCAAGAACTCATCCGCCTTGAACTTTGCGCCAGCAACCGCCGCATACGGGACCACCGTCTGCACGCATCGCAACCAAGTTGATGAGTGAACCACCCTGACCCCAAACGCGGACAGCAGTGGCACGAGGTCGAGGGCCTGAGCACCACCCAGTCTGGTCAGCGGGCGGCGAGACTCATTGCCTCGCCATTTCGCGCGATCAACAGACTTGGCATGGCGAAGAAGAATCGTTGTTGAGGTGACGAGCTCACCGCGACCGGCCCTGTTGATAACCTCTGTCATCAACCTGCGATCCCCACGCCTGGTAAGCAGTGCCCGAGCTCGACTGGGATCAACCCACTGAACGATGTCGATTTCCTTCTTGGGAGCTCGCTTCACCGGGGTCCTCGCGGCAAGCGCGGGCCCATTTTCAAGAATTGTCCCCGTCCAGTAGTGCACCTCTTTGAGGTGCCCCGAGCCGAGTCGATAGCGTTGCGTCGTCAAGGGAGCCCCAAGAATCACCGGGTAGCCGGTCTCTTCCTCAACCTCCCGAGCGGCCGCGACCGGCACCGTCTCATTCCGTTCGGCTTTGCCCTTCGGCCAACTCCAGTCCCGATACCGCGGCCGGTGAACGATGAGAAACTCCAGTTCACTGGGAGAAACCGGCTGACCCGGGACAACCTTCACCCCGGGGGCTGGACGCCAGACGACTGCCCCAGCGGAACGAACCAAACCTTTAGGAAAGGTCAATGTGCGACTTGCCATATGACCACTTTACCCACTGCCTGAGGGCAGACCCTACCGCCCCACCACCCTCGAAGACGCCTCCTGCATGAGTTCTGTTTGAATATCACGCAATGGTGCACCGAACTTGTCGTGAGTCCGCCGGTTCCACCGCCCGCTCTTTCGCAGGTTCCAAGCAGAGGTCGAGGGCGACGCCTCTGTCCTCACCAGCCCCGCAAGGTAGTCGGCATGCTCCCGGTTTTCGATACTCACCAGCGCTTCAACCCGCCGGTCAAGGTTGCGGTGCATGAGGTCGGCCGAGCCAATCCACACCTCTTCGGATCCGGGGGGACCGAATGCAAAGATCCGCGAGTGCTCTAGGAAGCGCCCTAGAATCGACTTCACCTTGATGTTGTCGGAAAGGCCCTTCACACCTGGCTTGAGACCGCAGATCCCCCGCACAACGATGTCGACACGAACCCCCGCCTGGCTCGCACGGTACAGAGCATCAATGATTCGTTCGTCGACGATTGAGTTGACCTTGATCCCAATCCACGCGTCCTCGCCCGCCTGCTTGCGTCGGGCCTGTTCCTCGATGCGTTCAAGGAGTCCCGACCTGATCGAGACAGGTGCAACTAGGAGCCTGCGGAACGTCGACTTCGGAGCATAGCCAGAAAGCTGGTTGAAAAGCCTGGTCAAGTCCTGCGTAACAACGGGGTCAGAAGTGAGGAGTCCCAGGTCTTCGTAGCCGCGTGCTGTACCCGGGTGGTAGTTTCCTGTCCCCACGTGGCAGTAGCGCTTGAGGACGTCACCTTCTTGGCGAACCACCAGAGACAGTTTGCAGTGGGTCTTCAAACCGAGCATGCCGTAGACCACGTGAACGCCGGCCTTCTCTAGCTTTCGAGCCCACTCGATGTTTGCCTCTTCATCAAAGCGGGCCTTCACCTCGACAATTGCCACAACTTGCTTGTTGTTGCGGGCAGCCTCAATAAGGGACGAGACAATTGGGGAGTCCCCCGAGGTGCGATACAGGGTCTGCTTGATGGCTAAGACCTGGGGGTCCCGCGCCGCCTGGCTGATGAAGTGCTGCACGGAGGTCGCAAATGAGTCATAGGGGTGGTGAAGAAGCACGTCGTGGTGACTCAGCGTGCGGAAAACATCTTGAGGCTTTGAAGACTCAACCTCTGTAAGCCCAGCCGGAGTGACGGGAACAAACGGAAGGTACTTCAACGCGGGCAGGTCGAGGTCGTGAACCTCGTTGAAGAGTGTGAAGTCCAGCGGAGGCGGCAGTTTAAAGACGTCTTCTCCATGTACCTCCAACTTCTCCGTGAGGAAGTTCAAGACAAAGGAACTCATCGCCTCTTCAACCTCAAGGCGCACTGCAGCGCCGAAGCGACGCCTGTGCAATTCTTCCTCCATCGCAGTCAGAAGGTTCTCTGCATCATCCTCTTCGACCTCGAGATCCTCATTACGCGTGACACGGAAGGTATATGCTTCCTGAACTTCAACGCCGGGGAAGAGGTGGTCGAGGTGAGCGACAATCAGCTGTTCAATCGTCAGGAACGTTGCACCCGAATCGCGTCGAACGTACTGCTCCACACGCCCTTCACGCAACGCAGTGTCGACGTTGATGAGGCGCGGCAGAGTCTCTGGAACCCGGATACGCGCAAAGTGCCGCTTGCCGGACACGGGGTTCTTCAGAACCACCGCGATGTTCAGTGACAAACCCGAAATGTAGGGGAAAGGGTGACTCGGATCGACCGCAAGCGGCGTTAGCACTGGGAAGACACGGTGCCTGAAGTAGGAGGAGAGCCTGTCCTGGGTGGTCTGGTCCAGGGCTTCCCATTCCGAAAAGCGGATGCCCGCTTCGGCTAAGGCTGGTCGGAACTCTTCCACAAAGCTGGCGGCTTGGCGTTCCACCAGCTCCCGCGTGCGGGCGGTAATGTGTTCAAGCACCTCCCGTGGTGGCAGCCCCGAGGCGCCGGGGCGGGCAATGCCCGCATTGATACGACGTTGCAGGCCCGCGACCCGCACCATGTAGAACTCGTCAAGGTTGGAAGAGAAGATCCCCGAAAACCACAGTCTCTCAAGTAGTGGGACTGATTCGTCTTCGGATTGTTCGAGGACGCGCTGGTTGAACGCTAGCCACGACAGTTCCCGATCCGCAAAGCGCCCGTCTGGCAGCGGGTGTTCCAGGCCTAGTGGGACAGAAGTGTCGACCGGCATGCCCGTGGGGATCAGTGTTCCCGCATCATCCCAATCATCATCAACGAGTGATGCCTCGTCGAGGTCGTACTGCGCGTCCTCATGTTCTTCGCCAACCAGGATATCACTATCGGCGGGAAGGAAGAGCTCCGAGGCGCGGGCCGTCTCAAGCTTGAGCCGCGCTTGCTCGTCCTCGGCTAAGGCGTCTCCTGCCGCTCCCGCGTCCGCCGCGTCGCCAGCTTCCTCTAATGCATCTTCATCGCCCTGAATGGTCGGGGCATCGTCCACTGTCATTTCTTCCTCTGCAACGGCGGTATAGGGGGTTTCTAGCGGCGTCGGCTTGGTCAGTCGAGTGTCCCTGCTGCTGCCTGCTGGGCACTCTCATCCAGTTCCCGCGCCGTGTCAAGGAGCGCCTGGGGGCGCCGCGTGACGGTGTGTGCGAGGACGTGGTTTTCTTCCGTGATCCACTCAGGTCCAAAGCGTACTCCCATAGCCATGACACGCATGGCCTGGGCGGCACTTTCAAGGACAGCCGCCAAATCGTCCTCGTTCGCGTAGCCCGCCAGCACACCTTCGACACCGCGAATGATCTCTCCTAGCGGGGGCTGGTCTTGGACGTCCACCCCTTTACTAGCGAGGGCGTCCAAACCTTCCTGGTAGCGGTCAGTGAGGACTTCTGCGTTGAGCTGGCTCCACTGCCAGAGCAAATAGATGCGCCACAGCGCGCCGGGCAGTGTGAACTCTGGCGACTTCGACCAGGCAGCCGCAATGATGTCAACACCCTCAGCCCGCACGGACTCTCTGAGCTTGGCTACGGCCGCCACATCAAAGTCAGCATTTGGAACCCCGAGTAGCGCCCAAGCGGTGGTGTGCGCAATTTCTGATTCCGCCGCAGGGTCCTCATCTCCGACGATTGCTTCGGCCTCCGCTTGATCAAGGGATGCGGGGCGGCGGAATGAGCGTTCAGACATGGGATCCTCCTAGTGCCAGGAATGTTACGTAGCACTCAATTGTATGGCACGAACGGCTTTTACGGTGTCCCGAACTGCGTCAGGATCAGTTCCGCTCCCATCGGGTCCGGGCGCTCGAAAATGTACTTCGCGCAAATGGGCTTCTTCAACGACCCAGCCGATGTTGTGTGCACGCAGCCCACCTGAGCCAATAATGGCAAGGTGGTCCCCGGCCTGCTCCCGCAGCGCACGAAGACCGCCGATATCGGCTACTCCGGCGCCTCCCCCGGTCGTGAGAACGCCGTTGTAGTCGAGGTCGATCAGCATCCTCAGGGCCGCGGCGTGGTCCGCGGTTTCGTCAAAGGCGCGATGGAAGACGAGGTCGTGCGTCCGCGCTGCCTTGCGCCAAAGTCTGGCGCCTTCCACATCAACCTGGGGGCCATCTTCACCGTGGGCCAATCCGCCAACCACGAACCCCAGGGGAACCCCCGACCCATCAAAGCGGCCGGCGATCGTGGCGATGAGCTTTGCTTGCTCTTCCGCTTGCGCGGAGGTGAGGAAGAACGACGTGGGGTTCTCACGAACCAGGATCCGCAGTCCTAGCCGGGGGGCACATTCCATTGCCGACTCTATGGTCTCCAGACTTGGGGTGAGGCCGCCGCACCACAGTTCGCGGCACAGCTCAACGCGGTCCCCTCCGCCCTCACGGGCCACCTTTACGCCTTTGACACTGTCAACACAAACCTCAACAATCGTCATTGTCCTGCGCCTTCCCGGCTCTTCATCCGCGTATCATCCACGTCCTCAAAACGATACCCAACACCGCGGATTGTCGTGATGAGACGACGCTCAACATCCCCTGGACTTATGCGGGAGCGGAGGCGCTTGACATGTACGTCAAGCGTGCGCTGATCACCAAAGAAGTCCGCCCCCCACACCTGGTCAAGAAGGTGCGCCCGGGTGACAACGCGGCCCGCATTGGCCATCAGTTCTCGCAAGAGCTGGAACTCCTTAAGTGGAAGGTCAACCTCGTCCCCGTTAACCTTCACCAGGTGACGTCCCGAGTCAATTGATACAGCACCCACCGTCAGCACCTCGTCCTCGTCGGTAATCGCGTCCACAACCGAAGATTTCGAGCGGCGCATCACGGAACGGATCCTGGCGATGAGCTCCCGTGATGAATACGGCTTGGTCACGTAGTCGTCCGCACCAACTTCAAGGCCGACAACCTTATCTACCTCAGCGGCCCGCGCGGTAAGCATGATGATGGGTACTTCTGAGGTGAGACGAATCCGCTGACACACCTCTACGCCCGACATTTCGGGCAGCATGACATCAAGAAGGATGAGGTCCGGCTCCTTGCGAGCAAACTCTTTGAGCGCAGCGACCCCGTCACCGACCGTCTTGACTTTGAATCCTTCCTCCTCAAGGAGAAAAGCGAGCGGCAGGGCGATTGCCGGCTCATCTTCAACAAGTAGTAAGCGTTTTCTCACGAGCTTCCTTCCGAATCACAACAGTGGGCAGTGGCGAGTTTCATGTCAGCGGCTCCGCGGTAGCTGGAACCGACAGGGTAAAGGTCGCCCCTTCCCCAGGTTGGGAAACAACTGTTGCATCGCCCCCCATGTGGCGTGCAGTGTTGCGAACAATGGAAAGCCCCAGCCCCGTTCCGCCTGCTTTGCGAGTGCGTGCGGAGTCAAGCCGGTAGAAACGCTGGAAGATCTGCTCCTGCAACTCATGAGCCACGCCGGGACCCTGGTCTGCCACATGAACGGAGACGAGGCCGTCTGCCACATCCACCGAAACACTTATGGGTGCGCCAGCCGGAGAGTACTGAATAGCGTTCTCCACCAGGTTTCCAACGGCAACCTCAAACCACTGCTTGTTGCCTTGGACAAGGAAGGGACCCGGAGAGATCGGCTGAAGATACTCGATCTGTACTCCAACCTGGTCAGCTAGAGAAAGGTGAGAGGCCACCACGTACTCGACCGACTGTGCCGCATCGAAGACCTGCAGGTTGCGGTCGTCATCGGTTGACGAAGAGACTTCTTGAACCTCCGAGAGCCTGACAATGTCCCTGGTCAGTGACGTAAGCCTGTCCGCCTCTTCAACCAGTGACTTGGAGAAGACTTCGGTGGTACTGCCCTTCTTCGCAGTCTTGACAATCGCCTCGGCCAAGAGAGAGATGGCGGCCGCGGGAGTGTTGAGCTCGTGGCTGGCATTTGCGATGAAATCCTCCCGCATCGCAGCTGTTCTGTAACGCTCAGTTTGGTCAATGACGATGGCGACAGTCTTCTTGCCTGGAAGCGCCATGACGTAAATGTCCTCGGGATACTCAGCACTTGCGGGTCGGGACGTGGCCTCCCCGCTCAGGAGCGCGGTCATCAGAGCGCGTTGGAACCACTCTTGACGCCTAACGCGCCGCACCAGGTCCTCACTGCTCACAAAAGCTGGATTCACGTAGGTTTGTCGCAGAGATTCGCCGAAGACTACTGCAGGCATCGGGATCGACTCTAAGAGAGCCTCCGTGGTGGGATCCAACTCATCGACCGGTCGCGGGGCGGACCGGGACGTCAACCTTCCCCTGTTAACTAGTATGAGGAGCACCAGACAGGCCAGTGCCAGGCCTACCCCCAAGGCGATGAGCATCGCCATCGACTGCGATTGCATACCCCCATAGTAGGGGCCCCGCACAACTCTTATAGCCTGTGGTCTAGCCCACACGCAAGGCTTCAACAAGTCTTCACCCAGTGTTCACGCGGAGTTCACATTTGCTACAGGGCGTGTTCACACGACGTGGCCAAACTGAAGTCATGAGCAAACGAAATAACGTTCTACGTATCGCGGCCCTCGCGGCTGCCCTCCCTCTTGCCCTTGCAGGTTGCGCAGCAAATGAGGGTTCGACCTCTACCCCAGAGTCAGGGGCCGCCGGATCCACTGATACCGCGGAGTCGTCCTCAAGCATTTCCGGAACCTATGGTGGTGCGGGCGCCTCCTCACAGGAAGCGGCCCAGGCGGCGTGGATTGCGGCATTCCAAACCGACAACGCGGACGTCACAATCAACTACAACCCTGTTGGCTCAGGCGCGGGCCGCAAGCAGTTCATGGAGGGTGCAGTTGCATTCGCAGGCTCCGATTCGTACCTCTCTGATGAGGAGCTTGAGGGCACCTTTGCCGCTTGTGCTGCCGATTCAAAGGCTCGCAGCCTCCCCGTTTACATCTCCCCCATCGCAGTTGCCTTCAACCTTGAAGGTAATGACTCCCTCAACCTTGACGCAGACACCATCGCGCGTATCTTCAAAGGTGAAATCACCAACTGGAGCGACGACGCAATCGTCTCACTGAACCCGGGTGCAACACTGCCTGATCAGGCAATCACCGTTGTCTACCGCTCAGATGATTCCGGTACAACAAAGAACTTCGCAGCCTACCTAGGTGCAAATGCTGGCGATGTTTGGGATGCAAAAGCCGAAGATAAGTTCCCCTTCAGCTTCGCTGGAGCCGAGGGCGCTCAGGGCACCTCCGGAGTGGTTGAGGCCATCTCCACCGGAACAGGAACCATCGGCTACGCGGACGCCTCAAAGGTCTCCAGCCTTTCCACTGTCGCTCTGAAGGTTGGCGAGGAGTTCGTCCCTTACTCAGCCGAAGGAGCTGCCAAGGTTGTCGAGGTTTCTCCCGTTGTTGAGAACCGTCACGACGGAGACGTAGCAATCGACCTGGACCGCACCACCACTGAATCGGGCGCCTACCCGCTAGTGCTGGTTTCCTACCTGCTTGTCTGTGACACCAACAAGGACGAAGCGACAACGGAGTTCATCAAGGCTTACGTGGGCTACATCGCAAGCGAAGCCGGTCAGCAAGCAGCAGCCGAGGGCGCAGGCTCCGCACCTCTTTCTGCCGCGACCCGCGAACTGGTCCAGGCCTCCATTGAGTCCATCAAGTAACGAACCCCTTGCGGGGCCGGGTGTGCGGACTTTCCGCCCGGCCCCGCATTCGGGTGCCATCACCACGAGCGCGCAAAGGTAGAACAGATGTCCACCATCGCACAGCGTCCAACCTCAGGCTCCCCCACCCCGGGAGATGTCGCGACGACAAAGAAAGAACCAAAGCGCAACAATCGCTTCGCCGACATGTCCTTCAAAGGTCTTGCTGTTGGCGCTGGCGTCCTCATCCTTGTTGTGCTCGGCTTTGTCACCGTCTTCCTTCTGGCCGAAGCATGGCCGGCTTTCGTCGCCGGAGACCAGGTTGGTGTCAACGAGCCGCAGACGATTTGGCAGTACGTGGCACCATTCGCCTTTGGAACCGTCTGGGTTGCCGCTATCGCCCTTCTGCTGGCTACCCCGGTAGCGATCGGGATTGCGCTCTTCATTTCTCACTACGCACCCAAGAAGATCGCGGCCCCTTTGGGATATCTCGTTGACCTTCTGGCTGCTGTCCCTTCGGTTGTTTTCGGCCTCTGGGGCATTCAGGTCCTCGCGCCCTTCCTGCAGCCTGTCTATGTGTGGCTGACAACCTACCTCGGGTGGATCCCACTCTTCACCGGTCCGGCTTCCGGAACCGGACGTACCGTCCTTACCGTGGCCCTTGTTCTTGCCGTGATGATCCTTCCGATCATGACTGCCGTGTGCCGCGAAGTCTTCCTGCAGACCCCGAAACTTCAGGAAGAAGCAGCACTCGCACTCGGTACCACACGTTGGGAAATGATCCACATGGCGGTGCTTCCAGGCGCGACCAGCGGCATTATTTCCGCGATGATGCTGGGGCTGGGACGCGCCCTCGGCGAAACAATGGCAGTTGCCATGGTCCTTTCCCCGGCAGCCCTGATCTCATTCGCGTTGGTCACCACGCAGAACCCCAACACGATCGCAGCCAACATCGCACTGAACTTCCCAGAGGCCTTCGGTCTTCGGATCAATACCCTGATTGCAACCGGTTTGGTGCTGTTCGCAATCACCCTGGTAGTCAATATGGGCGCCCGCTGGGTTATCTCCCGCCGCGCCGCATTCTCAGGAGCAAACGCATGAGTGAAGATATCGCCTCCCCAAAGGCATCTTCTTCGAAAGCGAAGAAGCAGAAGCCCAGCGCACTTGAGGTCGCCGGGCCAGAGATCTTGGCGGAGATCATCTCCCTGCCCGAGTTGGAGCATGACTCTCACCGCAGCGTTGCTCTTCCGCCCCCTCGCTCACCATTTGCCGTCGATAAGTCCGACGTTCATCTCAAGAGGCGCCGCCAGAAGGATAGGGTGGCAACGGTCCTGGTCTACGCCTCCTTCGCCCTCGCAATGGTCCCGCTTCTGTCCCTGATGATCACCGTGATTTCACGCGGCATCAACCGGTTCGACGTCACATTCTTCACCAACTCGATGCGCAACGTGGTTGGCGAGGGCGGAGGCGCGCTTCACGCCCTCGTCGGCACTCTTGAAATCACGGGGTTGGCAGCGGTGATCTCCGTACCAATCGGCCTCATGACCGCGATCTACCTTGTTGAGTACGGCCGAGGACGTCTGGCAAAGGCCGTGACGTTCTTCGTCGATGTCATGACCGGTATCCCGTCGATTGTCGCCGGCCTTTTCGCATACTCCCTGTTCCTCTTGGTCTTTGGTCCTGGGTCACAAAACGGTGTCGCCGGCGCCGTGGCGCTCTCCGTCCTGATGATTCCTGTCGTGGTTCGCTCTTGCGAAGAAATGCTGCGACTGGTTCCCAACGAACTTCGCGAAGCATCCCTAGCACTTGGGGTCCCGCGGTGGAGGACCATCACCAAGGTTGTCCTCCCCACCTCGATTGCGGGCATCACCACCGGCGTCATGCTGGCAATCGCGCGTGTCATCGGTGAAACGGCACCTCTCCTGGTCACCGTTGGCCTAACGCAGTCGATGAACTACTCGCTGACGGATGGCCCCATGATGACCCTTCCCGTGTTCGTCTACAACTCTTACATGTCCCAGGGCGTTGACGCGGCAGCCTACGTGGACCGCGCATGGACTGGCGCCCTCACCCTGATCTTGATCGTTATGGCACTGAACCTGGTTGCGCGACTCATCGCCGCCAAGTTCGCACCGAAAGGAAACCGCTGAACATGGCAATGCAGATTGATACAGAAGACCTGGATGTTTACTACGGGGACTTCCTAGCAGTCGAGGGCGTTTCGATGACAATTGCTCCACGCTCTGTCACCGCCCTCATCGGCCCGTCGGGATGCGGTAAGTCCACGTTCCTGCGGACGCTGAACCGCATGCATGAAGTGATTCCTGGGGCTCGCGTCGACGGGTCCGTAAAGATCAATGGCGAAGACCTCTACGGTTCCAAGGTTGATCCGGTTGATGTTCGCCGCAAAGTGGGAATGGTCTTCCAGCGGCCTAACCCCTTCCCCACCATGTCCATTGCTGACAACGTGCTGGCGGGAGTCAAGCTGAACGGCGGGCGCCTCCCCAAAGCCGAAGCCGACGCGATCGTTGAGAAGGCACTTCGCGGCGCGAACCTGTGGGAAGAGGTCAAGGACCGTCTCGACAAGCCCGGTTCGTCGCTTTCAGGTGGCCAGCAGCAACGCCTCTGCATTGCACGTGCAATCGCCGTTGAGCCTGACGTCATTTTGATGGATGAGCCATGCTCTGCCCTCGACCCAATCTCTACGATCGCTATTGAGGAGCTCATTGAGCAGCTCAAAGTCGACTACACGATCGTCATCGTCACTCACAACATGCAGCAGGCGGCACGCGTTTCAGACCGCACTGCCTTCTTCAACCTTGCCGGGGCGGGCAAGCCTGGCAAACTGGTTGAGTATGACGATACGTCGCTGATTTTCTCAGCACCCAAGAACAAGCAGACTGCCGATTACGTGGCGGGCCGCTTCGGATAGGCTCACGCTCTTCAAGGCGGGCGCCCGCCTTGGCCTCATCGGCCCAAACGCGCTCCGGCGCCAATGCGGCTCCCCTCACCAGCCCAACCTGGCGCCCAAACGCGCCCCGGCGCCCAGCCAGCGTGAAATGTATATGGTGGGATGAAATGTGCGTCTGGGGTAGGTACCCGAGACGCACATTTCGCCCCCACGTATACATTTGGTGGGGGTCGGCCGTGGAGAGGCGAAACCCAGCTCTCGTGACGCGAAACCCGGCCGAAACCCAGCCCGCAAATCGGCCCGGGCCCTAAGGTTGCCGGGATCGCGTAAGGTTGCCCGGAATTCGCACGATCGGAGGCAACCTTACGTGACCGCGGCAACCTTACGTTTGAGGTGTGAGCGCATGTCCCGCGAGCGTGGGGCCCGAGGCCCGGGGCCGAGTGCAGGCGCCAGGCCCGGGCCGCGGGCGCGGGCCCCGCGCTACACGGGTCTAGACTGCGTTCCACCTGACCTGGCGGCCCAGCGTGCCGGCAAAGTCCTCAAGTGGTTGCGCTTCAAGATCCGAGAGTTCCTCTTTCAGGCTCTCTAGTCGCTCCACATAGACCTCTCTACGGTCTTCCGTCGCACCGTGCGGGCGGGACACGAAGTCCTCCACGGCATCCGCAGAACGCTTCAACAACGCAACGTGCTGGTCCTTCTCAGACTGCAACCGTTCCCGGTACCAGTCTGACGCCAGTACCGACTCACGGTCGAACTGCTTGCGGAACTCGTCATCCTGCAAGGTCAGCCCATCGGAGGTCTGCCCGTTTGCCATCACCTCAAGCAGTGCGCGAATCGGCGGGACGCCGAGGGCGATCGTGCCGTCATCAATGTATGACTGCGCGACCCTGCGATGAGTCTCAACGATTGTTGCCACCGACTCCGCATAAACGTCCTCGCCCTGCAGTTCCGGACTCAACATCTCCGGGGTGAAGACTAGGTCGGGGTGCAGGAAGATACGCCCGAAGTACTTGGTAGCAAAGCGCTTTGTCATGCGGTATCCCAAGCGGCTCGCCTCTACCTCTTGACCATCAACCACAATGTTTGGCACGGGTTCCAGGGCGCCCTCGGCAATCAGGTTCTTAGCTGAACGTTCCTCGTCCGACATGCGTGAGAACACCTCGGGGATCAGCATCGAAATGTCGTGATCGACGCGCACCTTGGGTCCCACGTAACCAGCGCTTGAAAGCCAACCGTCGTAGCCCGTCAATGCGAACGAGAGCAGCGCGGCATTGAGGTCAATGATTGAGGGAAGCGCGTTGAACGGCCCCTTCGTCATTGCACCTTCGGAACCCGCACCCGTCGTCGAGGGCGACTTGCCTGTCATCGAGGAAATGAACTCCATGAACAGCTCCGGGAGCTCCATGTAGTGCAGCGGCCCGTAGGAAGCGAGCGGCGGCACGCCCTCGTCAGCCGGGTTGTTGCGCCGTCCTGCCACGACAATATCCACGGGCAGTTCAAACTCTGCGTCCATCGGCACCTTAGCGAAGAGCCGCGACGCGAGATCAGCACTTGCCGTTGCTTTCGGATGTGCCAAGTCGGGACGAACCTGCAAGTAGCGAGGGTTCTTAGAAGGCTTACCGTCAACGATGCGCGGCTGGGCCGATGACACCACGTAGGCAGGCTGATGTTCCGGACCATACGCGGCCCTGAGAAGGATGTCCCGCATCGGCTTCGTGAACTGGCTGAACCCCACTGCGTCATCAACTATTGCAACAGCCTGCTCACGGGTGAGCGGCTCATAGTTGCTGAGGAAGACATTCGGGCCGGCAATGTCCTTCTCTGCCTGCTTGTCGTAGCCTCGGTTGATGGCTTCATCAGGACGTTGGAACAACAGGTTCTCGCAGTTCTTCACGTACTTCCGCGACTTAGCGCCGTTCTTCCCTGGGACCACGATGCTCGCAGTGATGTCGTCCTCGGTCTGAACTTTGCCCGCGGGGTGGAAGTCGTAACGCAATCCGAAGAGGCGCCATGATCCGTCTGTTTCGTACCCGACGCGTAGCATCGATACACGGACCTTGCCACGATCGGTGTGCACCAGCGTGCCCTTGCGGCCATTGACCATGCCGGTAGTGAAATGAGATGCCCAATCGTCACCCCATTCAGGCTGGTAGTAACGCTTGACGATCAGCACCAACTCCATGATGTAACCCGGAACTGTCGAGAGCCATTCGTTGTATACATCCGTGTAGTCGGGGCTGGGCGTCAGTAGTTTGACGACCGACCCCACAGAACGCAGGTCAGAGAGGATGGGTCGACTTGTGTCGCTGATGTTCGCCTCATCGACGAAGCGATCGGTGAAGTCCATCTTGAGGATCTCGGCAACCTTCGCAATGTCTTTTTCGAAGTCAGGGGAATATGAATCACCGTTGATGACAGCATCGGAAATCGCCTTGGAGATTTCTGACTTGCCGCCACCTGAGACGGTTGCTGGTTTGTGGCAGGTCGTCGACCTCGAAGATGAACCAATCAGTGTCCACTGCGACTGGTCATTCTCAAGTTGGGCCAAGTGGATCTGGTAACCATCAGGTGAAACGTAGATCTTGCCGTAACGC
This sequence comes from Schaalia sp. JY-X159, assembly GCF_014525425.1. NCBI lineage: Bacteria > Bacillati > Actinomycetota > Actinomycetes > Actinomycetales > Actinomycetaceae > Schaalia > Schaalia sp. JY-X159. Next base: position 9,220 of record NZ_JACEXI010000007.1, on the reverse strand, counting down.
AATGGAATAGAACGCTTCTTCCCGTCCTGCTCCCAAGTAATCGTGTTCGTCCACAGGCTGTACGTGGCGCCGGCGGGGACGAGGATGTTCCGTTCGTCTTCCATGTCCAGCACGTAACCTTCGGGCTGTGCGACGAAGCGTTGCGGGTCACGCCATACGACCTCGGCCAACGTGTAGGACGGGTCGGACTCTTTGTCGGTGTAGTTCGGACCCAGGTTATAGCGCGGGTAGACGCGAGCACCACCAGCGTGCTCCTCTTCCACCTCTCCAAACAGGTTCGCGGAGTAGGAGATCTGCGCCTTGACTTCCTTCTTGCAGTAGCCGAAATAGTTGTCAGCAATCACCGTGGTGATGACACCGCGTTCATCGCGAGCGCACACCTTGAATGCGCTACCACCGTTGTAGAGTTCGTCCGAATCCTTCCAGCACTGCCCGTCGCGGCGTTGACGTTCCGTGGCGTCCTCCCACCGTGGCAGACCCAGTTCCTTCTTGGTCAGCTTGGTGAGGTGGGGGGCGAGGACGACCAGGCCCGTGGTGCCGGTCCATGTGTCAGGGTCGAGGGAGGCGTCAAACTCGGGGACGTAGGGATCGCCACCATTGCCGAAGATGCCCTCAACAAAGTCCAGGTTGGCAACCAGCGAGCCGGGGGCAATAAAGCGAACTTCCATTGTCCTTTCGCCACTAAAACCAGGTACCTCAGGAACGACGATGGGGCGCAGCAGAAGGGAAACCCATGCTCCCACCGGGTCTTCCGAATCGGTTGTATAGGGAAGAACCTTTGCTTCCTCAGGCGGGAGAAAGGCGTGTTCCATCAGTCGGCCAAATACAGCCCGGGGAACCTCGATCTTGTCGTCTTGGACCGGCAGTCCCCCATCCGCAATGTGGAAGACGCCCTTGGTGGTGCGGCGGTCATTGGCGGGGTTATGGAGGACTCCGTTAAGAGTGCGGTACGACGTGAGAAGGTCAGACTTGAAAACGTCACCTTCGATCGGCAACGACAGGGTTCGCGCTAGGCCCGGTTGGTCGAGGACGAAGGTGACCCGCGGCAGTTGTGGGGACACCCCGGTACCGTCGAGGTAGGAGTCTAGGAACGCCTGGATTCGCCCATCCACGGCTGAGAGGCGGTGCGAGAGGCGCCGATCTAACTCACGTTGCCGCGCAATGATTGGTTTGACCAACTGCGCTTCGTCGGTTGCGTGCGAATCCGTCGGGGTTGGAAGCCCAAGCAGGCTCAGGCGGAGGTTTACTGCAGCGATATCCAAATTGTTCTCCATGCCACAAGCTTAAGCCCCAAAGCCCATCGGCGCCTGAACTGCTCGGGTTGGTTGGCCTGTTGTTCACTATCCGCTCAAGAAACGAATCACGCCGGTCGGTATGGTGGCTGTATGGCTACAACACACCGACCCACCAACGACCAGAATCCGAGCCAAACCCCTCCAGTCGACATCTTCCTCATTCGGCATGGACAAACCGAAGCCAACATTGCACTGCAAATGTCCGGGTGGATGGAAACGCCGCTCACGGAAGTGGGCATGGAGCAAGCTCGTGCCACGGGGCGTGCTCTGGCGCGGCGAGGGGGAAATGCCGCGGAAGTCTTGCCGATCGACAGGATGCTCTCGTCCGACCTCGGTCGCGCGCTGCACACTGCCCAGTTGGTTGCCGGTGAAGTAGGTGAACCTGAGATCGAACTGGTTCCAGAGCTTCGCGAATGGAACTTCGGGTCGTACGAGGGCGCAACCCTAGAGGCAATGTGGCACGCGATCTTTGACCAGCTGGGCATCCAACCGACCTCGGCTGGAGAAGTGGGAGCGAATTTTTGGACTCACATGAGGCATGCCGCGGCAGAGGGCTTTGACGAACCAGCAGTGATGACCGCGTTGGCGCGAGCAGATGCAAGCGGCGGAGCCAACACCTGGGAGCAGTTTCTTGCGCGGGCCGAGCAATCTCTTCAGCGCATTCGCCTGGAGGCCGAAGCCTTGGCACAGCAGCGCGAGTCCGTCTCCGGTGGCGGGGAAGACCCGGCACTGCCCCGACCGAACCCCTCCCTCGCGGTCGTGTCACACGGCGCCTTCATCCGCACGCTTCTGTCCCTGATGGATCCCGTGCAGTATGCGGGGGAACCCATTGCGAATGCTGCGGTCTGTCACCTGCGCTACTCTCCCAATCCAGGATTTGCCCTGGTGCGCACGAATGTCAGCGCTGAGGACTGGTAGACCGACGCGTTACGCCCGCCCGGCCTAACTGTGCGGGTGTAGCGAGACGGTAAGTAGTAGGACCGAATCCTCGTGGGCTTCAACTCCGTGCACAGCGGGCGGAATGAGGGCGAAGTCGCCCTCGGAGAGGTTCTCAGAGGTTCCCGTCTCAGCGTTTGTCAGGAGGACGTTTCCCCGCAGGACTTGCAGCGTAGCTTCACCGGGGCTCTCGTGGTCTGCCAGGCCACATCCGGCCTTGAGAGCAATCACTGTCTGACGCAGGTGACGTTCGTGACCCCCGTAGATGGTGTTCCCGGAGCGGCCACTCTTGGAGGCGCGGGCGTTTTCCAGTTCGAGGGCGCCCAGTTCTGTGAGTGAGATCATATTTTCAGCCTAGTCCACACCGGCACCCTTGTGGTCTGAGGAACAGAAAAAACCGCCACTCTGCCTAGATTTCTGAGGTTTTGATCACCTGTTTTTGGAGGTCCCGGCGGGGCTCTGGCGCACCCCCTCAATCGGCTCAGAAATCACTGTGACACAGTACCGTGACGGCGATTACCCACCCTGGAACAAACAGTCAAGCCGGAATAAAATCTCATCGATTGATTGAAGTATTTGGGGCTTGACACCCCGGAGGAGCACTACCATGGCAAGGAAATCTCTCTCAGAGATGCCGAATGTAGTAGGCAAACCAAAGTTCACCGCCAACGTCTTCGCCAATATCTTGGTGGTTGTGGCGATCATTGCTATCCCACTCATGTACGGGGGGATCCTCTCTTCCGCATACCAGGATCCCCTGGAGCGGATGGGTCACATTCAGGCCGCTGTTGTGAATGAGGATCAGCCGTTTGACGCAGATCTCGTGTCAGGATCAAACATGGTGGTTGATGTCGGTCAGATGCTCACGGACGCCCTCGTCCACCCTGAAGACGGGGAAGACACGGGCTTCACTTGGAAGCAGATGAGTGCAGACCAGGCCGAACGTGCCATGAAGTCCCAGTCGGTGCGCGCCGTGCTCTATATTCCCTCTGGGCTGTCGAAGGAAGTGTCCCAGATCGGCACCGACAGTGCCGCTGACACCGTTTCCGCACGGCTGAACCTAGTCACCGACGACGGAATCAACTACCTGTCCGGAACCCTGGCCCGAACTGTCGCCGCGACTCTGCAGGACAGGGTTAGCTCGGAAGCATCCTCCATATATACGGAGGCACTTCTGGAATCGCTGGGGACAATCCGCACCGGCATGGGAACGGCTGTGGATGGCTCGACGGCGCTAGCAGACGGAGCCACCGTACTGGCTGATGGTCTGACCGAATTGGACGAGGGCGCAGCCACAGCCGCCGACGGGGCAACGCAACTGGACTCTGGTGCAGGTGAGCTAGCATCCGGGACGAACACCCTGGCAGACAAGGTTCCCGAGCTACAGACCGGGGTGTCGGCATTGGGTGCGGGCTCTTCGGCACTCGCGAGCGGTGCAGCCACCCTTAGCGGCGGGGTCAATCAGTACACCGCGGGGGTTGACCAAGTGGCTGCTGGAACAGCAACCCTGCGCGCTCAGACACCGTCCTTGCAAGCAGGGATTTCCTCTCTCCAGACAGGCTCGGCACAACTTGCCGCTGGGAGTTCCCAGTTGGATGAGAGCTTCAAGCAGATCAGCGAACCTGTCGCGCAGCTTGCGCCGCTCCCGGGAGAGATTCGCGACTTGGTGACAGGCGTGTCCAATAGTATCGATGCGGTCTATCAACAGTGCGTGGCACTACACGGTGAGACCGATCCTCTATGCCGACTTGTGGCGCAGATGGCGTCGGGCAAAGGTCAAATCGTCGACAAGGTTGATCAGGTTGCAGGAAAGGCCGATGAAGCCATTGCCGGAGTTGCGGCTGCCCAGACGGGCATGGATCAAATCGCAGCAGCATCCGCTCAGGTCAACCAGGGCCTAACTGCACTCCAGGCTTCGGTTGGAACGACCTCGGACACCGCGGCCAGCCAGACTATCCTGGGCGGCGTTAACTCCATAGACGACGGGCTCGGGACGCTATCGGGGACCTCCGCGACCCTGCGCGGTGGCGCCAACGAGCTCGCCTCGGGAAGCAAGGCCCTTGAGGCAGGTGTGGGCACTCTTCAGGAGAAGGTTCCCACGTTGGTTTCCGGCGTTGATGCACTCAACTCGGGCGCAGGAGCCCTCGCGGCCGGAGCCACCGACCTGTCGACCGGCCTGAACTCTCTGTCCGCGGGCGCATCCTCGGCCGCAAGCGGGTCGTCTGCACTTGCAGCGGGAAGCGCGCAACTTGAGGAAGGGCTGGTAGCGGGCCAAGAGCAGATCCCCGACTACTCGCAAACAGAAGCAACACAGATTGCTGAAACCTCTTCACACCTGGTCCAAATCGACCCCGTCAGAGAACGCGAAGTCAACAACACCGGTGCGGGATTCTCTCCGATGTTCATTTCACTGGCATTGTGGATTGGTGGAATCGCAATCTTCCTGGTCCTTCCCGCCCTCGACCGCCGTCCCGGCCCGGGTGAAACCTGGTGGATGGCGGCGGCACGTCCTGCAGCAACGGCATCCATTCTGGCTGTAGTTCAGGCTACAGCTGCAGTGCTGGGGACCAACTGGCTGGTTGAGCTGCATGCCGTCAATGTGGGGGCCATGCTCGGCATCGGCATTCTCGCCTCTTTGACGTTTGTCGCGGTTAACCAGGCTTGCGTCGCAACACTGGGCTACAGGGGGAGGTTCGTGTCAATCGTCCTCTTGCTGATACAGATTGCCTCCATGGGTGCGACGTTCCCGATAGAGACGATGCCAGCGTTCTTCAACTGGGTGCATCCATTCCTTCCAATGACATACACCCAGCTTGCTTTCCGCTCCGCGATTGCAGGTGGAGGTGTTCCGGGAATTATGGGTTCGACCGTCGCGATTCTCTTGGCTTGGCTGGTGATCTGCGCAGCTCTGGTCCTGCTTGCGGCGTACCTGCGCACTAGGAACCATCCGCTCCCCTATGACGCCGCACTGCTGCCGGACAACTACCCGGCCGAGGACGAGGTCGGAGTCGCAACGCTTGCGGGACGTCGCGACATCAAGAGAGAATTGCTTGCGTTCGCACAGGCCCGGCTTGCCGCGTTTGGTGTTACAGCCAGCCAGAACTCTACTTTGGGAACCCTCGGTCCAAAATCTACAACGGACGACCGCGCTACGCGCCAACGCGGGGCAAATCCAACGTTGGAAGTCAACCCACTGGTCACTTTGTCGGATGCTGGTAGTAGGGTGGAGGAAGCGGGCGTTCACGTCCACGGACGTCCAACTGAGGATCAAGTCTTGGGGCAGTAAACGCGCCCTGAGCGGATTGAAAGGGAAGACAAAATGAAGGAAGCAAGCACAACGGTTACCTCCGCACTGCAGCAGAGCCTGGTTGATCTGATTGCCTTGGAACTGCAGTCGAAGCAAGCACACTGGAACATTCGTGGAGCATCGTTCCGGTCGCTTCACTTAGCTCTTGACGAAGTGGTGGCTGCTGCACGCAGCACCCTCGATGAAGTTGCTGAGCGCCTAGGACAGGTTGGTGGTTTCCCCGATGGCCGCGCCGCTACAGTTGCCCGCGACACGATCTTGAGTGAGATTGATGAGGGGATGTTGGAATCCGATAAGGCCTACCAGTTGATGGCTGAGAAGGTTCAGCAGGTCTCTGACAATATCAAGGGGTTCATTGAGCCTGTTGACGAAGAGGACCCGGTCTCTGGTGATCTTCTGATCTCTACCTCTGCGGCACTTGATTTGCAGGCCTGGTTCTTGCGTTCGGCGGTTTAGGTTACAGTTCCAGTCTCTAATCACGACGGTCTTACGAATCAAATTTGAGTTTCAGATTAAACTCCTGGGCGACCCTGCTGTCGTTCGCCCAGGAGTTTTCCTTACGGCCTTACTGAACTTCTTGATCGTGGCGGCTGCCCTCTACTTCTTCGTCGTCGTGCCAATCAACGCGATGAACAAGAGGAAGGACGCGATGCTCGACCTCGAAAAGACCGAAGATGACACTGAAGTTTCGCCAGAGGTCCTCCTGCTGACTGAGATCCGCGATTCACTGAAGACCAGCAACTAGGTTGTCACTTTCCGCAGGGTCAGGAACGATCCTGCGGAAAGTACGACGATGAGGATTAGTAGCCAGCCCGCCACACTCATCGGTGTTTGACCCACGACCCAGGTGAGCACTGCCGGCCACCACTGAAAATAGGTAATCAACGCAATGACGCCGACCAGGACTAGGCCGAGGCCCAGGGAGATGGCAACAATGACCACCGTGCCCCAGCGCTTGTAGATGGTTGCCATCCACAAACCGATCAGGAACATGACAAGGGCAAGTGCTGCAACCGACAGAATCATTGCAAGCCAACCTGTGTTGAGAAGCCAGGGGATCGCGAAGACCAGAGTATCAACGCCCCATCCACTGGTTGCCTGTTCAATGAGTGCTAGGACGAGGAAGACCACTCCAAACGCTAGTGAGAACAGAATGAAGGTCGCCAAGGTCCCCAAGAAGTAGTCACGCCTGGTCACGGACATGGCCTGAGAAAATGGGAACGTCAGTGACAGGGCCTGAACCCCAACCACGATGAAGTACCACAGTGGCGCTTGAGCGGCTCCGGTAATCATCACACCGTCGTTTGGGACGACGAGGCCGAGGAGGATGACGATCAGAAGCGACCCCCCAAGGACCATGAGGGGGACACCGATGAATGTCCACCGGTTTACCAGTTGCAGTCGCATTACCTTACTGATGTAGTTCATGCCGCCGCTCCCTTCTTGCTTGCATCGGCAGAGTCTTTGCCACTGAACTCAGCGGCACGGTTGCCCAGCGTCTTGCGGACTATCAGTTGCTGTAAGGAAACCGGCACAATCTCAACCCCCAGCAGCGCTGCCCTCTGCGCGCCTTCTTCACTAAGAGGCTCAGAAACAGTCATCTGGGCAAAAGACCCGATGGACTCCGAATAGAGGACCGGCTTGCTCCCAACAAACTCGCGAACAGCAACCCCGGGCCCAACGGCGGTATAAGCGCTACCGCGGATCGATTCCGTGTCGTCGTTCATGATGATTCGCCCATGGTCGAGGACGATGACGTGCTCAAGCAGGTTGGCTACCTCGTCGATCAGGTGTGAGGAAAGGACAATGGTGCGCGGATGCTCGGCATAGTCCTGCAACAGACGATCGTAGAAAATCTGTCGGGCTACTGCGTCTAGCCCCAGGTAGGGCTCGTCGAAAAACGTCAGTTCGGCCCGGGATGCCAGTCCGATAATGACCCCAACTGCGGACAGTTGTCCGCGGGATAGCTTCTTGATGGTGCGGGTCATGGGCAGTTCAAAGTCTTGGATGAGTGTCTCGCAGAGCCCCTGATCCCAGTTTTCAAAGAACATGGCGGCCGCCTTGAAGGCGTGCTTGGGGGTGAAATCTTCCGGGTATTTCTGGGATTCGCGAATGAAGCACAGTCGACTGAGGACTCTGGAGTTCTCAAATGGGGGCTGCCCAAACACTTCGACGACACCATCAGTTGGGAAGTTCTGCGCTGTGAGGATCGACATGACGGTGGTCTTACCAGCGCCATTTCGCCCCAGCAAACCGTAGATGCGGTTGGCTTCGAGGGTGAAGGAGATGTCGTCAAGTGCGACATTATCTCTGTACTTTTTCGTTAGATTGCGGGCTTGTGCCACAACTTCGGTCATTGGTCACTCCCTTTCTGCGGAGGGGGCGGTTGGTGTCCCCTGTTGGAGACCTGGTGTTTCACGGAGATGAGGGGCTACCTCATCAATCAGTTTGTGGAGCTCAGCGGATGTCAGTCCAAGGCTTGCGGCTTCGACCAGCATGGGCTCCAAGTAGTCCCGCGAGAACCGCGCGCGTCGCTTTTCCATGAGGCGTTCGCGCGCTCCGGGTGAGACGAACATGCCGATCCCGCGGCGTTTGTGGAGGATTCCGTCCTCGACTAACAAGTTGATGCCCTTGGCGGCAGTGGCGGGGTTAATGCGGTACATGGCCGCGAACTCATTGGTAGAGGGAACCTGGCTCTCTTCGCCCAGGTTTCCCGCAACAATGTCATTCTCGATCATCTCTGCAATCTGCAGGAAAATCGGTCGACCATCACTGAACACAACCACCTCCCGGGTTCATTACTTGAGTAACTAACCATACAACTATGCACGGCGGTGCGCAAGAGCCGCCATCGTCGCCCCGCGTCACCAACCCGGCCCTCACAAGAGGGGCTGTAGGTGGCGTTTGAGTCTTCCGGTGTGGAGGAAGCTGTGGTGGATGCAATTTTGGAGGTTTGGAAATCCTAAGGCGATGCCGCGGAGGTGGTTGAGGAGCCGGTTGAGCTTTAGCGAGCGAGTTAGGACATACGGAGCGGGTTTGGCTAACCCATAATTTGTAGGCCCACCGGGACTCGAACCCGGAACCCACGGGAGTATTCCACGCAATCCGCGAACCCGCGTATTTGTAGTTAAAACTCTGTTGAACTGCGGTTTCACATAAACCTCAGCCCATTCATCATGTCATAGGAGGACGCAAAATGTCAGAGAATGGACACTAGAATGGACACTTTTCTGCGCGGGTTCTGATTGAGAGCTGCCAAGCACTGCGGCTGCGTGGCAGTTAGAAGAAGATAGCCAGACCTCAACCCAAACACAACTACGGGAAGTAGAAACCTGACACACCCCAGTTAAGGCCATGGGCGGCCTAGGGATTTCGGATAGTGGGCCCTCTTAGACTGGGGGCCTTACTGAAAGAGAGATCCGTAGGATGACTGCATCACGAAGGCGATTTAGCCAGGAGTTCAAGGACGAGTTGTGTCAGGAGGTGATTTCTACCTCGAGGCCGATTAGGGATGTCGCTGAGGCCTATGGGGTTGGCGCTGAGACTTTGCGCAGGTGGCTGATCAAATATCGTGAGGAACACGGCGGTAGTAACGAAGAGCTCACCTTGTCGGAGCGGGCTCGTTTGAAGGAGCTCGAGCGTGAGAATCAGGAGTTGCGGGCTGAGACGGCATTCCTAAAAA
>NZ_JACEXI010000006.1:0-123786 GCF_014525425.1 Schaalia sp. JY-X159 | reverse complement strand
TCCCGTCATAGGTTCGGCACCTCGGCTTTAGTAGCCGTCATCACCGTAAGTCAAGCTCCCGATTTCATCGTCTGTTCTTGGGTTGCCACCCTCGATGACTTCACCATTCTCCCCAACGGTGAAGTAGTTGCCGTTGAGGTCGGAGTAGACGGTTCCGGCCGGCAACTGTGTCCCATCCTTGATGGCTTGCCAGAACTCTGCGTTCTGCGGTTCCTTGGGCAGAAGGCGGTTGGCGTCAAAATCAGCTGTAACAACGGGCATCGCGAGGAAGCGGAAGTTCTCGGGTGGTGTGTTGGTCAGAGAGGTCGCCAACCCGGCATCTGTGCGTAGGTTGGACAGCGACGGTGAGAGGCGCAGGGCGTCCAGAGCTGTACTTAGGAATGCATAAAGCTTCGGTGTGTCCGTGAGGATGTTCTGGCCCATGGCTTCTTGAACCATCGCGCCAAGTAACAGGTGTTGGCGTTGGATACGCCCCATGTCAGATCCATCGCCCGTGTGGCGGACACGCGCCAACTGGGTTGCTGTGGTTGGGTCCAACCGTTGACATCCTGCAGGAATGACAAGGTCGAGGTATTCGGGGTCATTGATTTCATCCGGAAGGCAGATGTCAACGCCACCGAGCGCCTCAATCATCCGGCTGAAACCCGTGAAGTCAATGACTGCGAAGCCGTCCGATGAGATACCGGTTATTTCCTCTGTGAGTGCCTCTGTACAGTTCACGCCGCCTGCGAGGTCGGATCCGAGCGAACCGTATGAGAAGGCCCAGTTGAACTGCCCCCACTGTGCGTAGCTGACCGAACCGTCGGTGCGCTGGCATTCTGGCAGGTAGACCCACATATCACGTGGAATTGAAATGATGTTGACGTGTTGACGGTCAGCAGAGAGATTCAGCATCAGAGTGGTGTCTGAGCGGATGGTGTCGTCGTTGTCTTCCGGGTTGATTATTGAGGCGTCTTGATCTTGCCGCGAATCAATGCCCATGAGGAGGATGTTGACCTCACGCCCGGCGAAGCTGTCAGTCAGTTGTTCAGGTTCTTCGTCGGCAGACTGGGCCGATTGAGGTTGAGCACGAAGGTGCGATGTGTCCAGTACCGAGTCTGCGGCCTGATGGTTCAAGCTGTTGTAGAGAATCGCTCCTGCTGTTCCCACAAACAGGACTACACCCAAGACTGCGGCAAGCAGAACGGACAGCCACATCCAGGATCGACGCCTAGTCGCGGAGTGTGCGGGGGTCGCAGACATTGGCTGCTCCGTATCTTTCGTACTCATCGAAAAAGAGTCTAAACCTTGAATCCCAGGGATTTACTCAACTAGTGGTGCAAATCGCCAGCGTGAGGGGGTTGCGGCCCCGATGACGAGTCAATTTCGGGCCTTTCGTCGTCTCGACGAGCAAGGGCGACTTCACGTGCCAAGGTCGTGAGCTTCTCATTGAGCATCCTGTCGCGGCGATATGAGGAGGCCATCTGTGCAAAGAGTGTAATTGTCAGCAGGTACACCAGAAGGTTGATGCCGCTCGCGACACCGATGTATCTAGCGAAGGTGTTGAACACCGATGGGAAGAGGATTGCGAAGACGGCACTGACGATGACCAGGAGCATCCCGATTCTGCGCACCGCCAGTGAGTTCGCTGTTTTCGTCGGTCGCACCAGAAAGTAGGTGATCCCGATCATTGCGACTATGAGAAGGGTTTTGATTAGCCAATAGCTGGACATTTCACTACCTCATTACCAGGTCGACCAGGATGTTCACGGAGTTAAGTAGAGACTGCCCCTTCGCCTTTGAGTAGTCCGTATATGCGATGTGTACGGGCATCTCAGCCCAAGGAAGTCCGGTGTCTGCTAACTGACTGACAATTTCTGAGGCGTGGGCCATCCCATCTTGGCGCAGTTCAACCTGTTGTAGGGCATCGCGGCGAAGTAGGCGTAGACCATTGTGTGCGTCAGTTAGGTTCAGTCCCGTTCGCTGCTTGGTGACCGCTGCCGCTGTCTTCAGAACAAGCTTCTTTGACCAACCGACCTGGGTTGCGTCGTCAAGGAACCGCGAGCCGAAAATAATTGCTAGATCATCCGTCCTCGCCCGGTCAACCATGGCCGCCGCATCGGCGACAGAATGCTGCCCATCGGCGTCGAAGGTGACGATATATCGAGCATTGGTTTGTCGGCGCACAAACTCCATACCGGTTTGTAGTGCGGCGCCCTGCCCGAGGTTGAAGGGGTGCTCGATAACGCGCGCCCCATGCTGGCGGGCGATTGCAGCGGAACCATCGGAGGATCCATCGTCGACACAAACGATGTTGGTGAATGTCCCCTTGGCATCCTCAATAACCTGGCCTATTACGGTGGCCTCATTGTAAAGAGGCACCACAAGCCAGCTGTCGTCATACCTCGGGCCAGCTTCATTCATGCCCCCATTGTGTCATTAGGCGGCATTTTCAGACATACCGCCGTATCGCTAGGATGACCTTGTTCATCACAGTCGGTCCCTTAAATGGCTTAGTTCCCAGTTGTTAGGGTTTTGTGGGCGATACGATGGACACAGCGTGGTGCTCACGTCCTGCCTAACGAAGACTGAGTGCGGCACATAGATCAAGGAGAAGTATGGTTCGCATCGTTGAATCAGCTGACGTTTCGCCCTCAGCCGTGATTGGTGAGGGATCCAGCGTTTGGCATTTGGCCCAGGTTCGTGAGGACGCCGTACTCGGTGAAAACTGCGTGATTGGTCGTGGAGCTTACATCGGCACGGGCGTTTATCTAGGGGACAACTGCAAAGTACAGAACTACGCCCTCGTGTATGAACCCGCGCAGCTTGGCCACGGGGTCTTCATCGGTCCAGCAGCGGTTCTCACCAATGATCACAACCCACGCGCCATCAACCCTGATGGTTCGATAAAGGACGCATCCGACTGGGAGCCTGTTGGGGTCACCATCGAAGAGGGTGCTGCGATTGGTGCTCGGGCAGTTTGTGTTGCCCCCGTAACGATTGGGAAGTGGGCGACTGTCGCGGCCGGGGCTGTGGTCACCAAAGATGTCAAGCCGTACGCGTTGGTCATGGGTGTTCCTGCCCGCCAGTACGGCTGGGTTGGTCGCGCGGGTGAGGTTCTGGAACCCGTCGAGGGCGCGGTGGGCCAGTTCCGCTGCCCCCAGTCCGGCACTCTATATGTCGAGGACGAGGCCGGTAGTCTTTCCGAACTCGCTTGAGTTTGATTCCCACTATGCAACCGCTCGCAACGCGAGCAACCACCTAGAAGTGTCCGCGAGAGAGGATTCGCAATGAGTAATGAGCCTAGTGTCCTAGATTTTATTCCACCTGCTAAGCCGATTATTGGTGAGGACGAGGTTGCTGCTGTTTCGGCTGTTTTGCGCTCGGGGATGGTGGCGCAGGGTCCGCAGGTGGCTGCTTTTGAGGAGGAATTCTCGGAGGCGCTGGTTGATGGGGCGTTTGCTGTTGCGGTGAATTCGGGTACTTCTGCCTTGCATTTGGCGCTTCTTGCGTCTGGTGTTGGTCCGGGTGATGAGGTGATTGTTCCGTCGTTTACGTTTGCGGCGACGGCGAACTCGGTGGCGATCACTGGTGCGACTCCGGTGTTTGTTGATATTGAGGCTGACTATTTCTGCATGGATCCCTCGGCTGCTGAGGCGGCGATTACGGAGCGTACTAAGGCGATTATGCCGGTGCATTTGTATGGGCATCCAGCGGCGATGGGTGAGTTTGAGGCGATTGCTGATAAGCATGGGATTGCTTTGTTTGAGGATGCCGCCCAGGCGCATAATGCGTCTTTGCATGGTCGTAAGGTGGGCACGTTTGGTTTAGCGGCAGCGTTTTCCTTGTATCCGACGAAGAATATGACTTCGGGTGAGGGTGGGATGATCACTACCGGTAGTGAAGAGGTAGCGCGTCGGGCCCGTATCCTGCGTAATCAGGGGATGGCGAAGCAGTACGCCAATGAGCTGGTTGGTTTGAATAATCGCATGACGGATATTCATGCGGCGATTGGTCGCGTCCAGCTCGGTAAGGTTGGGGGTTGGACCAAGCAGCGTCAGGATAACGCGGCGTTCTTGTCGGAAAACCTTGAGGGCGTTATTGTGCCTCCGGTGGCTGATGGTGCGGTGCATGTGTATCACCAGTACACGATTCGTGTTCCTGAGGGTCGTGACGAGTTTGTTGAGACCCTGCGTAATGAGTACAACGTGGGTTCGGGCGTGTATTACCCGATCCCGAATCATCGCCTGCCGTCTTTGGAGAAGTATGCTCCCCGTTTGGATCTGCCGGTAACTGAGCAGGTTGCCAAGGAGTGCATTTCCCTGCCGGTGCATCCCTCCTTGTCGCAGGCTGATTTGGAGCGGATCGTTACCGCTGTGAATGAGACTGCGAAGGCTGGAGCATAACTGATGAGTGAAACAGCAAAGCAGGCCGCGTTGCGGGTTGGTGTGTTGGGGATTGGTTCCATGGGGCGTCACCATGTGCGTAACGCCCGCGCCCTGGACGGGTTTGAACTGGTTGCCGTGGCTGACCCTTCCGGTGACAGGTTTGGTGTCGCTGGTGGTCTAACCGTGCTACCGGACGTGGAGTCCCTCATTGAAGAGGGTCTGGATGCAGCCATTGTGGCGGTGCCAACCGTGTATCACGAGGATGCGGCACTAAAGTTGGCGGCTGCTGGCGTTCACACCATGATTGAAAAACCCCTCTCCGGCAGTGTGGAATCAGGCGAACGCATCGCGAAGGCTTTTGATGAGGCTGGCCTAGTTGGTGCGGTGGGGTATGTGGAGCGTTGTAACCCGGCCCTACTTGATATGCGCAGGCGGATTGCTGAGGGCCAGTTAGGTGAGGTCTACCAGGTCGTCACGAGACGTCAGTCCCCCTACCCGGCGCGCATTAGTGACGTGGGGGTAGTCAAAGACCTAGCCACGCATGATGTTGATTTAGCGGCGTGGATCGCTGGGTCGCCCTATGAGTTGGTGTTTGCTCAAACCGCGCACCGCTCGGGCCGCGCCCATGAGGACATGGTTACCGTCTCAGGCCGCTTCCAAAACGGGGTACTGGTCTCTAACCTGGTGAACTGGCTGACCCCCTTCAAGGAACGCCTCACCGTGGTAACAGGTGAACACGGCGCCCTCGTCGCGGATACTGCCCTAGGGGACCTGACGTTCTACGAGAATGGGTCCTTCCCCGTCGAGTGGGACCAGATCGCTGCCTTCCGCGGCGTAAGCGAGGGACAGGTAACCCGTTACGCCCTACAAAAGCGTGAACCCCTAGCCGTGGAACAAGCCAACTTCCGTGACGCTATCAACGGGGAAGCAAGCAACCACGTCACCATGGAACAAGGCCTCCAAGCACTCAAAGTCACCGAAGCCATCCTCCAAAGCGCAGCATCGGGTAACAGCGTCCGTATTCCGTAGATGACACAAGCTCTTTCACAAGCACCCGCCCCCAGATCGCAAACGGGGGCGGGTGCCTCACATTTTCGGCTCGATATTCAGGGCCTACGCACGATTGCTGTCGGTGCCGTTGTCCTTTTTCACCTCTGGCCGCTACGGCTCGCGGGAGGTTTTGTAGGCGTAGATGTCTTTTTTGTTATTTCTGGCTTTCTAATTACTGGGCACCTCCTCCGCGAGGTGAACCAGACTGGATCTATACGGCTGGGACGCTTCTGGTCGCGTCGTATTGCGCGTCTGCTACCAGACTCATTCCTAGTCCTCCTAGTGGTGGCAGTTGCGACGTTCGTTATCGTTCCCAAAGACCAGTGGACGGACTACTTCTCTCAGATCCGTGCAAGTGCTCTCTACTTTGAGAACTGGCAGTTGGCATGGGATTCCGTGGACTACATGGCGATGGACTCACAACCAACCGCGGTCCAGCACTATTGGTCCCTTTCGGTAGAGGAACAGTTCTACGCCGTATGGCCGCTCCTAATCGTCCTCGCGCTGTTCGTTGTCAAGCGGTTTGCCCCGATGTACAAAGCGCACACGGTGCTCCTAATTCTGCTCTCCGCTGTAGTCGCAGCATCTCTGTGGTACTCAATAGTGGCTACCAATCGTCAGCAGTCATGGGCCTACTTCGCTTCTTTTACCCGTGTTTGGGAGTTCGCAGCGGGCGGCATCGTAGCCTTGACAGCATCGTTGGTGGGGCGACAGGCACTGGGTAGCCTAGGGACGGCTCTAGCCGGATGGATGGGAGTCGCTCTCATCATCTGGTCTGCATTTGTCTACTCTGGTGCGACGATGTTCCCCGGATACGCGGCATTGGTTCCAGTCGCGGGGACGATGCTTGTTCTGTACTTTGGGAACTCCACTTCGGCGTGGTCCCCGAAAGCGTTTCTGTCACTCCGTCCCATGGTGTGGATTGGGGGGATCTCCTACGCTGTGTACCTCTGGCACTGGCCCCTGGTCGTGATGGTTCCGTTTGTGACAGGTCATCAACTCACGACTTTCGCGAAGATAGCCATCGGCATTGCTACGTTGGTGCTGGCGCAGATTAGTACCAAGTTTGTTGAAGATCCGATGCGTCGAGGGCGTCTTCTGGGGATTCCTTCGCGCGCGTTTGCGTTTGCGATTGTTGGTGCAATCATCTTCGTTGGCATCACTGGAATCGGCTCCTGGCAGCTTGCTCGAGAGAAGGAGGTCGCTGAGCTGGCGGTATCTGAGCGCATAGCACAGCCATGTATCGGACCCTCCGCCTTAGACCCCACAAATGGGTGCGGCGACCCTATGGGCACGGGGGAGTACCTAGTCACTCCCGAGGCCGTGGCCACCCAGAACGAGGACGTGCCATTCAAAGAATGCCAGGTAGGCATCAGGACAAGCGACGTCATTGAGTGTGTACTTGGGGTGGATCCCTCGGAGGCAACTCGTCACCTGATGCTGGTAGGGGACTCGCACGCCACTCAATGGGCGCCTGGGTTGAGCGAGGCGGCACACGAACATGTATGGACGGTTGACACCTTCATGAAGTCTTCCTGTCCTCTCACACTTTCGCGGAGGGTTTTGAACAGTGAGCAGACATCGGAAGCCGGTGACTCGTGTGAGGCTTGGAGCACCGAGGTCCTTGAGAGGGTCAAACAGAGTGACGCTGACACCGTCGTGCTCACCAGTTATCAGAGCGCGTATGAGTGGGCCGAGCGAACAGATGTGTCAGGGTACGGAGATCCTGTTGATGGTTTTGCCGCAGTGTTCGCCCAGATTGCCGATACGGGTAAGGATGTCGTGGTGATCAAAGCAGTCCCACGGACCGCTGGCGGTCCCGTTCCCGGTTGTCTACTCTCGAATAGCAGGACGTTGGAGTCCTGTGGACTGCTTCGCAAGGATGCGCTTCCTGAAGACTACATGGCAGCTGCCGTCGAGAAGCTCGACCGACCCGACGTTCGCATTGTGGACCTTGATGACCAGTTCTGCGATCACACTTGGTGTTACCCGGTGGTAGGGGATGTTGTCGTCTACAGGGACTACAGCCACCTGGCTCCGGACTACGCCAAGCTCCTCATGCCCTGGGTCCTACCTGCCTTGGAAGGCGCCCAATAAATACATCAGTGTAGTTTTCATTAGTGAGTGTGGCCCCTAGTCAAGAGGTGTTACGGTTGTTGTTGGTGTGACGATTGTTGTCTATCACCAGCTCAACAGCAGGCGTAATTGGAGTGTGATTCCGCATGGCAGCAGTGCCGCAACGGAGAACCTGGTCGGGGCGGACAGGTGCCGCAATAGTCTCACTTGGCGCATGTTGCGCCCTTGTGATGGGGACAGCATTGGTGGGGCTAAGCGCCCCGGCTGCCGCAGCAGACGATAGTCCTATGTCTGTTGAACCTACGGTCAGTGAAGTCGAGTTCGTCGAAGCTGCGGTTGAGTCCGGATACACGGATGGTGAAGCGGTTCCAGAGGAGGTCGGAGACCTTCAACAGGTGGAAGCCGTTGCCCCCGGTTCCGTGGAACAGTTGGATGCGGACGTTGACGCACAGGCGCGTCGCGCCCTCGAAGGTGAAGTAGACGTCAATATCGTTCGCACTGATCTCAAGACCGATAACGCTCTGATTGCTGTCACTTGGGATCCGCAGGCGACAGATCCGGAGTTGGTCTCTCTGCGCTATCTACTTGATGGAACGTGGTCTGAGTGGGTCTCTCTGGAGGTTGCAGAAGAACCAGGGGATGAGACGGAAGGCGCAGCTACCGTAGCTGGGACAGAGCCGTTCTCACTGTTCTTTGCGGATGCAGTTGAGGTGGTAGCGCGCGGCACGGATGACGTGTCGATTCCCGGATTAACGCTGGTTGTCATTGATGCCGAGTCAACTGAACCACTTGAGAACAACCTCGCTGAACTTGCGGAAGAGGCCTCGGACGAAGATGCAGTGGAAGAAACTGCTGTGGAAGAAACAGTGCCGGACCAAGAAGAGCCAGTCGAGGGTAACCCACAATCGGAGACAAGCGTCGGTGACGAACTGCTTGAGCTGGAAGGTGCTGTTGAAGGCACTGGTGCCTCATTCCGCAGCGCATCGACATCCGTTCTCAGTTCAAGTGTTGGCGGTGTAATTCCTGCAGCTTTGAACTCAGCTGGCACGGTTTTTGACACCGGTTACGCAGGCTTGAAGATCAACACCCGAAAGGCGTGGGGTGCCAACGAATCGTTGATGACTTGGACGCCAAAGGCCAACAAGATTCAGGGTGCAGTAATTCACCACACTGAGAGCTCTAACAACTACACGCAGGCTCAGGTAGCCCAGCAAATCCGCAATATCTACGAATACCATGCGGTGGAACTTAAGTGGGGCGACATCGGTTACAACGTCATTGTCGATCAGTTCGGTGGAGTTTGGGAAGGTCGTGCCGGGGGCTTGACGAACCAGATCCATGCGGCGCACGCCGGAAACGCAAACAGCGCGACCTTTGGGATCACGGTCATGGGCGGATTCATGAAAGAAGCCCCGATCGCCGCGGCACAAGATTCAGTTGCAAAGACGATTGCTTGGAAGCTACAGCTGCACGGCATCAACTCTGTCGACGGAAAAATCTCGGTACTGCACCAGAGTGGGAAGTACGTTTCGGTCCCAGTTGTTTCCGCGCACCGTGACGTCGGATGGACCGACTGCCCAGGAGATGCGTTCTACACGCGGATTCCAAGCATTCGAAGCTCGGTTGCGGCATACATGAAGGCAAACTCCGGATCCGGCTCAGTGGTTACCCCGGGAACGCCAGGCTCCGCAACAACTGGACTACCAGAAACATTTGATGCCGCCAACATCATCAGCGACGCACTCTTCTACAATCCGGGCACGATGACAGAGGCGCAGATCAAAGCTGCAATCGAAAAGCAGGGGAGTGCCTGCAAGCCAGGGAGCGGAACCACCTGCCTGAAGGACACCAAGTTCCCCACAGTGAACCTGACGACTTTGCGCGGCGGTTGCCAGCCTCTGAACATGTCTGGCAGCCAGGCTCCCTGGACCATCATCTCCAAGACAGCTCAGGCCTGCGGCCTGAACCCGCAAGTCATCCTGACAACGCTGCAGAAAGAGCAGTCTGGTCTTACTCAACCCAAGTCGGCTGCCACCTGGGCCAAGGCTATGGGTAGTGGCTGTCCTGATGGGAGCGGTTGTGACCCGGCGCAGGGTGGCTTCCAGAAGCAGGTCTACTACGGGGCAGACAAGCTGGTTTCCTACAAGATCAAGTCGATGGCCGGACACGTCGATGCTTTCAGAGCGGGCCGTGCAGTGACGGTCGCGCACAATTCGTCGCCCTCCTGCGGCTCACAGTCTCTCCTATATAAGAATGTCGCTACGGCCTCCCTCTATGAGTACACGCCTTACATCGGCAACTCATCCGTAAGCGGGTGTGGTCCAACCGGGCAGAAGAATTTCTACGACATCTTTAAGAGGTTCTTCCCAGAGACGGTTGGCACCAAACCTCAACTGGCGGTCTCTCGCCTGGCTGGATCGGACCGCGTTGCAACCAATGTTGCCGTTAATAGTCAGACGATGAAGGCCGGAGCACCGCTATTCATTGCAACGGCAAGTGACTTTGCGGATGCTCTATCGGTTGGCCCCGCGGTAAGCGTATTAGGGGGTTCCCTGATGCTGACGAGCCCCTCGGCGATGAGTGGTGCGAGTCTCAATCTGGTCAAAACCAAGAAGCCCTCCCACATATACATCATTGGCGGGACTGGCGCAGTGTCGAACGCGGTTGTGTCCCAATTGAAGGCGGCAGCACCCGGAGTAGGTGTCACCCGCGTCTCAGGGGCGGACAGATATGCAACCTCAACCGCGATTTTGGATCAGTTCTTTAGGTCAAGAAGTGTGTCAACGGTTCTGATTGCAACCGGTCGTGACTATCCGGATGCCCTGACAGCTGCCGCAGCGGGTGGGGCCCTGAATGCGCCGGTGCTACTTGTCGATGGAAAAGCAGCCAAGAGTGTTACGGGTGCAGCCGCGAGTTTCCTCTCTTCGAAGAAGCCCGGCAAGGTGGTGTTGGTTGGAGGCGATGGCGTCATCTCATCGACACTTGAGGCCAGCCTGCGCAAGAGCTACAGCGGGATGACCAGGGTGAGTGGCGTTGACCGCTACAAGACCAACATCGCTGTGAATGACTATGTCTCGAAGAACGGTGGCGCCGCGCCTACGGGCTTGTGGGTCGCAACGGGACGTGACTTCCCAGATGCTCTGTCGGCCGCAGTACCTGCAGGCGTCGCAAACCAACGGCTGGTGCTTGCCAACGGAAGCTGCCTCCCGAAACCTGTAGTCTCACAATGGATTGGGGCCAGTACCTCCAAGGTATCCACAGTGCGACTGGTTGGTGGTGACGGGGTGCTACCGACTTCAGTGCAGAACCTTACCGAGTGCAGTTAGCTATCAAGCACTCGTCCCCGGGTCTGTCAACGCGTCCCCGTGATCTACCAACCGGTTCCTAATCCCAAGAATGCCGAGCCTTAGGGGTTCTGCAGGAGTGCCCATTTGCGAGGATAGATATCCTGAACCCATGGACAGTGAAACTGATTCAAGGTCGGTCATGAAGTCTGCGGTACTCTCGATGGCACCGTGCCTACCACCGCAAGTGCGACGCGTGATAGTTCCAGACGAGAATGCGTGGACACGCCGTGATGACAGCTCCGTTGCCCGCGGGAGTCGAGGTGGGAAATCTCTGCTAGTAGGACCACTCAATACCGCCGGCCAGGCCAAACGATGGGCTGATTCCGCATCCCTGATTCCGGGACTGGAAGCCGTGAGCCTTTGCGCGACGAGAGATTTGAGTGCTCTCTCATTTCCTGCGGATATCACCACGTCGCTCAACGCAACAAGGCACTCGCCAACGTGGTCTCGAAGGCAGAGCCGCGAGCTTCTCAGCAATTTCTCGCACGTGCTTATTGAATCCGCGACTCCGATCATGGGAGTTCGATTTGGTCGAGACCTCACACGGGAGGTCGATGCGTTGCGCGATGCGGGCGTCAAGGTGGGTCTGATCTGGCATGGCTCTGACATTCGGCTCCCGTCCCATCATTCACGGGCTCACTCAGGTTCGCCATTCAGGTCTGACCTTGGTGGCTTGACATCGAATCTCCAGAGGATTGCTGAGGCAAATGCGGCTGTTGCCGATCAGCTTCAACTGTCCGAGTTTGTTTCAACGCCGGACCTCCTCGAGTACCGCACGAATGCAACCTGGTTGCCGACTTTGCATGATTCCGCACTGTGGGGTTTGGGGGTAGATCTGTCCTCCGAAGCGAGGAGACACCCCAACCGAGCCGCAGGAGCATCCAAACTGAAGGTGGTTCATATTCCATCTCGCGCGGCACTGAAGGGAACCTCGCACATCCGTGAAGCAGTCGCCACAATTTCGGATTTGGTTGAGTACGTTGAACTTCAGGGGCTGACTCCGACAGAAGTTGTCGAACACGTGGCAGGGGCGGAGGTTGTTATTGACCAAGTTGGAATGGGCTTGTTCGGGGTCGCTTCCCTAGAGGCCATGTCCTTGGGCAAAGTTGTGGTGGCGGAGGTGGGGACATTCACTAGGGAGCGCATCCTGGAACTCACGGGAGCTGAAGTTCCAATTGTTGAGGCAACTTCGTCAACCATTGCGGAAACTGTACGTATGCTCGCAGGTGATGACGGTCTTCGACAAGAGATTGGAGAAAGGGGTCGCAAGTACGTGTCGGAAGTCCATACGCCACAAAGGGTTGGGCGGACGCTTGATGAAGATTTCTTGAGTCAATGAGCATTTGATCGGCAGGGTGACCGTTTGGGGCACGGCTATGCTGGTCCAATGAAGAAACGTGGAAACCCTAAGAAGAAGGGGAGTCTTCGAGATCTCCTCCACACTCTCTCGGAACTCTTCACGGTTCTACCTCCGGGAGCCAAGACCTTCTACATTTGGTACGCGATCTTATCCGGAGCAGTTGGCCTCATGGAGACGGCTGCACTTGGGCTAATGCTGCTTGTCATCACTCCAATAGTTTCTGGAACTGCTGTCGCTCTACCCCTGATTGGCGCAGTTCCCGAAAGTTGGACCCTTGGTCTAGTCCTCGCGATGTGCGTCATCTTCATCTTGAAAGGCGTTCTGGCGGTCACGATGCACTGGTTTGCGACTCGTCGATTTGCCCGGTATGAACTGGAAGTTGGCAATGATCTCTTCCGCGCATACACGCGGTCGACGTGGGAGCAGAGGTCTCAACTCAGCACAGCAGAAGTAACTCGAATCGTCGATTCCTCGATGGCGAACACCAATCTTGGTTTCATCCTCCCTCTTTCACAGATTCCCTCCAACGTGGTGTCATTCGTATCAACGTTGATTGTTCTGGTGATAGCAGAACCGTGGATTGCACTAGTTGCATTGATATACCTAGGGGTAGTCGCGCTTTTGATCATGGTCGTTCTGAACCGACGCATGCGGCTTGCTGGACTGCACAACCGCCTCTATGGATACAAGGTTGCGACGATCATGACCGAGATGGTCGATGCGCTCAAAGAGGTCACTCTTCGCGGCAAGCTCGACGAAGTGGGTGACGTCGTTAAGCAGAACCGCCGTAGAGCTACTCGTGCACGGGCAAACATCTCGTTCCTCGGTGTTGTACCAAAGTACGCCATGGAGTCTGCACTAATTGGTGGCTTCCTTCTTGTTGGCGGATTTGCCTACTGGGCCGGTGGTATCAATCAGGCACTGTTCGCAATTGCCTTGTTTGGTGTGACTGGTTTTCGCATGATCCCGGCACTCAACTCTGTTCAGGCGACATTGGCTCAGGCCTCTGCTAACGAGGTGTATGCGAAAGACGTTATTCGTGAGCTCCGCAAGGTTGAGGTTGAAGAGGTGATTAGGCTCTCTGAAGACACAGAGGTCTTGCCGGGGCAACCTAAAGAGCTGCTACTGAGCGGCGTTGGGTTCCGATATCCGAAGGCAGAGAAGGACGTTCTGGATGATATAAATCTGACCGTACCTTTTGGATCAACCCTAGCGATTGTTGGACCGTCTGGAGCGGGTAAGTCCACCTTGGTGGACATCCTGCTAGGTCTGAGCGAAGCGGATCGTGGTTCAATGACTATCGACGGCATACCCCTCAAATCAGTAATGGGGCAATGGCGTGCTCGCGTTGGATACGTCCCCCAACGCGTGGCACTTTTTGACTCTTCTATTGCCCAGAATGTTGCGCTTACTTGGACGCCTGACTATGACCAAGACTTAGTTGTAGCAGCGCTTGAGCGGGCCGACCTCGAGGAGTTGGTGCACCGTGGACGCGGGATTGATGAGCACATTGGTGAGAGAGGCAGCGCCGTCTCAGGTGGTCAACAGCAGAGAATCGGCATTGCACGAGCGCTTTACTCGGATCCGTTGGTCATGGTTATGGATGAGGCAACCAGTGCGCTTGACACCGCAACGGAACGACGCGTTACCGAGTCGATGGAGCGCTTGCAAGGTGAGGTCACATTCATTACTGTCGCCCACCGCCTAGCAACTGTTCGTAACTACGACCAGATCTGTTACCTCGACCAAGGACGAATCCTGGGCCACGGCACGTTCGAGGAAGTGGTTCACCAGGTTCCAGACTTTGCTAGGCAGGCCGCGCTGGCTGGACTGCTATCGGAGAGCGGAGAGGCTTGAGATGATCACGGCAGGAAACGGCAAAGACTCACGGAGCGCTGAGCCCGCAAAAGGTCATCCCACGCTGTTAATAGTTTCTTACTCCGACATTGCGAAAGATGCGCGCCTCAGGAAGCAGATCGACCTGTTCACTGAGAGCTATGACGTGACGGTTTATGGGTTTGGTGAGCCCTTCGATACGAATGCCCAACTGCTTTTGCACGACAGTGCAGACACTCGTCGCACCGAGCGGATTCGGGCTGCCCTGCTACACGCAAAGCAGTATCGATTAGCGCAGCATTTTGAAGCAAACAACATTGCGGCACGAGAGGTGCTAAAAGGACGAGAGTTTGATGTGGTCCTCACCAACGACATCGAGCCAGTGGGCCTCGCAATCGAGCTTTTTGGCGCTGACAAAGTACACGCTGATCTACACGAGTACTACCCGGGTCTGCACGATCAGAACCCCGCGTGGGTAAAACTCCGCCACCCTTACTACCGATGGATGCTGTTGAACCAGGCTTCTAAGGCGGCTTCAGTTACAACAGTGTCCCAGGGTATCGCGGATAGATATGAGAAGGAGTTCGGCTTTACTGCCGCTGTAGTTGAGAATGCGCTTCCATATATGGCAACAAAGCCAGGACCTGTAGGTGACACCATCAAGTTGGCGCATTCGGGAGCAGCGCTGCCGAACCGAAGCATAGAAACCATGATGAGAGCCGCTGCGGCTTCCAGTAACTCCATTACTCTTGACCTCTATCTCACCGGCACTGGTACTCCGTACTACGATTCCCTCTGGGCGTTGGCTGCCGAGCTGGGGCCTCGCATCACACTTCACCAGCCCGTGGTTAGCGAGGATTTGATTCCGACTCTCAGCCAATACGACCTGGGAATACATATTCTTCCGGCCACGGCAACAAACAATATGTTGGCCCTACCAAACAAGTTCTTCGACTTCGTACAGGCGGGCCTTGGGTTGATTGTTGGCCCAACCGAGGAGATGTCGAGACGCATCAACACTTTCAACATTGGCGCGGTCACTAAAGACTTTCAGCTGGAGAGCCTGGTAGAGACTCTAGATGGTCTTTCAACATCTCAGGTTGAAGACTGGAAGCGGAACTCTGAAGTTGCCGCTCGAAAGTTGGATGTCACCAGCATGCTGTGTGTGTGGAAGGATGCCGTCGATACGATTGCTAGTGATGCGAGGACAGAGATCGAGGTTGATGCAGTCATCCCGGTTCACCGCGCTGATCGTCCGGTTGCTCGTGCAGTGGCCTCGCTCTTCGAAGGAAACAAGACAAAGACCCGCGCGATTGTTATTGCTCACAATATCGATGTCGCTGTCATAGAGAAGGCCCTGGGGAGCTGGGCTGATGATCCTCGGGTTCTACTCTCAAGCCTGGTAGACCACATTCCAAGTCCATCTGGCCCAATGAATCATGGATTTGACCTGGCAACGGCTCCTTTTACTACCCTGCTGGGTTCTGACGACACCCTCGAGCCCGGAGCAATCGATCGCTGGGTAACGATCGCAAATGATGCGAAAAACCCTGCCGATTTCGTGATTGCGAATCGTTCTGATACCTCCGGGATCACTGCCGCCGTACCTCCGGTTCGAGCCGGGCGTCGAGTCTGGCTCGACGGTGCGAAGGATCGGTTGTCCTACCGCGCTGCACCCCTCGGACTGTTGCGCCGGGCAACCTTCGGGAAGCTTCGCTTTCCGCAAGGTGTCTTCTCAGGTGAAGATATTGAGTTCTCCAATCATCTTTGGTTCTCCGGAGCCAACATTGCGTTTGCGTTCGGGAGCCCGGGATACCTAGTCCACGAAGACCAAGGTGTCCGTGTCACTACGACCCTTCGCAGCATCAACGACGAGTTCATCTGGGCGGGCAGCGTCCTAGATAAGAGCAAACCCTGGATGCGCAGCAAGCATGACCGACAGGCGTTTATCGTGAAGATGCTTCGCAAGAACGTGATTGATGCGGTGCGTAATCGGGTGCCAGATGAGTGGGACCTGACCGCTGCACGGCAAATGCAGGAGTTGCTGATCCAGGTTTTCGACATGGAGCCGGATGCATTCGGATTTCTCTCAAAGTCTGAAGCAGAGCTAATTGCGGCTCTGCTACGTGGAGAACAGGATTCCTCTCGTTTGGAGAGTCTATTGGGAGCAGCTCTCAACGTTCATTCTGTTGGGTCCCTCCTGCCTGTCATGATGCGAAACCTCTTCTCTGCGCAAGCGCCGTTGGCCTACCACTTGGCAGGACGTACTTTGGTTCGTCAACTACGTAGAAAGTAGGCGACAGTGGCAGGACTGATAGCTCGGTCAATCGGGCAGAAGATCCTTCAGGCTGGAGCGCTCTTACCCACTCCAGTTCGGGTCAAGCTGCCAGGCGGCCGCCTAGTTTGGGGGGACTCAGACGAGGCGACAGTCGCAGTCGCGCGCCCGGGAAACACGAGGCTACTCGTTGGGCCGGCAAACTTCGCTGGACAGGGCTACGAATGGGCGCGGGCGGCGCAGACTCTTCCCGGAGTGTCAGCCGTCAACCTCGAACGTATCGGAGGAAACGGCCCCGGCGGTTTTGCGACAGACTTCGGTGTTGTCCCAAATGTTGCCGACTTCTCGCCGCGGTGGGCCGCCAGACAGCGTCGAGCTCTCTCTTATTTCACGCACGTGCTCCTAGAGTCTGGGATTCCCCTCTACTCCGCAGCTCGTAGAGAAGTGCTCGCTGCGCACGTGCGTGAGCTCCAGGACCTAGGACTGGTCGTAGGCCTACTTTGGCATGGCAGTGATGTACGCCAGCCTGAAGTGCATGGGCGAATTGAGAAGCACTCTCCCTTCAATGAGACAGACCTATTGGAGCCCATTAGAGCAACAACGATGTGGGCGCACAGTGCCGCCGATGAGCTTGGTATCCCGGAGTTCGTCTCTACGCCAGATCTGCTGCAGTACCGTCCAAGTGCAACGTGGTTACCAACCGTTGTTGATAGTCAGGCTTATCTGCCAGATCAGAACCAGAGGGCCTCGAACATACCGGTGGTGCTACATGCCCCAAGCAAGGCATTGATGAAAGGAACTGATCATGTCCGGAGGGCAGCCGTCACGTTGCAGGCTGAAGGATTGATTGATTATCGGGAAGCTTCCGGCTTGTCACGGGAAGAACTCCGCGAAGTGATGAAGCAGAGTGACATCGTGGTGGACTCTCTATCACTGGGGATGTACGGCGTTGTTTCCGTAGAGGCGATGCTGCTTGAGAAAGTGGCCGTGGCGAACGTGTGGGAGTCTGCTCGGGATCAAATCCTTTCATCAACTAGCCTCACGACTCCCGTAGTTCAAGCTGACCCCTCTAACGTGGAGACCGTCCTCCGAGGGCTGGCCGAAGATATGTTGCGGCGGGACAAGCTAGCTGGGGAGGGGCGAATTTACGCATCCAAAGTCCATTCCCTCGCACGAGCCGCGAAGGTGTTGGAGCCATTTCTTCGAAGCTGATAGAGCCTTCCGGACAACAATGAACTTGATGGGTAGGGCTAGCTAACTATCTCCAAGAACCGGCGACCCTCTGCTTCGGCGTTTACGCTCTGGGCGACAACGTGAGAGGAGCTCTTCATACGCAGGACCTCGTCGGGGGTGAGCTCTTTGAGGCTCGCAGCTAGCTCCCGCCCACTGTGCCCGGGGACTACGATACCGTTGCCCCACTTTCGCACCCAGGGCGCCATTGTGAGGTCGTCGCGCACCGCTAGCGCCAGACGCCCTTGCACGGCTTCGTAGAATTTGTTGGGAGAGGCGTACTTCAGGTTGTCCTTGAGTGGTGGAAGGTAGACAACTTCGACGTCATATTCATTGATTCTCTTTGCGATCTCAAGCATGGGCGCGGGAGGTACCACTGCCATCCTCTCCCGAGCCGGACTGCTTTTAATCAGTGATTGGAGCCAGGCATGTGTAGCGGGGTCAGGCATAATCATGAAGTATGCTTCGAAGTTCTTGGGGAGGAGAGACATCGCATCAACGATCTGTTGCAGGCCGCGCTCAGTGCTCCCCATTCCATGGAAGAGGAGTTTGATCTTTCCATCGCCTCGTTCGACCGGCTGAATATCCTCATACGCGGGCACGTTACGACTTGGCGTGGGGGTTTCTATCCCCAGCTCTTTTACATAGAGATTACCGATCTCTTCATTGACCACCGTCCTCGTATCGATGTGAGGGTTGGCTATCTGGCGGTATTGCCAGCGATAGTAAGGTGACGCCAACTTGGCGCCAAGTGTGTTTCGACGGCGGTCGGGACGATGCTTCTCATGAAGGTCAACATGTATATGGGCTTTTCCAAGTGCCGCCCCTAGCGATTTGGTATTTGCCAGCCAGGGGAGGAACTCGACCTCGTTCAGGACAATCAGATCATACTCACCGCGTTTGACGCGTTCTCGTGCGACTTCGGGAACCCTGTCCAATAGCTGCCGCCGGAATGAGAACCTGCGGGGCAAAACAGCTCCTGCAACAACGTATCCAATCTTGCTGGTGAGCCACTTTGCCGGAGCTGAGAGGGTGAATGTATCGCGCACACTTACGGGAGGTTCAGTTCCCAGCCCAATAACGTCGACATCCCAACCATCGCTTGTTAGCCACTCTGTCTGTCGGTACACCCTAGGGTCTCTGGGGATGTCGGAGTACGAAACAACAAGGGCAGTTTTGCTTCTTGGGGCAGAAGTGCGCATTTCCTCTGAAACCTATCTCAAGGGGTGTCATGGTGGGCCGTGACATCGGTGTGGTTACAGGATATTCGAAGGCTTACCGTTATTAGAATGTGCGACTGTAATCTCGTAAGCTTGTGACAATAGCGATCGGTGGCTCGGCAAGGCCCAAACTGGAGGTGGGACGTTTGTCTCGGAATGTTGCTGAGGTCGTCATTGCTTGCCATTCTGCGGAACGGCCGCTCGGGCGTGCCGTCGCCTCGGTTCTAGAAGGGAATGGTGACTTAGCCACCGTTACCGTGGTCGCCCACAATATATCCGCAAGCGTGCTTCGGGACTCTCTGACGCCCAGGCACGCAACGCAAGTACGTTGGCTTGAGTTGGCTGACGGGACACGATCGCCAGCCAATCCCTATAACTTCGGCACAAGTAAAGTCACCGCCGAATGGGTGAGCTTGCTGGGTTCGGATGATTTTCTGCAACCCGGTGCGGTAGCCGACTGGTTGACACAGTCGGCGCGAGCAGATGCCGTCATTACGCGGCTTCTGTATGACCGCGGAGGTGTCGTGAGGACCCCCCCTGTGAGGCCATTTACGCGATCAGAGCGGGATGCCGTTCGGGACCGTCTCTACTACCGCAGCGCTCCACTTGGTCTCATGAGACGTGAATACTTGGAGGCAAATGACTTCGCGTGGGACCCTGACTTAAAGGCCGGAGGCGACCTGCGCCTTTCGACGCTACTGTGGTCTGAGGGTCGGGTTGCTGTCCAGACTGCAGGACCCGGGTACGTCATAGGTGCAGACGCTTCAGACAGGGTCACAATGCGTTTGGCGCCATTAAGCGATGAGTTGAGCCATGTCGAACGCGCCTGGGGACACACTGGTTGGGCGCGCGCCCTCACCGGAGCGCAGCAGAGGGCGCTGGCCGTTAAATACTTGCGAATCCATTTCTTCGGCGCCGCGTACTACCGGGCGATCAATGAAAGGTGGGGTGTTGGAGACCGTGAAACTATGGCTGCGGCCATTGAGATGGTCTTGCGACGCGCCCCGTCAGCCCTGTGCCCGCTCTCGGTCGCGGACCGCCGACTCTTGTCCGCACTTAGAGATACTGCAGTTCCCGATGCAGAAGTAAACAGGCTTGCCAAAGCTCGCCGTAGTTTCCTTCGTCCCTCTGCTCTTGTCCCGAAAGATTTAGCTTCCCTGTTTGACCGGGAGGCCCCACTTCGGTTCATGGCCTCTTCCGCGTTAGTCAGATAGGAGAGCGATGTGAAGAAGGACCGTCTCATCGGGCCAAAGGTGACAATCGTTAGCCGTATCTTCCTCCCGGAGCCCGCCGCGGCGTCTTTCCGACTAGGGGCTGTTCATCGCGCCCTCATTGAAGATGGTGCTGAGGTGACCGTGCTGACTACGCAACCTGCCCCATCCTCTGAGACGGTTTTGGCGACGGCATCACCTCAGATCAAACGCTGGCCGGCACTTCGGGACAAGACGGGCTACGTGCGTGGGTATTTGCCCTATATGTCCTTCGACATTCCACTGTTTTTCCGGTTGCTTGTAGAGCGCCGTCCCAACGTGATTCTCGTTGAGCCGCCTCCGACAACCGGCGCGGTCACCCGTGTTGCAGCCGCACTAAAGCGTGTTCCTTACGTTTGGTACGCCGCAGATGTGTGGTCTGATGCAACAGAGGTAACTGGTGCACCACCAATCATCGTCAGCGTCCTTCGCTTCATTGAGAGATTTGCGATTCGCGGTGCATCTGGCGTGATCGCTGTCAGCGACGGGGTTGCTCAACGCGTGGCAGAGCTTGGTGGGACGAACATCCGCGTAATCCCCAACGGGATTGATACCGACGTTTACACAACGGACGTGCAGCCACTGGACACAGACGAGTTAGCAGAGTTAGGAATAGTCTCTCCTTATCTCATCTACGCAGGTACCGCATCGGAATGGCAAGGCGCCAGGGTCTTTGCGCAGGCCATGCGGAGTCTCGCCTCCACCGACCACAACCTGCAAGTGGTGTTTGTCGGTCAGGGAACAGAGTGGGATGCGATTAGGGAGATCGCAGCAGAACTCCAGACAACGCATGGTAGAGACGTGATCATCCAGGTTCCACCTTGCTCGCCTTCGCGCGTGGCTCACCTGCTCGCGGGTGCGGAAGGTGCACTGGTTTCAATAGTTCCCGGCCAGGGGTACGATTTCGCCTACCCGACCAAGGTTCTCGCATCACTTTCTGCAGGAAAGCCGGTGCTGTTTGCCGGAAGGGGACCCGTTGTTGATGACATCGATACTGCTGGTTTGGGGATTGCAACGAGCCATGACCCCGTCAGCGCAGCTGAGGGGATGACTTCACTTCTCAAAGCCGATACCCAGCGGTTTCCCAAGGAGATGCTTCGCGACTGGGTAGTGAAGAACCGCTCCATGGGACGAATGGGGCAGAAGGCGGCAGATTTCCTGCTCAGTATTGGTCGAACTAGGTAAGAATTGTCTTGTAGATTTCCTCAAGCTCATGGAGGCCGCGTTGAGGTGAACGTTCCGCAAGCACCCAGTCACGCCATTCCAGTGAGCTACTTTCAGCATGCTCCGGGTGATTCAACAGATCCTCGACATGCTCACGTGCATTAGCAATTGGGGTTCCAGGACCCGGCACCCCGACTTCCAGAGCCGGATCAATCCACCCAACTAATGGGCGACCGAGGGCGAGACACTGCAAGTCTGACATTCCCAGGGAGCCAAAGGAGAACTGGCCGATGACAACATCAGCAGATTTCAGCGTGCCTTCAAAATCCTCTGAAGTCATCTTTGGGAGCATCTTCACGCCCGCCTCCTTCGCGCTTTTGGCATGCGTTCCCCAGTCCACCCCTACGACCTCGATTCCATCTGCCACAAGGTCTCCCGCGAGGTCGACCAGGCTTTCCCCGCCTTTGGAATCGTCCCAGCGTGCGGAGAAGAAGACTCGACCGGTCGGTGCTTTGGGACTCTCCTGAGCCCGCATGGAGCGGCGGTACGTTTCTGGTGGGAGTGGGTTGGGGACATAAGTTGCAGAGGAGTCCAGCTCTTGTGCGGCTTCAAGTAGATCTGGTGTTGCTACGACAAGTTGTGCCGAGTGCTTCACGGCTGCACGTTCGACGTGTCCTATCAGGGGGCGGTGGAGGTCTTGGCGCAGATCGGTGCCGTGGAGGTGCAACACGTAGGGTGCATTTTTTAGCCAGCCGTAGTATCCGTTAGGACCGTAGTGAATGTGCTGTACCTCCGGCTTGGTTCCATCGCTCAGGTAGCGGAGCGCATCGGTGCCGCGTCTAGCCCAAGCGGAAAGCGACGTGAGTGAGGGTGCGGCCGGGAGATTGCGCAGGGCCCAGCTGCGGCCGTTGGCACGAGCTGTGTGCACCAGGTTGGTTCCAGTTGATGCAACATCGCCCAGATGAAGTACCTTGGTGTCGTTGCTGTACATGTCACTCCAGGTGCGGTTGGGTGTAAGAGCATTTCCGGTTCTGACGGTACCAGCGTCTGCCGGTTAGCGGCAGTTGGGCGGGAGCGACTGGCGAGAGAAACTATAGAAGTCGGCTCTGCGTGGAAGGTTAGGTGGGACCATGGGAAGCAACCGTCGGTACTCCGGTGCGGCACTGGTGTTCTGTGGTGGTGCGCTCGGCACTCTTCTGCGCTACCTGATTGATGTTGCATCTGTTCGCGTCTCTGGGTTCGCCCTCGACATCTTCATCATCAACGTTGTCGGTGCGTTCATACTGGCGTTCTTGGTGGGGTGGATTACGGGGGCAGGGGAGCCGACACGGAATGAACTACGTCTGCGACTGTTTCTGGGTACCGGCGTGATGGGAGGCTTCACAACATACTCGACGCTTGCGGTTGAAACTGCGCACAACCTAGGTGATGGACGCTGGACGAGCGCGCTGGTGTACTCGTTAGGGACAGTTCTGGTTGGTGCACTGCTCAGCGTGGCCGGGGTGTTGGCGGGAAGGCGCGCTGTGCGTGCGCGCAGGCTCGGTCGGGTCCTGGGGGAAACACGATGAACGGCCTGCTTCTCGCGCTTCTGGTTGCCGTCGCCGGAGGATTGGGTGCGACGTTGAGGTTTGTCATCGACATGTCGATTCCCGCGAAGGCTAGAGCACGCTTTCCCTGGGGAACCTGGCTCATCAACATCACAGGCTCATTCGTCCTCGGACTCATCGCTGGTCCGCTCACTGGTGTGGTGTGGGGGCCGATCTTTACGGTTGGGCTGCTCGGCGGATATACGACCTTTTCCGCAGCCAGCCTCGAGACAGTGTCGCTCGCTGAGGACGAGCGTTGGGGGACAGCTCTCTTCTACGGGCTAGGTACCCTGGTAGTCAGCGTGCTTGCTGCGCTGGGCGGAGTCAACCTGACGGTCTAGACGACTTGAGATCTAGTCGAGAGCCCCACGGTCTTGGTGTCAGCGGTCATCAGCTCGCCCCGCGTAAAGAGTCCTGCGCTTCACACCGGACCGGCACTACAAAAACGTGTTATAGAACTGACAAAGCAATCTGACA
Source organism: Schaalia sp. JY-X159 (assembly GCF_014525425.1). Taxonomy (NCBI): domain Bacteria; kingdom Bacillati; phylum Actinomycetota; class Actinomycetes; order Actinomycetales; family Actinomycetaceae; genus Schaalia; species Schaalia sp. JY-X159. The sequence goes on along the minus strand of NZ_JACEXI010000006.1, from coordinate 100,548 downwards.
CTTCCCTCCAAATGGATGTGCCAAGATTATCGAATGTCACCACGCCATGCCACACGGGTATCCAAGAGTAAGCCAGATACGTACTGGCGCTTGCTCGCAGCAACTGTCGTCGTATTGGTGAGCGTAGTCCTCGTGGTTTTGGTAATCCACGGTACGGAGCGTGCACCAAGAATTACAGCCCAATCTAGCTCCACATCGCTTCAATATGGAGACGTCGCTGCCGCTTCTCTCCCAGATGGGGTGGCAACGTCTGGTGTCACTCTTTCCCCGCTGGTCATTCGTCCTTACGGGAGGAGCCTGGATAACCTAGCTGATCTTGACGATGCACGGCGTGAGTACGATGAGAACGGCGTAGTCGTGCAGTCATGGCCGGATCACGAGGGCTTCGTGACGCACCCAGTGGGTTTGTCCTGGTACATCGTGTATGCCATAGAGTCCTATTTCACTTCAGGCGAGCTCGAGTACCTGAACAGAGCGGAGCTCAACGCCCAGAAGCTGCTTGATGATTCAGAACTTGTCGATGGTGCCAGATGGTTCCCCTACGACTTCGACCACACATTTCACGGCGTCATTCCTCTGGAGGCGCCATGGTACTCGGGCATGGCGCAGGGCATGGCGCTCTCCGTGTTCACGCGCATGTACGAGGCGACAGGGGACGATAAATGGAAAGTCGCGGCCGACGAGACATTCGCTTCGTTTACCCAGGATGCGTCTGCTGACAGGATGTTCCTAAACATCGATGAAGGGAATCTGTGGTTTGAGGAGTACGTACAGCCTGACTACCCGGCCAGCCACGTGGTGAATGGGCATATGTACGCGATGTGGGGACTATTTGATTACGCCATTCAGTTCGACAATGAGCAGGCCGCAGCGCTCTTCGACGCTGGTGCGACGACGGTTCGCGACTCATTCTCTGAGTGGAGATATGAGAATCAATGGTCGTATTACTGTGCGGGTCAGGTTTGTAAGGATATCGACCTGAGGCCGGAGAACTATCATCGCGGGGTAACATACCAACTTACGGACCTTGCACTCATGACAGGCGACCGCACATTTCTAAACATGGCAGACACATTGGAAGAAGATGCTGCCGTAGCGAGCGGCAGCTGATCTGGCCAACTCCACCCGGTATTTCGGCCTCGATCTAGCTAGTCGGCTGAACTGTGCTCCTTTAGCGCCGCCACCACCGCGTCGGCAGCATGTCCGTTCCCGTACGGTGCGGCGTTGGTAGTGGTGGGACGGGGACGCGTTGCTGCCGCGGTGAGGGCGGGGCCAGGTTCAACGAGGACGTTCCAGCCGAGTTCCACTGTTTCGACCCACTCGGTCTCTGGGCGCACCGTGGTGCAAGGTACACCGAGCAGGAACGCTTCCTTCTGCAGTCCTCCCGAGTCAGTGATGACGCCGCGGGAGTTCATGACGGCAGAGACAAGTTGTGGGTAGGGGATGGAAGCGTGGGCAATCAGGTTCCCGCGGGCAAGAGTCAACCCATGTTCCTCAACTTTGGCTAGGAGTCGTGGGTGGGCGAGGATCACCACTGGATGGTCCACGTTGCCCAGCGACTCAAGGATCGCTTCTAAGCGGGTCGGGTCATCCGTGTTTTCCGCACGGTGAATGGTGGCAACCGAGTAGGTACCCGGCATCAGATCCAGACTGTCCTGGAACGGAGAGTTCTTGCCCTTCACTTTATCCCGGGTCTCGTAGAGGACATCCGTCATCACGTCACCCGTGATCACAACACCCTCGGTAATGCCCTCATGGGCAAGGTGATCGGCGCCAACCGTTGTTGGGGTGAGCAGAAGGTCAGAGGCGTGGTCGGTAAGAACACGGTTGTGTTCCTCCGGCATACGCCGGTTGAAAGAGCGGAGGCCAGCCTCAAGATGAGCCAGGGGAATGTGCATCTTCGCCGCACAGATCGCCGCTGCGAGCGTCGAGTTCGTGTCCCCGTAAACCAGCACCCAGTCGGGATTGTGCTTCGCATAGACGTCGTCGAGGGCGCTCATCATTGCCCCCGTTTGTTTCCCGTGTGATCCCGAACCAACCCCCAGGTGTTCGGCTGGTGCCGAGATCCCCAGGTCCTCAAAGAAAACATCAGAGAGCATCAGGTCGTAGTGCTGACCGGTATGCACGATGACGTGCTCGATGCCCGCTTTCTTGAAGGCCTTATCGATTGGTGCCAATTTGACGAACTGAGGGCGTGCGCCGACCACGGAAAGAACTCGCATGGTGTGATTATAGGCAAGAGCGGGTTTATCTGGTCACAAGCAGGATTGCTGCCGAAGCCCCAACTGTAGACTTGACCCCGGTTGATCCGCGGATACTTGCACGGAATGAAAGGCACACTTCATGCGCGTAGCAGTTGTTGCTCTTGGAAAGATCGGTTTGCCACTGGCAGTCCAGTTTGCTGACGCAGGCTGCGAAGTGGTGGGCGTTGACGTTAATCAGCACACGGTTGATCTGGTCAATGCGGGTATTGAGCCGTTCCCCGGGGAAGACTTCTTACAGGAGAAGCTGTCCGTCCTCGTTCCCGCCGGACGACTGCGGGCCACAACCGACTACGCAGAGGCCATTCCCGGTGCGGACGCTGTCGTCCTGGTCGTTCCTCTGTTTGTAAATGATGAGACCTGGGAGCCCGACTTTGGCTGGATGGATGCGGCCACCGCTTCGCTTGCGGAACACCTCACCCCCGGAACCCTGGTTTCCTACGAGACAACCCTCCCGGTGGGAACAACACGCAACCGTTGGAAGCCAATGATTGAGCAGATCTCCGGTTTGAAAGAGGGCGTGGATTTCGACCTCGTCTTCAGCCCCGAACGTGTCCTGACCGGTCGCGTGTTTGCCGACCTGCGCAAGTACCCCAAACTGGTTGGCGGACTGTCGGACCGTGGAACCAAGGCAGGCATTGAGTTCTACAAGCAGGTGCTGTCTTTTGATGAGCGTCCCGACCTTCCCCGTGAAAATGGAGTGTGGGACATGGGCAGCGCCGAGGCCGCGGAGATGGCCAAGTTGGCTGAGACAACGTACCGCGATGTCAACATTGGTTTGGCTAACCAGTTTGCCGTTTACGCAGACAAGGAAGGCATTGACGTCAACCGCGTAATCGACGCCTGCAACTCCCAGCCCTACAGTCACATTCACCGCCCCGGAATTGCGGTTGGTGGTCACTGCATTCCGGTTTATCCACGCCTCTACCTGTCGACGGATCCCGATGCTTCGATCGTGCGGACCGCGCGCCAGTTCAACGCGGCAATGCCCGACTACGTGGTGTCCCAGGTGAAGAGCCTGGTTGGTCCTTTGAAGGGCCAGAAGGTTGCCGTGTTGGGTGCTTCCTACCGTGGCGGCGTCAAAGAGACCGCGTTCAGCGGCGTTTTTGAAACTGTTGATGCGCTGCGTCGTGAGGGCGTCGACGTAGTTGTTGAAGACCCCATGTACGAGGACGAAGAACTGGCCGCCTTTGGCTGGGATCCCTACCACGTTGGTGAGGACGTTGACGTGGTGATCGTACAAGCCGATCACAAGAGCTACGCGGATCTTTCCCCACGCGACTTCCCCGGCATCAAACTCCTCTTTGACGGGCGCCGCATCACGAACCCGGACAACTGGGTTGGTACGCCTCGCCTGGTTATTGGGGAGTAGATGGCGGGGGGTATATCGGTGCTGGAGTGGTTCACCCTGTTGGGTTTGGTCCTTGGGATCGTGGTTCTCATAGGGGCACTCGGGTACCTCCCTTTGCGAATTCTCGGTCTCCGGAGCCCGCAGGCTGTTGTTCTGTCGCCACCAGTGGGATTGGGCATTCTCGGACTTCTTACTCTGGTCAATGGCGTAGTCGGCTGGAGGTGGTCCTGGTGGCAGGTTTGTATCACCCTCGTACTTCTCATAGCAGCATTCCTCCTAGCGGAATGGAAGGACGCTGCTCGAGGGCCAAGATTGAGTGTTCCGGAGATCAGTGGACGCACCGCGCGACTGGTGGTTGTCGGCATCTTATTGTTTGCGGTTATACAAACCGTAGCGCTCGTCATCACTTGGCCGGGAGCAGCAGCGATCCAATCATTCGGTGATGCACAGTTCCACTACAACGGAATCCAACTGTTGCTTGATGGTGCAAGTACCAGCCCGTTTGGCGGCCTATCTGCCATGTACGATCCTGGTGGGCAGGGTGCGGTTTACTACCCAACCTTGTGGCACTCACTGGTATCGCTATTCTCCTTCGGAGATCGAATAGTGCTCGCCTCAAATGCTGCAGTGATCGCGACGGGCTCAGTCTTCTGGCCCTGGTCGCTTGCGATGCTGGGACTTATAACGGCGCCAAAGTCTCGCTTTGTAACCCTGTTCGTACCATTATTTGCGCTACTGTGCACAGTTTTCCCCGGAAACTTGGTGTTCCGAACTTCCATTCATCCGCTGGGGTTGGGCCTGGCGTTCCTGCCAGCCGGAATTGCGATCGTGCTTCTGATTGTCGATAATGCGCGTTCTCCTGCGGCCTATTTCCTCGGAGTTCTGGCGGCAGTTGGTCTCTTCGCAGCGCACCCGAGCGTTGGGCTGCTGCTGATGGTGGTAGTGGGGATTTCGATCTTGGGTGCTATCTTGCAGCTCTCCGCCACCCTGTGGTCGCGGGGGGCAAAGATGGCGTCTTCCTCGGTGGTCATCATTGCTAGTTTGGCAGTATTTACGCTATTTGCCGTGGTCTTGCGCAGTGACTATGTGAACAACCTCGGAATGTTCAGCCGTGAGTCAAAGGCATATACAGAGGTTGTCGCCACGCTCTTAAGTGGGACGCTAGCGTCAGCCCCATTGTTTCCGAATGTTTCGTTAGTGCTTCTGTGGTTGTGTGTTTTTGGGTTCGCAATACTTGGGATATGGACGATGCGCAACTTTGGAGCGGCTCGCGTGCTGCTGGCGTCAGGACTCACCTACGGGTTGCTATTTGTACTCGCCGGTGGACCCGAAAACCGCTTACGCGCACTGACTGGTCCGTGGTGGAAGGACGATACACGCCTCCTCGTGCCTTTCCTCATAGTGACGCTCGTCTTCGCATCGGTAGGGGCCAGCCGAGTAGTATGCCGACTCATCGACCCTCCAATTGAAGATCGTCGACGTTGGTTCGGGTTGGTTGGGTTCGCCTCCTTGCTGCTGGTCGTGGTAATTGTCTTGCCGGCTGCCCTTTCCACGGGACGAACGCTAGGCGGATACGCAAAGCTCGGCTACAGTCTCGATCCTCGCGTGCCGTCAGTCTTGGACGAAGACAGGGTCGTTGTGCTCGAAGCAGCTAGTGCCGCATTTGAGGACGGCGAAGTGCTGGTAGGTTCCTACTCCAGTGGTGTGGGTTTCGTGTCAGTATTCGGTGGGGTCGATTCTTTCTACCCACGCCCCTTGTACAGCTCGGGAGACCAGAGTCTGCTCGCGACTGAATTTGATCAGATTCTCACCGACCCTCAAGTGTGTGAGGCGATTGAGCGTCACGGTATCGTGGGCCTGATGATTGACAGTGGAACTCCGGTGAATCGGCGAGATCCCGCATATGCGGGCTTCTACAACGTGGATGTTGGGTCAGGGTTCGAGCTTGTTGCCCAATCAGGTGGCATATCACTGTGGCGCATAACTGCATGCGATGATACGAACTAGGCGCCTCTTATAGATGCGATCTTTGACCTGATTGCGCGCCTAGTTTTCTTCCCAGCCATCCATCCAGCGGTTAGAGACTCCCCAAACCTAGGGAAGCGTGCGCTGACGCGTCGCTGTACTAGTGATCGAATGGATGTCACTGGAGGGACGCCGGAAGCTCCGGCGTCAAGCATTTTCACTTGCTCAAGAACGTGTGGATGAATATACGAAGAGCTTGTGTCTAGCTTGTACTCGAGAGTAACCGCCGATATTTCTGCCAATTCTGGAGTTTGAACGCAACGAGAGTAGTAACCCTGGCTGTAGACGACATAGCTGTATAGGCGTTCGAGGACGTGTGCCAGGGATCCGTCGCGGTAGTTGTCGCCTCTTGGAAACTCGTTGGGCCTGAAATTGGCATCAACAAGCGGAAGCAGTGCTTCGCGCCGCGCGATGAACATGCTGCCGTATGGCGATAGGGGAGTGTGTGTGTCGAAGGGGATATCTATCCCGAGTCGCTTCCCCAATCTTTCGGCGGGGAGGCGATTAGCTGTCCACCCGTTGCCCATCGTCGGGAGCCCCATGTGGATCACGGGAGGAAAGACCATTCCGAGCTGCGGTTCATTCGTGAAACGGTTGTAGATGTGAGCGACGTGATTGGAGGAAGAAAAAAGATTCTCGAAGAGGTGGCTGCGGAACCACGAGCTGACGCTTTGAGGGTCCTGGACAGATCGCTTCGAGTGCATCTTGACAACCAGATCGAGTTCTACATCCCGGATGACATCACCGCAATCCACCAGGAACGCTGAGATATCACGCCCGTCATTTGTAGCGACTGTGCGGACTTCAATGTGGTCGAAATGCGCTTGATATGGGAGTTCCTTCAGGGATGCTTCGAGCCTCGCTTGCTTCTCAGCGGAATCAGTTGTGATAAAGAGAGAGACGGGTGACGGGATGTTTGAGGCATAGCGAACCATCTCGCGGAGCATGTCAGGATAGAACACGTGGGCGCATACTGCAGTCTTCAGGGTGTTCTTGTGCTTGGGCGCTACACCTTGGGGTATATCCAGAAGTGCGATATTTGTATACCAGACTTGCGGTGGAACAGCATGGGTCAGGTGGCTCCAGAAAATGTCGAGTGGGTATCCGCTCTTCACTACTTCACTGTATGCGGTGCGCGCGCTCACGGCCCACCGTTCCAAGAGTAGCGGATCAGAAGTGAACGTTGCCCAAGGGATTAGTGGGATGCCAGCCGTGGAGGAACGCAAGAAATAGTCTTCGTCGGAGTTTCCATAGAGCCAACCGGGAGTGAGACCTGCCGGTGCTAGTGCCAGCAGAAGATCACGGAGACTAGACGCGCCGTTGAGGGCCACCAGGAGCTCTGAGGATCGAAGCGTGTTGTGGGAAAGCTGCAAGAACTGAGGCTCAAGCGCCAGGGACTCAGTGCCCTGTTCTCCGTCGTACGTTGGATCGGGCTTGGTGAGGAAACGGATCGATCTCCCCGGGGCATCAAGGCGTGAGAAAAGATCGTCAAGGTCGGAAAGTGGACCGATGAGGCCATCGGTTACGATGAGAATCTCCTCCCCGAGCTGGTGTGTCAAAGAGGGTGAGGCTGCTGCAAGCGATGCGAGGATCCCCGCGAGTCCGCGATCTCGGTCATAAGGCAGGTGAGTCATACCCGAGTCTGAAACTCTGAGCGATGAGTTGGCGCGGTTAGCTGGTACCGCAATGAGGGTCGACGAGCAGTAGGGACGAAGCGCTGAAAGGAGATACTGGCCAGCAGCGTCAATGTCCTCTGTTGTGGCTTTTGAGTCAGCTGCTGCGAAAACCAGTGTCCGTGATCGCGTCGCACGACGATAGGCCGTCATTTCTCAACCCGCCTCATGCCCGAAATCGCGGATCTCGCTTGCAGTTCTAGATTATGCACGCGATCAAATGTTCCTGGGGATAGGTTCTGGATCGCTTTACCGATCCTATTTTTCAGGGTCGGAGCAATCACATGTCCCGAATACGGGTAGTGCGTGTAGTCGCGGAAGATTCTGGGAGTATGCGAGTAGAGATCTACGACGAAAAGTAAACTCGTCTGGGCCTCTGTAAGACTCCCTGTCTCACCAACGAAGAAGCCCCCGTTGCGTGCTATGTCCCCCGTCAGCATGTCCAACATTTGGTGAAGTACCTCGTCATCACCTACGAGGTCAACAAGTGATTTCCACCCTCCACCCCTAACTATTGCCTCCCTCAGGAGTTCCACCACCTCTCGGCGGTAGGCCGCTGCTCCACGGTAGGGCGCCACGGGAGATGTCTGGCTGAACTTCCCCGTCAGCTCGAGCTGGTCCGCCAACTTCATTGAAAGGAGTGAGCTACCAAACCAACTTCGCCCTCGCACTGCAGTACCGACGACCTGCACGTACGGGTAAACGGCTCCAAGTTTTGAGTGAGCATCGAACAGTCCGACGATGAATTCTGGATCAGCTGTGATGGCCTCAGTGACGTTCTGGTATCGGAGCTGTATCCCGTCTGCGCGCAAACCGGGCCTAGGAGGTCTGGGAGCAATTATGAGGATGTCTGCCTCGCCCATGAGTGCGTCGATTCCGCGTTCAGCGAGGGTCTTCCATGGATGTGACGTTCGACTTCTGAGTGCTACACGGTCACCTTGGAGTTCGATCACATTGGGTTGGATGCTCTCCTCAAGAGGGTCCGTAACCCGGATGTAGCTTGCGCCGATTCCTTCAGTAAGCTCTCTCGTGGTTGTTCGTCGAACGACACCCTCAACTATTAGGTCCTCGGGGTATCCTCGACGCTTTGCTTCCTCTGTTACCGCGGCGGTTACTATGCCTTGGTCAACTAGAGCGGGCACATCATGGAAATAGAGACGCTTCTTGAATAGTGGGCAACCATCTTGGAGAAGACCAACAGGTGCCTCCATGGTGGCGTTTGAGACTCCGTAGTTGGCAGCCGGGAAGGCGGCTTGCCAGGTGAATCCGAGGTCCGCGAAGTACCTGGTGAACTCGCATTCGAACTGAGTGACGACCTCCGAGTAGGAAGTCGGGTCCTTCAATGACTTCCAGTAGCGTCGAAACTCGGGGCTGCGCAGGATGGGCCCCCGTATCGACAACCAATAGGACTGCAAGTGTTCCGGCATCGTTCCGCGACCTGTGTACGGATGAGGCGAGACTGCGGGGTGATCGGTGATACCCCACAAGTCAACGTCAACTGAGTCCATACGGTCCAGAAGCGGCTCAAAAGATCCCACCGGGCCAAAAAATGTGTAGTTCACTAGGAAGAGCTCGTCGACACCTGCAAGCGTGTCCCATCCGAGAAACTCGAGTGCGTCTCTGTAGGCGCCAACATCGAATCCCACGTTGTCACGCTCTAGGACGTCGTCTGCGATCGCCCTGACAGCCTCGAGTGAGCTCGCCTGTAGGGACCCATTCACAACAACCAGTATGTTCTCCACAAAGAAACGGAATCCACGAAGGGTGTGAAGGACGGAGGTATCGCAAACGCCATCTGCGTCGTACAACAGGAATACCAGTGTTCTATTTAGTTCAGTCTTCACACCAACACCGTTCCTTATTACACGCTTCCATGCCACTTGATTGTTCACAGCCTACAGAAATGATGGCCGTTAGACACTGAATGCAGCCAGACCGAATTCGGGAGACGCGCGTAGATGGTTATCATTGTCTTCATGGCACCGACAGAACTGTGTGGTACGCGGTCTTTTCAGGATGGAGTCCGCTGTGTCTGAGGACTCCAAGATCGTAGATGCGCGCTATAAGCGTCTTGAAAATCTTCCGCTCGTGAGTTACCGCCGCAAGGAGAATGCGGTAACTGGGTTCTTCGGCGCCATTCGTGAAGTTTTTTCCCGTCGCGAACTACTTGGGCTTCTTGTACGGCGGGAGTTGGTTGGAAGATACAAGGACAGCACGCTTGGTCTTGTATGGTCGATGATTCGTCCACTGACTCAGCTCCTCATCTACTACCTGGTGATGGGGGAGTTCTTAGGTGCAGCGAGAAACATAAACAACTTCGCGATCTTCATCTTCTCGGGCCTCACCATTTATGGCTTGTTCTCCGAGGTCGTGAACACGATGACCAGTTCGATTATCGCGAACTCCGGACTCATCAAGAAGATCTATCTTCCCAGGGAGATTTTTCCAATTGCCGCCGTGGGTGCTGCACTCGTGAATTTCGGGCTGCAGATGGTTATTCTCTTGGTTGCTGCGGCGTTCGTCGGAACAATCGTGTTCGGCGCTAACCTTCTTTTCTCACTGCTCTCTGTGCTTATTGTCCTCCTTTACGGTGTTGGGCTGGGACTCTTCCTTGCGGCTTGGAATGTCTACCTCCGAGATATCCAGTTCATGGTCGAGGTTGTTGTCATGTTGCTGATGTGGTTTAGCCCGATTGTCTACTCCTGGACCTTTGTGGCCGATGCGTTCTCAATGCGCGGTCTTGGCTGGCTCACAAATGTGTACATCAACAACCCAGTAACGCTCGCAGTTCTTGGTTTTCAAGAGGCTTTTTGGGCGGGTGCAAGCGATGGGGTTATTCCTGATGACTTGGCATTCCGCATGGGTATCGCGAGCGTGATCGGCGTCTTTGTTCTCTGGTGGGGACAGCGTGTCTTCGCCCGACTTCAACCAAACTTTGCGCAGGAACTCTGATGACTCAAGAAATCCCGTTTACAGAGGGTCATGACGAAGGCTCACACCTACCACCTGGTCCAGAGATAGCAATAGTGAAGGACGCCTCTAAGTTCTTTGTTCTCCGTAAGGATAAATCGGTCAAGGATCGGGTCCTCCACCCGGGAGAGTCAAAGAAGCACGAGGATAGGTTCTGGGCGCTGAAAGGTATCTCACTCAAGTTCAAGGCGGGTACGACTGTTGGCTTGATTGGGCCAAATGGTTCGGGTAAGTCAACACTATTGAAGATGATCGGCGGTATCATCCAACCTGATGAAGGCATGGTTGAGACCCGTGGTCGACTTGCAGCGTTGCTTGAGCTTGGAGCTGGCTTCCACCCGGATCTGACCGGGCGTGAGAACGTCTACTTGAACGCATCGATCCTCGGCATGTCACGAGCAGAGACAGACGCAAAGTTCGAGAGCATCGTTGCCTTCTCAGGTATTGCGCAGTTCATTGATACTCAAGTGAAGTTTTACTCCTCCGGCATGTACGTGCGCTTGGCCTTCGCAGTCGCAGTCCATGTCGATCCGGATATTCTCCTTGTTGATGAAGTTCTTGCGGTTGGAGACGAGGCCTTCCAGGAAAAGTGCCTCAAGAAAATTCAGGAGTTTCAGGCAGAGGGCCGCACTATCATTATCGTCTCGCATGCGATGGGGCATATTACTTCGTTGTGTGACAGGGCGGTTGTCCTCCACAAAGGCACGGTTGCTTTTGATGGGGACCCAACTGAAGCGGTTCAGGTCATGAGGACAGGTCTGTTCATTGAGGGCTCAGAGGGAGTCTCAGTCGCCACTCGCCGCGATGATGTTGAGGAAGGTGACGAACCTGTCATCGTCTCTGTCGTTCCTCGAACAGAAGGTAAAGCACTGACCCCAGGTGATGATCTAACCGTTGATGTAGAGCTGTTCGTGCCACACCAAGTGTCACAATGGGATCTGACACTCTCAGTCAACAATTCCCTGGGATCAACGATCCTCATTACCAGCGCACACGCCGCCGGACTCAAAGGTGCGGTCCTAGAGGGGCACCAGACGGTTCGATTCGTGCTCCCGAGCTTGTCGCTGACCGACGGCGGTTACTCTTTGACAACAGTGCTTTACGATAGTTTCCAACGCGAGACATCTAGGAGCGAAGGTACCGCAGCCTTCAAAGCCCGGTCTGGCTCTGAGAGCATAGGAACGGTCTATTCGAAAGTAGTCGGTTCTTTACCGCCGGCCAAGTGATTGGAATTCATTGTTGAAGAGTGAGGACACTACACGCGTTCGGAGCTTGGTGGCTGGTCTTGTCGGCACACTATGTATTCTCGTTGGGTTTCTGACATGGGCGCTAGTCTCACCTGTGGGAGGCTCCCCGGACGATGACTACCATCTGGGCAGCACCTGGTGTCCTAATCCAGTTGAGGGCGGCTCTTGCGATGTGGTGGTGTCGAATGGTGAGGTAACCAAGATCGTTGTACCTGAGACGGTGTACATGTCTCAAGACTGTTGGGCGTTCCATCCCGAGACGTCGGCAGCCTGCACGGACGATCTTGCCGATGACGTATATGTCCCCTCATACCGATTTGATGATGGAGCATACCCTCCGGGATACTACCGCTTCCACCACACCTTAGTCGGCCCAGACGTTCACAGGTCGGTCGTGATGATGCGCTTTGCCAACGTTATCCTTGGTCTCGGTGGTGTTGTCGCTGTCGGGGCATTGTCTGCACCGCGGGCTCGACAGAATCTGATTCTGGCCACCGTTGCGGCATGGGTTCCAATGGGGGTGTACTTCGTCGCGTCGAACAACCCCAGCAGTTGGGCCATCAGCGGCGTTCTGATCTACGGGGGTGCGCTTGTCTCAGCCGCAGGCTCTTCCCATTGGCGCAGATGGACCTTACTCGCCTTCGCGGTTATGGGCGCCGGGATGGCGATGATGAGCCGTCCTGACGCCGCCTTCTACCTGCTGATTGTGACGTTGGCTCTCTGGCTGTTGGTGCCATTCAGGAAGAACCTGATGCCCGAGGTCATCCTCTCGGGCATCGCTACGGGACTGGGACTCCTTGTTCTCCTATCATCCACGCAAGCCGACAACCTCACGGGGGACGGAGGATGGCCAGTGGATTTGAATGCCTCCACACTAGAAGTGCTCGTGGACAACATAGCCTCTCTCCCTGCGTACGCAGCATCCCTTTGGGGTTTGGGGATGGGCCCGGGTTGGTTGGATGTTCCCCTAACCGGCTGGGCGACCCTGGTAATGGTCATAGTATTTGGTGCTCTCTTGTTTGCAGGAGCTCATGACATCTCGTGGCGAAACGGGTTCGCCGCCATGGTCGTGTTCGGAGCTCTCTACGGGATTCCCGTGGTAAGCATGACGCTTCGGCACGTGGCGCCGGTAACGTACTACCAAGGTCGCTATATGCTGCCACTTCTCGCTTTCGCATTGCTAGTGTGGGTCCAGCCAGGCACCAAGAAGCCGTTGGGACTCTCCTTGGGACAGACGATCGGGATCGCGGGGATTGCTTCGGTGGCAAACGCATCCGCTCTTGCCACCACGATTCTCAGATTTGCAAGCGGGGTCACCTCGGACGGTATGAGTTCCGCGGCAGGGGAACCCTGGTGGCCATGGGCGATAGGACCTCGAGTCGTTTGGATCGTCGGAGCCCTGTGCATGACTGTTGGTATCTTCGTCCTGATGACGTTAGTCGCGCATCAGTCAAATCTCGTGACAGACACCTTGGTAGAGTTGAGTGGATCAACCGAGAGTACGAGGAAGGGTCGCAATGAAGGGAATCATTCTGGCAGGCGGGTCGGGCACGCGGCTACACCCGCTCACGCTGGGCACATCGAAGCAGCTGATGCCGGTGTACGACAAACCGATGATCTATTACCCGCTGACGACACTGATGCTGGCGGGAATCAATGAGATCCTCATAATTACCACCCCTCATGACGCTGCCGGATTTGAGAGGCTGCTGGGAGACGGGTCCCAGTTCGGCATCAAGATAACTTACGCGCAACAAGCTGTTCCCAATGGTCTTGCACAGGCATTCGTCATCGGGGCGGACTTTATTGGAGATGACAAGGTTGCGCTCGTCCTCGGCGATAACCTCTTTTATGGTCCCGGTATGGGGTCTCGACTCTCACGCCTTACAGATATCAAGGGTGGTGCCGTCTTTGCGTACCGCGTGTCCAACCCTTCGGCATACGGGGTCGTGGAGTTTGACCGCGACAACAGAGCGGTCTCTTTGGAAGAGAAGCCGGCTGCGCCTCGCTCGCACTACGCGGTCCCGGGTCTGTACTTTTACGACAACACGGTTGTCCAGATAGCTAAGGATCTGGAGCCATCTGCCCGCGGCGAGTACGAGATTACGGACGTCAACAAGGTTTACCTTGATAGGGGGGATCTCGCTGTCGAGGTCCTTCCCAGGGGCACCGCATGGCTTGACACCGGAACTTTCGACGATCTGTCAGATGCCGCGGTATTCATTCGTACCGTTCAAGATCGTCAGGGAATGAAGATTGGCTGCCCCGAAGAAGTGGGCTGGCGTAAGGAATTTCTGACGGATGAGGAACTGCGAGAAGTAGCTCTTCCCCTGGTCAAGTCAGGTTACGGAGAATACCTCCTCGACCTGATTGAGCAGGGCCGGGACTAGGGGCCCAAGCGCGTCTCACGACGGTGTTGGGGATCAAATGAATGAGAAGGTGATTGCCTCCGGAGAGCGACTTTTGGTCGTGATTCCAGCTTGGAACGAAGCCAGCGTGATCGGTGACGTTCTCACTGAGCTCCGTACAGCAGTACCGTGGGCAGACGTCGTTGTCGTCTCCGATGGTTCTGTGGATGACACGGCGAAAATCGCTAGGGACGGTGGTGTGAAGGTGCTCGAGCTACCGTTGAACCTGGGGGTTGGTGCGGCCATGCGCACGGGGTACTTATATGCGCGTCGCAATGGCTATGACTGGGCCCTACAGCTGGATGCAGACGGTCAACATGATCCCGCTGATATTCCTCGCCTCCTGGATGCAGCAAGAGCGGCGGATGCAGACATTGTGATCGGGGCGAGGTTCGCGGGCACTGGAAGCTACCAGACTAAGGGCCCTCGTCGATGGGCAATGAGTTTGTTGTCAGCTGTCCTCTCGCCGGTCACCAAAGCCAAATTGACGGATACCACGTCAGGGTTCAAGCTAAATTCCAAGAAGGCAATTGAGTTGTTCTCGGTGGATTACCCGGCAGAGTACCTGGGAGACACGATCGGTGCTTTGACAATCGCCGCGCGACGCAGGCTCAAGATCATTCAGGTTCCAGTGGAGATGAGGCCCAGGGCGGGCGGTGAGCCGTCCCACGGTGCACTAAAGTCAACGCGTTTCCTACTTCGAGCGTGGTTTGCGCTCGCGATAGCGCTCACGCAGAGACCTCTATCTGTGGGGGGCGCAGGAAAATGAGCAGCACGAGCTACATTTTCGGCATTGTGTTCTCGCTGGTAGTCTTCGCAGCGATTTTCGTTAACCTTCGCTCAGGACGCATGAAGGAGAAATACGCGACCTGGTGGATTGTGATCGGCATCGCCGTGGTACTGATTTCCGTGTTCCCTCAAATACTCTCCTTCCTCTCACGACATCTCGGTGTCGAAGTCCCCTTCAACCTCGGGTTGTTTGCCGGAGGTATCGTATTGTTGCTCATCACGCTGCAGTTCAGTGTCGACCTGTCGAAGAATTCGGACTCGGACAGAAGGCTGGCTGAGGAGATCGCACTGGTATCCGAGAGGGTGAGGGTGCTAGAGGAGGTGCGGGACGTCGAGGAGGAAAACGGCCAGGAGGAGCCCGACGCGGGGTTCTAGGCCCAGTTCGAGATGATACGTGGGAGTGCCCGCTAGGAGGAACCGTGTTTAAGGATTATGATGACCCGGATTTGCTTCGGCGCATCCAAGAGTTACTGACGAGGATCTTGAAAGAGTTCGATCGTGTATGTGCAGAGGTTGGGACTCCCTATGTCGTCTACGGGGGAACCGCTCTGGGTGCGGTTCGCCACGGCGGATTTATCCCGTGGGATGATGACGTCGACGTATGTATGCTGCGACGCGACTACGAGCGGTTCCTTTCGCATGCTCCGGGCGTATTAAAGCCAGAGTATGTACTCTCGAACTCTCGCGTAGACGCTGAGTTTCCCAACATGTTCTCTGTTCTGGGACTCCGAGACACGGAGTTCATCTCCGAATTCATCAAAGACAGTCCGTACAAGATGCGGCTCTCGATCGATATATTCCCCCTCGACAAGGTTCCGCGGGAGACATGGCGGTACCGATTGCAAGCTCGGGAGGCTTGGTTCTGGGGGCGCATGATGTACTTGCAGGGGACTCCACGCCCGTACTTGAGCCTCGAGCCTGCCGTAACAAGGGCAGTGCATTCTGTGACGGGCCTTGTGTATCGGGCACTAAAGGGCCTTCACGTGGGTCCCACAGTCCTGCAGAACCGATGGGAGAAGGCAGCGAGACGTTTCGAGCAAGAGCCTGGGAACAGGCACACCGACTTCACGGATATGAATCCAATGGCATGGGAGGTCGCAGAAGGTGATCTCTTTCCATCAGTGTCAGCTCCATTTGGGGACATCGAGGTGCAGCTCCCCAACAACTATGAGGCGATATTGACCCGCGGCTACGGCGATTACATGGAGCTACCACCAGAGAATAAGAGAAAGAACCACCAGCCATACCACGTGGACTTGGGCCGCTACGCAGAAGTCGACCCGGATTAGTGGGATCTAGCGGCAAGTCCCAACTGGGACGGGACTATTTCTGGAACACGGCGAGCAGCCTCATGGGATCGCTATCGATGGTGCTGATGCTCATCGTGGTGACGAGGGCGGCCGGTATCGCTGCCGCTGGCGTCTACTCTCTGGCGACAGCGGTGGGTCAGCAATTCCAAACCGTGGGCGCCTATGAAGTTCGCCCCTACCAGGCAACCGATGTTCGCCACCGCTTTTCCTTCGGAACCTACTATGCTACGCGCCTGGTCACTCTCGTTGTAATGGTCGTGGGAATTGTGGCCTATGCTCTGGTGACCGGCAAAGGCCAACAGAGCGCCATCGTGGTGATCCTCGTTGCTTCACTTCGTGTGTTCGACGCATTCGAGGATGTGTTCTATGGGGAATTTCAGAGGATCGGTCGGCTCGATATCGCGGGGCGTGCCAACTTCTTCCGAGTGCTGGTAACCACAACGGTGTTCACTGTCCTGATTTTCGTTACGCGCGACCTTGCGACTACGACCATTGTGACCATCATTGTGACCGCTTTGGCCGTTGCTTTCTTGATTGTGCCTCCGGCCAAGGGCCTGTTTCCACTGCGGCCTGCATTTAGTGTGGGTCCGGTGCGCTCTCTCTTGATCGCCTGCCTACCTCTTTTCTTGGCAGCCTTCCTGGCAATGTACTTGACGAACGCACCACGCTTCGCCATTGAGGCATTCATGGACTCAGCACAGCAGGGCTACTACGCCATACTTTTCATGCCGGCATTGGCAATCAACATTCTTGCCATGTTTGTGTTCCGTCCCCTACTCACTCGTATGGCAACATACTGGGCCGCGGGAAATCGTGCAGGGTTCACAAGGCTAGTCAAGAGGGGCATTCTGGGTGTGGGACTAGCTTTTGCCCTAACTTTCATTGTGGTCTATTTCCTTGGCGTGCCAATACTGAACCTGCTTTACAGCGTAGACCTTTCCGAGTATCGCCGGGAGTTGCTAGTCATAGTCGTAGGTGGCGCCATGAACTCTCTAGCAGTCATTTTCTACTACGCGCTGACAACTATGCGGCAGCAACATCTATTGTTGGGAGGGTATCTCGCCAGCGCGGGTCTGGTATGGGTGTTGTCCCGAGTCCTTGTGCCAACTAGCGGGATTATGGGAGCTGCTCTTTCATACTCCTTGGCCATGATGGTTCTAGCCCTTGTGTTCGCTCTATCATTTATGCTCATGAATCGAGGGGCGCCCCGGGGAGTGGCGCAGACGCCCCCAAAACTGTAACGGGCAGGCATTTCGTCTGGGTGGTCATTGAGGAGCCCCATGAGAATCGCAATCATCACAAACACGTATCCGCCGAGGGTTGGTGGGTTGGAGCAACATCTGCAACAGCTAGCAACTGGCTTGGCAAAGCTAGGCAATGACGTCACGGTGATAACCATCGACGAGCAACCCGGAACTCGACTTGAGAATGGCGTGCGGATCCTGATCGGTAAAGCACACTTGCCGATTTCCGGCGTCATTAGCTTCCCGACACTCGGAACCACGAGGCGATTGGCATCGTTTCTCAGTGAGGGCGCATTTGATGCGGTCTCCGTCCATACTCGCTTCTTCCCGATGACCTTCGTGGGTCTGCGTGCTGCGCATATGGCTTGCATTCCCGTGGTACACACCGAACATGGAAGCGGCTACGTTGCGAGCTCTTCCACAATCATCGCCCTAGCAAGCAGGGTCGTGGACAACACGCTTGGTCGATACGTTTTGCGCCATGCGGAGCGAGTACTTGGTGTCTCGCAAGAGGCTGCTTCCTTTGCGCGACGATTGGGGGCGAAGGAGCCCAAGGTTTTCTATAACGCGATTGGGCCGCGTCTCTCCCCGGCCGAAGTCCCGGATCGTCCGGAACGCTTAGTCTTCGTTGGGCGTCTCGTTGATGGGAAAGGATGGGATACCTTCCTACGGGCTGTCGCTCGCCTCCGCGACCATGGTCGCGACATTGAAGGAATCATCCTGGGAGACGGATCTGACTTTGACGCAGCGCGAAGCCTCGCCGAGGAGCTCCGAGTGGACGATGTGGTGCAGCTCCGTGGACGAGTTTCACCCGAGCATGTTCGGAGCGAGATCAGCGGAGCTACTCTCGTGAACCCGACTGTGCTGTCCGAGGGGTTCCAAACAACAATGCTGGAAGCGCTCGCTGAGGACGGGCGTGTGGTCACGTTCGATGTCCCAGGCGCGAAGCTGCTTCGAACGCAGGGCATGCCTGTGTTGATAGCTCCGCAAAAGTCAACCGATTCGCTGGTTGAGACGCTCGAATTGCTGCTCGATGATCCGCCGCCAGCGGCGAGTGCTGGGGCCCTTTCTCCCTGGACCTGGGAAGAGCGGCTGAGAGAATTCTCCGGTGTCTTGGCTGACGTTGCACCTACATCTATCCGGTGATCATCCGGAATGAACTGTGACAATCTCGCGAGTCTGTGACAGTGTCGTAACCTAGATGTTCGATTCTGTTCACAAATGCGTTATATTCGAACGTGGTTCGATATTCGATTCTGGTGAACGAGGTGTCCTCTTTGTTGTCACAAAATCAGTTTTCAGTGCTGTTTGCCCTCCAGAAGACGCACGAAGGTCTTACGCAGCGGGAAATAGCAGAGAATGCGGGACTAGCTCTGGGAACAGTCAACGCGGTCGTCCGTGAGTGCGCCGCCCTCGGATACATCGTTGACCGCCAACTGTCCTCGAAAGGTCTCGAAGCGTTGCAACCGTACCGGGTTGAGAACGCGGTGATAATGGCCGCGGGGCTTTCCCAGAGGTTTGCACCCATATCCTATGAGAAACCGAAGGGCCTCCTTCGTGTCCGCGGCGACGTGCTGATAGAGAGACAGATTAAACAGCTCCATGAGGCTGGGATCATGGACATCTCAGTTGTTGTTGGGTACAAAAAGGAGTATTTCTTCTACCTGGCCGAGAAGTATGGTGTGGAGATCGTCATCAATGATGAGTACGCAACTCGCAACAACAACGGCACACTCTGGGCAGTTCGAAACAGGCTTGCCAACACATACATTTGTTCTTCAGACAACTACTTCACATCCAACCCCTTCGAAACCTACGTCTACCAGTCGTACTACTCTGCGCAGTTTGTTGAGGGAACAACGGATGAGTGGTGCATCGAGACTGCTCAGAACGGTTTGATCACCGGAGTCGAGATCGGTGGCGAGGATTCTTGGATCATGCTCGGACACGCCTACTTCGACAGGGAGTTCTCCAAGCATTTCCGAGAGATTCTCGAAACGGTCTACACCCGCCCGGAGACAGTGGGCAAGCTGTGGGAAGAGATCTTCATAGACCACCTTGATGTCCTTCCGATGGTTGTTCGCCCGTACCCGGAGGGGCTGATCAACGAGTTCGATTCACTGGATGAGTTACAAGGCTTCGACCCGCTCTTCATTGAAAACGTCGATTCTGAGGTATTCGACAACATCGTTGAAGTGCTCGACACCACGAGATCAGAGGTCGGCAACTTCTATCCGCTGAAACAGGGGATCACCAATCTGTCATGCCACTTCAGCGTGGGTGACGAGGAGTACGTCTACCGCTATCCAGGAGTCGGGACCGACAAGATGATCAACCGTGGTGCTGAGCAGGCCGCCCTTGAACTAGCCAGCGACCTTGGTTTGGACTCGACATTTATGCACATGGACGCGAAGCGAGGTTGGAAAATCTCACGATTTATCCCTGAGGCACGAAACCTCGATGTATCAAACCCGCAGGAGCTCTCAAACGCAATGAAGATGCTGCGGACGCTTCACCACTCCGATGCGACGTTGGACCGGCACTTCGACTTTATTGACGAGGGATTAAGGTATGAGAGTCTCCTGTTACAGCACGGGCCGATTGACCTGCCCGGATACCAGGAGTTGCGGACCAAAGTCCTGCGGCTCAAGGAGTATGCAGATGCGGACGGTTTCCCCCTGGTGCCGGGCCACAACGATTTCTTCCACCTCAACTTCCTCGTTGAATCAAGCAATGAAATGCACCTGATCGACTGGGAGTATGCGGGAATGTCGGACGAAGCAAATGACTTTGGGACACTCACTGTCTGCTCGGAACTAACTGAGGACCAAGCCAACCAGGCGTTGGAGTACTACTTCGGACGTGAAGCCTCTCCTCGCGAGCGGCGCCACTTCTGGTCTTACGTTGTTTTCGCGGGATGGTGCTGGTACATCTGGGCTCTCGTCAAGGAAGCGGAGGGCGACAACGTCGGAGAGTGGCTGTACATCTACTACAAGCATGCTGTTACCTATGTTGACCGTCTCCTTAGTGAGTACGAGGACGTGTCAGAGGTGGTTGCGCCGTGAAGTTTGGACTCGCAAGTGGGGCACTTTGGGGCCTTGACACTGTCATTCTTGGCATGGCCCTTTTGCTCATCCCCTTCCTGGGATCTCCCGATGCAGCTCTTGCAAGTGCTGCTTTACATGACACCGTCTGTGCGCTGCTCCTTCTGGTCTTCATGGGGTTCAAAGGGCGCCTCCGTGACACTCTCACGGCTGCTCGTACCAAGAGCGGACGCGCCGTCATGGTGGCGGCACTGTTGGGTGGACCAGTAGGTATGACCGGATATCTGATCGCTATCAACAATATTGGGCCGGGCTACACCGCTATCATCTCCTCCTTCTATCCCGCAGTTGGAACTGTCTTGGCGGTTGTCTTCCTTAAGGAGCGCATGCATCCACGCCAAGTAGCTGCACTGGCGGTTGCGTTGTCTGGAATCATCGCGATTGGTTACTCTTCCGCGACCGCGGACCTTCCAGGGAATGCCTGGCTGGGTATCCTCGCCGCACTGCTGTGCGTGTTCGGGTGGGGGTCAGAGGCGGTCATCCTCGCGTGGGGTATGCGTGATGACAACGTAGATAACGAGACAGCTTTGCAGATCCGCCAGACTACCTCCGCCCTCGTCTACATGCTGGTGGTGGCTCCCGTGTTCGGCGTTCTTGGCTTTGCCCTGAAGGCGAGCATCACCCCGGCAATGGGCGTACTCGCCGTTGCTGCACTGGCGGGGACGGCCTCGTACCTGTTCTACTACAAGGCAATTGCGACGGTGGGGGCGTCGCGAGGTATGGCCTTGAACATTTCCTACTCCGCATGGGCCGTCATCTTCGGCTTGATACTCATGGGCACGGTACCGGGCTTCCTGCAGATCTTCGCATGCATCGCAATTCTCATTGGCACAGTATTGGCGGCATCCCCAAACTGGAAGGACTTGAGCTTCAAGGGGATCTCCAAACCGGCCTAGTACTGCCCTCCCACACCGCGGAGCCCATCGCGCAAAGCCCGCGAGAAGGGGACGACACGCGTGGTGCGGCCGGGAGTGAGCAGGTAGTACCCCATGTACTTTGTCATCCACCACAGGTAGCGCTGCTTCCACCTCTTCGGGAGGAAACTGGCTGACTGCAGAAGCAGGGTATTTCGCATCATGTAGTAGTTGCGGATGGGAGAGTGCACGTGCACGGGCTTCTTGCGTCCTGGGACTTGAGCGACCTCGTCTCCCAACGAATGGTAGATGGGGGCATTGCCGCTAACCAGGATGCGGTACCCCTTCTCAACTGCGCGAAGGCACCATGCTAGATCAACGTGGTCAATGAACAGCGCTTCGTTCATGGGCCCGACATCGTCCAGTGCACTCATGGAGATCAGGCAGCCAGAGGCGAGAACAAACGGTACCGCCAGGGCTTCTCCGCGTTGAGGAACGCGGGTGCGGATCGCCCCCCACTTGGTGAAGGAATAGACGAGGGCGTTCCCGACATCGCCGCCACGACCATCCAGAGGTACCGGGCCGACAGCCGCCACGGGTCCATCAACGGCTGAGGATGGGAAGCATGCCATGGCTTCACCATCATTTGGTTGAAGCAGAGAGAGCCGCGTTGGCCGACCCGGCAGAGGAGGTTCCTCAAAACAGTCAAGAAGCTCTTCGACCATGTTGGGCGCCAGAGTTGAGTCTTGGTCAGAAAGCAGAACATAGGTGGCGCCCTCGTTGCGCGCCCAGATGATCCCCTGATTCTGTGCCGCAGCGATCCCGCGGTTCATACCTAGAGGTAGACAGTGGACTCCAAACTCCCTTGCTTCCTCCTCCACATCCTTGTGGTTCGCAGAGCCATTGTCGACGATCACCACGTCGTCCACCTGCGGGGAAAGTGAGCCCAGCAACGACCTAAGTTCATCCATCGTTGGGTTGTATGTGACCACGACTGCAATCACATTTTGGCCCTGGGTCATCAGACCTCCATTTCCCGGCGCGTAAGCCCGGCTAGACTGGGAACGACCTACCTCAAGCCTAGTGGGAGTAATACTTAGTTCCTGCCTGATCTTGGCGGAACGCTGACCGGCCTCATTGAAGGAGCACAAATGCGCATTGTCGTAACCGGCGGAGCAGGTTTTATCGGAGCCAACTTCGTTCATACACTCTTGAATGATCATCCAGAGGTGGATGTAGAGGTGTTGGACGCCTTTACGTACGCGGCAAATGAAAAGTCACTGACCGATGTAACGCCCGAGCAAGCCAAGCGGCTCACCGTCATCAAGGGCTCAGTTACTGACGCCGACCTGGTGGATGAGGTCGTCAAGAACGCGGATGCCGTGGTGCACTTCGCCGCCGAATCCCACAACGACAACTCAATCAGTGGACCAGCCCCGTTCATTCAGACAAACCTGGTGGGGACGTTCACGCTACTTGAGGCAGTGCGCAAGCATGACACCCGCTTCCACCACGTCTCCACAGACGAGGTGTACGGAGACTTGGAGCTTGACGACCCCGCGAAGTTCACGGTGGAGACGCCCTACAACCCGTCCTCGCCCTACTCGGCATCCAAGGCCGGCTCCGACATGCTGGTGCGCGCATGGATCCGCACCTTTGGGATCCCCGCGACCATCTCTAACTGCTCCAACAACTACGGGCCCTACCAGCACATCGAGAAGTTCATTCCCCGCATGATCACCAACCGCCTGGTTGGTATCCGTCCTCGTCTCTACGGCGAGGGCGCGAACGTGCGGGACTGGATCCACGTCCTCGACCACAACGACGCTGTCTGGGAGATCCTGCAGCGCGGAACCCTGGGGGACACCTACCTGATCGGGGCGGACGGAGAAACCTCAAACAAAGAAGTTGTCCACATGCTCAATGAGATCATGGGGCACCCTGCGGACGACTACGACCATGTGAGCGACCGTGCGGGACATGACCTGCGCTACGCGATCGACGCCACGAAACTGAACGAGGAGCTGGGATGGTACCCCTCATTCACTTCCTTCCGTGAGGGCTTGGAAGAAACCGTGCGTTGGTACACGGATCACGAGGACTGGTGGAAGGGCGAAAAGGAGCGGGTTGAAGCGGACTACGCCAAGAAGGGTCACTAGGGTTTGCTCATGACGCGTCCCATCGTTCACGTGGCGATGGCCACCTACAACGGGCAGCCGTGGATTGGTCGCCAGGTCGCAACCGTCCTCGACCAGGACGGTGTGGAGGTGCGTCTGGTCATCTCCGATGATGGTTCGACCGACGGGACACAGGACTGGGCCCGCGGTTTGGCGGAACGTGACTCGCGGGTGGTGGTGCTACCTGAGCGTGACGGTGAGGCCGGAGTGGCCGCGAACTTCCTATACGCGCTGGCCCACCTGGACGTCCGCCCCGGCGAGTATGCGGCCTTTAGTGACCAGGATGACCTGTGGCAGCCGCGCAAACTCATCGAACAAATCCACTTCATGGACGAGGCCGGAGCGCACGCAGTGTCATCCAACGTCATGGCATTCACGGTGGAGTCAGACGGCGAGGTGAAGCGGACCCTCATTCGCAAGGATCAGCCGCAAGTGGAGTGGGACTTCCTTTTCGAAGCTCCGGGTGCCGGTTCAACCTACGTCTTTGGTTATGAGGCCTGGAAGACCCTGGTCGACTATCTTGACGTGTGGGGGGCCGAGGGCGTGGCTGTCCACGACTGGTTCGTTTATGCGGTGCTGCGCGGGGCTGGGATGTCCTGGGTTATTGACCCGCGACCACATGTGGCCTACCGCCAGCACGAACGCAATGTAGCGGGCGCCCACAAAGGCCTGCAAGCAACCGTGAACCGCTGGCAACTGCTCCGCTCAGGCCACTACCGTAGACAGTTCTTGCTGATGACCGAGGTGGCGAATCGGGCGGCCCACGCCGCAGGTCGGGATGATCGGTTCCTCCGCGGCCTCGCAGAATGGAAAGAGTGGCTTAGCGATACCTCTTGGCGGGGTCGGGTTGCGGTCTTGTGTCACGCACGCGGCATGCGCAGGCGCCCTATCGAGCAGGTGAAGCTTGCTGTGTCGGGCCTGCTTAGGGTGTGGTAGTTACCGGTTCGGCACCGTGAGGGTCACCTTCTCAGTTGTCGCGATACTTTCCGCGTCCACCCCGCCCGGCACCCACACAACCGATGCTCCGCGAATCCACAGTTGGATGAGTTGCGCGGTGAAGAGCGTGGGGTTCGCGGTGGTAACCAGCACCCTGTGTTGGTCAAGGCGGCTTGCGGGGTTGCTAAGTTCCCCTTCAAGACCCAGGTAGTCACGAGTGAGGAGGTCGTCGAGGTGCAGGGGTGCCTTCTGTGGGTCTTCCAAGAGGTTGGGTGGGAGCCAATCGATGTCATCCCCAACGATCACTGTGGCGCCGGGTCCGGTGTGGGGCATATCGACCTCGTCCCCATAAGACATGACGTCGGCAGTCCCATCCGTGATGCCGAAAGGAAGGTCACCTGGCCAAGAGAATGCGAATGACTCGGGTGTTTGGGCGACGAGGACGTCTGGGCCAAGTTCATCCTGCAGGGTCATCAAGAAGTCCAGGTCGTTGCTAACTGCCAGATCGATCTGGCCCAGATTGCGCGGGGGGCGCTGGCGCAACCCGCGGAGCCAGCACGCTGCGATCCACAGGGGCGTTCGCCAGTGGGTGGTCAAGTACTCCGCAAACGACGACGCTCCGAATGGGAACTCATTGGCTAGGAAGTTGTCGGTCTTGGCAAGCCATCGACGCGCCACAGGTCCAGACAGTTCGACCCGCTCCCGAATGGACGGGGTTCCGGGGGGATTCGAGGCGCTGCCCGGATCAAGGAACCAAGTCAGGACTGGACCCGGTCGGGGAGAAAGGAGAGCAGTCAGTGAGGTGGCATCAAGCTGTTTCATCCTCGTAGACTAGCTGGTCGCAAGGGATGATACTTCCAAGCCGAGCCCCCCGGACTGCGACACGCGGGATGAACCGTTGTTTTCGGGCGGTTTTTGTCCGTTCCACTTGACAGGGGCGGGACTACACGCATGTAATTAGGGGACGTTGCGACGCGTGACGGCCATTCTTTTAGCGGGGGACACATGTGGAACATCTTTGGTGAAGGCGCCATCACGTTTACCGTGGTCCAGGGCGCTGAAGCCCTCGATAGTTCCGATGAAGGCCCACTTTCTTGGCAACAAGATGCGCTGTGTGCGCAAACGGATCCGGAGGCGTTTTTCCCGGAAAAGGGCGGTTCCACCCGGGAGGCAAAAGGTGTTTGTGCGTCTTGCGAAGTTCGGGCTGAGTGCTTGGAGTATGCCCTTGTGAACGATGAACGCTTTGGAATATGGGGCGGACTGTCCGAACGTGAGCGGCGGCGCCTACGACGAGCTGCGTCTTGAGCGTAAAATAGGACAAATGTCGTCCTTTCTTCCCGCCGAAGACGCGGTGCAGGCATCGCTAAGCGACGTTGTGGCACTGATAGTCCTAGCCCCCAAAGAACGCGGTGAACGCGTCGTTGGAAGGTGGGAGACGCTCGCGTCTGTACTACGACAAGCAACGCCGCCGCGGCTTGTCATAGTTGTTGAGACCTCTCTGGATGCAACGCTCGAAACAGAAGTGGTCCAGGACGTCTCTGATCAGGTGCTTCCTCGCCTTTTCCCAGATGCGAAGGATGGTGGGGGTCTTCCGCATGAAGAGAGCCCACGCGTCATTCGCTTCTACTCTAGGGGAGCTCAACGTTTCGGTTCTGCGGTCCGGGAAGCCCTCGATGCGATACCCGGGGCGCGGAAGTGCTCTTGGATGTGGCTTCTTCACGACGACATGGTGGCGAACACCAATTCACTTGAGACGCTGCTCGCCGCCGGGCAATCGGGAGAGAGTGTTGGTGCAGTTGGCCCAAAGCAGGTCCATTATGGCGCACCCGATCAGCTTTTGGAGATCGGTATCGATGCCACATCGAAGGGGCGCCGCGTTTACGTGGTGGAGCCAGATGAAATTGATCAGGGGCAACACGATCGTCGCGATGATGTCCTAGCCGTTGGAACGGCTGGGATGCTGGTCCGATCTGCCGCGTGGAATGCCGTTGGGGGGTTGGACCCCGCGCTGGGGCCGTTCGGGGATGGCCTCGAGTTTGGTCGCCGACTGTGGCAAAGCGGGTACCGCGTTGTCGTGGCACCCAGGGCTGTCGTAGAGCACGCGCAGGCATCTTACGGTCACGACACTGAGGGTCGCTCCTCTTTCGCTGCCCGGCGTACCGCGCAAATGTACAACTGGGGTCTGGCTCTTACGCGGCTCCAGTTTGTTGCCTTCATCGTGGGGGCTCCATTTCTTTCCCTGGGACGCTCCTTTGCGCGGCTGTTTAGCAGGACTCCAAGCTTGGCGTTTGGTGAACTCGCCGCCTATGTGCGGTTAGTGGGCATGACGCCTGCCCTCCTACGAGGGCGGGCGCGGCTCCAACGTGTGGCAACCGTGCCAAGAAGCGCCCTCTCAACACTCGAAGCCAGTCCGTTGGAGATCACCAAACACAGGCGCAACAGTCGTAAGATCCGCGCCAAAGGTGTTGATACTGAGGTCATTCTTGACCCGGCAGCTCTGGCCGCCCTGAAGCGACATCACGCGCGGGCCGCAGGTGGCTTTATTGGGCTGATGAGCGCCGCGATCATTGTCTCGGTCTTCGCTTGGTACCCGTTCAGAGAGGGTCTCATCGGAGGGCAGTGGGGGGCGCTACCCTCCAAGTGGAGTGTCCTAGCCGCTCAGGCTTGGAGTGGGTGGCAGATCACTGGCGATGGACTTGTTGGCCCGTCATCACCGCTCTTGGCGCCCCTCAGCATCGTCGCTGCCCCGTTTGCGCTGCTCGGCATTTCACCCCAGACCTTCGCATATCTCCTAGTCTTTGCCGCACTTCCTTTAGCAGCATGGGGTGGATGGTCCGTTGCGTCCTCGTTCACCCGATCCACAACTGTGCGCGTTGGGTTGGCAGCGTTGTGGGCAACATCTGGCTCCGCTCTGATGCCGCTAATGTTTGGGAACTTGGCTGTGCTCTGTGCGTACTTGTCACTCCCGGCGGTTGTCGTGGGATTGGTCAGAGGGCTTAGACCCCCGGTCGCACTCGTTGCCCACGGCATCGAGGACCTCGTGGCCGTCGCGCCTAGGAACACTGTGTCCTGGCTGGGCCTTGCTGGTTTAGGTTCAGTTTTCGTTGTGGTAGCTGCTCCCATTGCACTGATGATTCTGCCGGTCGTAGCGCTGCTTCTGTTCGTGGGGACCGACTCGCAGTGGCTGCGGATTGGAGCGTGGCGCGGCACTGAGCGCCCGCGAAGTGTGATGCGTTGGGCAGCGCTTGTAGCGGTCACCGTACCCGGCCTGGTTGTCATTGCTCCATCGCTTGTCACACAGCTGCTTCGTGGTGACCCGCAGGCGTTCCTGGGATGGGCTCTGGGTACAACATTGGGGAATGCCGATCTGGGGCTCCTCGCGGGGCTCCCGGCCGCACTTCCACTCGCGGGTGCAGACTCCGGCTTTTTGGAAGCGGTGGCTGCAGGTTCATTCCCTGCGTTGTTGATTGTGGGAGGATCACTGTCGGGCATTGCCCTTACGGTCTGGACTCTCGCAGCCGTCATCCACGCCTCGTGGAAACCCTCGCAGATGAGTCCCATGGTCGTGGGCAGCTGGGGTTTCGGGCTCACCCTCTCCGTCCTCGCCCTACTTCAGGCGTGGTTGGGGGCCGAGGCAGCGCGGGTATCCCCACTCCTTATCGCCGGGACGTCGCTGTCCTTTGTTGTCGCGGTGGGTGCGTCGTATGCGAACTACTCGCTCACTGTCTCCCAGCTGGTACCGGTGACGGACTACGCCGGCAGGTGGGCCAGGGGTCTTCCAGCCGGGATTGGTTCGGTTGCGGCACTTCTTTCTGCTGTCAGCCTCTTGGTCCTAGGTCCGGTTGGGTCCGCAGTTAGTGGATCACAATTTGTGCAGCCTGCGCCCTCCCCCCTGATACCGGTAATTGCTCAAGAATCGCAGAATGGGCCCAGAGCTGCCCGTTTCCTCACTGTCACACTCATTGACGGTGAAGTTCAAGCAGACCTGATGAGGGGAGTGGCGGTTCAGCAGGCTGATCTGCGTGTCTTCCCAGCCCCGACCAGCACAGTGACGTCGGCTGTCACACAAGCACACTCAAGTCTGGCGAGCATTGTTGCAACCATGACTGCTCGACCAACGGCCCGCACGTCATCTGGGCTGGCTGATCACGGGATCGATATAGTCATGCTGTCGGCCCACTCTGAGGACTTCTCCGCCATCCAGAGTGTCCTTGACGCAACAGGGGGGCTCGAAAGGATCGGGAACCTCGAGGGCTCCACGATGTGGCGAGTCCGACCTGACGGGCGACTTCCTGCTCGCGTTTCGCTCCTCACCGCAGGCGAGGGAGGGGAAGTTACAACCAGCCCTGTGGATTCTGGCTCCGTCGGGGTGAAAACCACAATCGCTGAGGATGCGACCGGCTTCATCGTCATGGCAGAAGCAGCTGACCCGGGGTGGATAGCTTCTTTGGATGGAGTTCCTCTTACGACCGTCGAGGATCCCTCCTCGGAGGAGGGGTGGCGGCAGGCATTCGAACTACCCAATGGTGGCGGCGAACTGGAGATTACATACCGCGCTCCCTACCTCTACTGGTGGTGGGCTGGGGCGGGCCTGACACTGATGATTGTCGCGCTGATGGCACTTCCACGTAGCTTCCGCCGCCGCAGCATTGAACCATGGGGTGACCAGGACGCTGGTTCAGACCCCTCGGAGGGTAGCTTCACCGAGGGGAAAGCACATGAGTAGACAAGACGGAGTGGGTCGGGCCCGGTGGGTCCCACTTGGCATTGGGCTGTGCGCGTGCGTTGGGCTCACCGTTGGCTCTCTGGCGCTGGGGACCCCCGAGGGCGCCACCACAACTCAGAGCCGAGCGAAGACCGAGGCCGTACAGGTGATCATGGATGAGATACCGCTGGTATGCCCGCCTGGAATCATCGCTCCCGAGGACGTTGTCCCCCTGCGGGCATCCTCAGCTTCCGACGCTGAACCGGTTACAGAAGCAGCCTTGGCAACCTGGGCCCCGGGCCACGCTACAGCCCTCGCGGGCGGCGGGGAACTACACCTACTTGGTAGTGAGGCCAGCAGTGGGGATGTGACCGGTGTTTCGCTTGCTGGCAGAGAGTCCGGGGACCTTCTCTCACTAGACATTGAGTCCTGTGCGATACCGGGTCAGAACCTTGCATTTGCTGCCGGCTCAACCACCGTGGGTGAGGACACCGTCCTCGTCCTCGCCAATCCGGGAGACATGGCACTGAGCGTTCAGGCCCAGGTATATTCGGAAGCGGGAGCATTACTTGAGTCTCCAGCGACACTGACCATTCCTGCGGGTTCAACCCTGTCCGTGCTGCCTGGCTCTTGGGCACAGGCAGAAGAGAATCCCGTCATCACACTGACAGCGGAAGGCCTTGGCGTTGCCGCCTGGCTTCAAACATCCGGATTGAACGGTGAGGTCCCGCAGGGTCTGGCCCGCATCCAGGGAACACGCCCGGCGGAGACCGTCGTTATTCCAGGCGTGACTGCCTCACGTCAATCGACTCTCCGCGTCGGCAACCTCGGAACCGAGAACACGCGGGTGACCGTGAGGTTACTCGGGAGTGACGGTGAACAGATCCTCAGTGGGGCGGATGGGCTTCCTTTTCCGGCGCAATCCACCGTGAGCATCGACTTGTCGGCACTCCCCAGCGATGTCAACGCCATTGTTGTTGAAGGAGGGCAACCGTTGGCCGCAACCGTCACCGAAGTGACGGAGGGTAGCGACCACCCGGATGTTCGGGATGCCAAATATTCATCACGAACCGTGGTGGGAGGTGCGCGTCAAGTGATGAGAACTGGCCTCGTAGACAAGAGCGAAGTCATTGCGGCGGCGCAGTCGCTTGGGTTCACGAACATCGAAGTGGCGGTTGCGCTCGCCAATCCCACAGACGAAACCATTGAAGTGGAACTCCAAGGGGCGGCCAAGACCCTCTCGCCGCATTCCTCGCAGCTGTACCCGCTGATCGGCAGCATGAACGATGCCGACCTGGTTGCTACCTCAGCGGTCTACGCCTCATACGTGGTTACGGCTGACACCCCTGCCGGTGCGGTTCGCTCAGTGACCAGCCTCGGGACCGAAGGTGTGCTTGCCCAATCGCGCCTAGTGTCCCTCTTCCCAGCAAACTAGCAGCCAAACATCTCGGTGGGCCTAGTCGAGAAGGTCCTCCGGGCGCAGCGCAAGAATGTCGCAAATGCGCTCCGCCAAGATCACTCGAAGGGCAAGAGGAATCTCTTCCTCTGTAGCCCGGGCACAAATTGGCCTGCGATACAGCACAATGCGATCCCGAAGTCCTCTGCGCCGATCCCTAGGAAACGAGCGAGCCAAGACAACATCATGTGACTCCCACTCAGCCGGATTTGAGGGCGGCACTTCCTCCACGCCGAACTCTATATCGGCAATGCCCGGTTCCCGGGCCGCCATCTGCGCCAACGCCAACTGCATCTCTTCGTAAAAGGATTCCCTCCGGGTTGTCCAGACAGGAAGCGCAGGATGGAAACGGGGTCCCCGAGGGCCGCGGCCATGACGATCTTTCCGGCGCCGACTGACACCCGAGTCTGCAACCGGAGGAATGCCGGCTGCGACGGCGGCGCGGCGCAGATAATCGGAGTGGGGGGAGACGAAGCCATCGGACATACGCCTAGGCTAGCGCGAACTCGTCGCCGACAAAGGTAGGCTGGGTAACCGTGGCAAGCTGGTGGTGTTGGCTGCCACGGCTGGACTTGAGGAGATCCCGTGAGATTGTGTTCCAAACCGAGTTGCACTCGTGGTGCCGTAGCAACCCTGACGTATGACTACCAGGATTCAACTGCGGTCCTTGGGCCCCTCGCCACCTCCGTAGAGCCGCACACGTACGACCTCTGTGAAGTGCATGCTGAATCGCTCACCGTCCCTCGAGGGTGGCAGGTTGTCCGCCTCCAGACACGTTTTGAGCCGGCGCCGCCATCCAGTGACGACCTCCTCGCCCTCGTCGAAGTGATTCGTGACGTGGCGGGAGTTGAACACGACCCGGAGGTGCCCGACATGCTTCGCGAACCAGTGGTCATCGACCAGGGAAGCAGGGAGGATAAATATGCCCCCCTGCGCCGTCGGGATCACTTCACAGTAATCACGGGGGAGGGTGGAGACACTCGCTAGGTCCCCACCCTTTCTTGGAGAGACTGTCTCAGGCCTGCGAACCGCGTGAGGTTTCAAACGCCTGCGCGAGGACAGGTCCCAGGTTCTCTTTCCTTACGCGTTCATCCACGTACATAAGCGAGGTATACGACGCAGAGAACGGCATGGCCAGACCTGAGATCAGGGCAGAGACCAGAGCCAAGAGGAAAGCGGTCACAGCCCACGGCAACACAGATGTTGCAAACATGATCACCGCTGAAATAGTCCCGCCAAGAAGTCCCACGACGATTGAGACGATGATGCTCATAAGAAGCATCCTGCCCAAGATGCGCCAGAACGCGCCCTTGGTCAGGGCCCATGAGCGGCGAAGTGCCGTTGGGGGCGTCGCGCCCTCGACCACAGCGATCAAAGTTGCGAAGTACAGTCGGACGCTAACCCACACCGTGACGGCGATCCCGAGTGGAATTATGAGAAGAAGGAAGCTAAGGAACCACAGTGAGTCTCCCGAGGACGACGCAAAAGCAACCGCGGCAATCAGAACTATCGGCACAATGAAGGGCGGGTTCTAGGGGTCAGTGCAACAGGATTTCTTCAATCACTTCGGCGGGCTTTAGGAAATCGAGCCGCTTCCGTGGTCGGTCATTCATTTCCCACTCTACATAGTCTAGGTCAGCCTGACTGTGGATACTCAGGTCAGTGCCCTTGGGGAAGTATTCTCTGAGAAGCCCGTTGGTGTTTTCATTGGTGGGCCTTTGCCATGGTGAGTGTGGGTCACAAAAGAACACGTCGAGATCAGCAGCCATCGCGATCTGTTGATGCGCACTCATCTCTTTACCCTGGTCCCAGGTCAGGGTTTTACGCAGCACGTCGGGGAGGTCTTTCATTTTCGCGATCAGCCCGTCAGTGAGTGCCTCGACACGATTCTTGGTGGGATCCATCCATACCAGGATCAGGTAGCCTGAATGCCGTTCAACCACGGTCCCGATCGCACTCTTCCCATCCTTACCAATGATCAAGTCCCCTTCCCAATGGCCAGGAACGGCTCGATCATCAGCCTCGGCGGGACGATCCACAATATTGACCATATTCGCGATACGACCCACACGTTCAGTACTACGACGTTTCGCACGGCGAATCTTCCGACCCGTGCGTAGCCGCACTTCAAGGTCACGTTTGAGACCGCCTCGAGCCAAGAGATAAATCGACTGGTAAATCGTTTCGTGTGACACTCGCATCTCCGGCCGGTCTGGGAAATCCCGCCGCAACCTCCCACAAATTTGTTCCGGAGATCGCCTCAAAGTGAGCTGGTCTTGAACATAGGCGCGTAACTCAGGCTGTGTAGCAAGTTTACTGGGCTTTGGTCTTCGGGCTCTCTCATAAGCAACCACCTGAGCGCGCGTAGCACTATAGGACAGCGTTGCTGATCGTTCACACTGGAAGTGTCCATTCCGTTTGATTTCCCGGCTAATCGTTGACGCGGAACGATCCAACTGTCTGGCAATCGCTCGGATCCCCATCTTTGCCTTCCACAACGCCTGGATCTCAATACGTTCCTCAAAAGACAAAGACCTCGCACGAGTCTTCTTCCGAGGGTCAATCCCCCCATGATCACTAATGAACCCCCGCACTGCTCTCTCAGACCAGCCCACAACCTGGCCAATCTCCTTAGCGGAACGTCCTTGTTTACGTAACGCCCAAATCCTGTTCGTTACCTCCGGCAGCAACCTCTCCGAAAAACCAATCATCGTACTCACCCTCCTATTCTCAGGGTGTTGCACTCACCGCTAGAACCCGCCAAGATAACTGCGGCAACCACGCCCACAATCAACCAAACGAGAATCGCGGTGCCAACCAGACGCCAGAAATGGGGCTTCAGAGCTTCCCACGTTGACTTGAGATCAAGGTTGATCCCAACCACAGCATTGGTAACAGACAGGACCAGCATCCCCGTCACAAGCAATGAGGCGCCAGCGCTGATGAGTCCGACGATCCCCTGTAGTCCCAGATCGGAAACAGCCGGGTAAAACTCGGACACCCCGACTGCGAACTCAGTGTCACTGCCAAATGTCACCTGGTCGATGCTCGTCTCGGGTACGAGGGCGGAAACAATGCCTGACAGCATGCCGACGATTCCCATGACGCCGAGGGAGATCGCAAACATCACTCTGGGGTTCGAGCGTATCGCTGCGAAGGTACCATCAAAGAGATTTCCCAGGTTCAGCGGGTGGAACGGTATCACGGGAGGCTTCGGCTGAGCCGGTCCACCCCACTGTTCCTGGTTCGGGTCGGAGGGCCACGGAGTATTCGGGTAAGAACTCATATCTCTATTGTGCCGGTCTGTGGACGTGACAGGCGACCACGATCATGGGACGATCACTTTATGACGCCACGGATCTTAGTTGTCGACGATGATGCCTCGCTTGCGGAGATGATTGGAATTGTCTTGCGCGCCGAGGGGTTTGAGGTTTTTGAGTGCTTCGATGGGGCGGAAGCCTTCGAAGTGTTTGAGAGTTGCGACCCGCACTTGGTGTTGTTGGACGTGATGTTGCCGGGGCGCAGCGGAATCCAGATCTGTGAGGCCATCCGACAGGTTTCAAACGTCCCCATCATCATGCTGACCGCCAGGTCGGATACCGCGGATGTTGTTGCCGGTCTTGAGGCGGGGGCTGACGATTACGTCCCGAAGCCGTTCAAACCTAAAGAGCTGGTTGCTCGGATTCGTGCCCGCTTACGAAGTCAGAATGATGCCGGAGAAGAGCAGTTGGTGCTGGGCGACCTCGCAATCGACCAGTCCCGACATGAGGTGCGCCGCGGTGATGAAGTGGTCCCGCTGACACCGCTGGAGTTCGACCTCCTTGTCGCCCTCGCGCGGGCACCGTGGCGTGTTTTCACGCGGGAGGAACTGCTGGAACAGGTATGGGGCTACCGACATGCGGCCGACACGCGCCTTGTCAACGTGCATGTCCAGAGGCTCCGCTCCAAGATTGAGCGCGATGCAGAGAGTCCCTCCCTAGTGATTACGGTGCGGGGTGTCGGATACCGTGCCGGCACGGGGTCTTGAGCGATACTCAGGCTGGTGACGCTGGCTCACAGACTAGCGCTCACCCTCTTGAAGGGGATCAAACCAGCAGGCGACGAATGTGGGAGTTCCTGGGGGGATCCCTGTCTCTGCGGATCGCAGTGACACTGTCTCTGGTCCTGACGGTGATCCTGCTGGTGTTTATCTTCGTGGCAACGAACGTATTGCGCTCCGACCTCTTCTCAACCAGGCGCGACATGATTCTTGCCGACGCCGCCGTGCGATTTTCTCAGGTCCAGAACACGCTTGACCAATCCACCGCAGTCACGACCGACCAGGTTCAAGACGCGGTCACGCAGACCCTCACCGCGATTCGTGAGTCCGCCGCGGGTGCCGGGGCGGTTGAGGTCCTTCTCTTGCGTTCTCCCGATTCCTCGGAAGCTTTTCGGATCAACGAGTATGTGAATCCTGAGTACATTTCCGTTATCGGTGGGGGAATCCGCGACGAACTAGCTCACGATGTCGGACTTTGGCAGTCAGTCGCCCTCGCAAACGGCGCGGACACGATCCCTGGCATCGTCGTTGGGGCGCTGATCGACGTGCCCTCCGCGGGTCCGTATGAAATGTTTGTCGTGTACTCGCTAGAGCAAGAACAATCTACGTTGACCTCGATTATTCAAGTCTTCACCGTGGGCTCAGTTCCCGTCCTGCTTCTGATGGGTCTGGTCTCCTTCGTCCTCGTGTACAGGCTGCTGAGCCCTGTCAGAGCGGCGGCGGGCGCGGCTCGATCCCTGGCGGCTGGGAATCTCTCAAGTCGGTTGCGTGTCTCCGGTCGTGATGAGATGGCACAGTTGGGGGCCACCTTCAATGACATGGCGGAGTCCCTGCAATCCAAAATCACCGACTACGACTCGTTGTCAAAACTCCAACAGAGCTTTGTCTCGGATGTGTCACATGAGCTACGTACCCCCATGACAACAATTCGTATGGCGGATGAGGTCATTTTTGATGACCGGGATGCACTTCCCCCCGCATCCAAGCGATCTGCGGAGCTCCTTCACGTCGAAGTGGCACGTTTTGAGCAAATGCTTGCGGATCTTCTGGAAATCTCTCGCTACGATGCCCAATCCGCCCAGTTCGACCCCGAGTCCGCTGATATCTATAGCCTCGTTGAGAAGGTGGTCAGCGCCAACGCGGAGCTTGCTGACCACCTCGGCGTTGAGGTCCAACTTGGGCCCCGGCCGGAACGTTGCTCAGTGCCTGTGGATGCAATTCGTATCGAGCGTGTGGTGCGCAATCTGCTGGTCAATGCATGTGAGTACTCAGAAGGAATGCCAGTTCGTGTCACCGTTGCTGCAGGGAAGACCTCCGTGGCCATCCGAGTGCGGGACTACGGCGTCGGTATGGAGGCGGACACGGTGCGACGTGTATTTGACAGGTTCTACCGAGCCAACCCCGCGCGAACTCGCAGCACCGGCGGCACTGGTTTGGGACTGGCAATTTCAAAAGAGGACGTCACTCTACACAACGGAGTAATCAATGCCTGGGGTGAACCGGGCCGCGGGAGCTCCTTCGTCGTAACACTGCCGCGCGTAGCAGGGAGTGCCGTCACCGAGTTTCCGCTGATCGTTTGGGAGGATCACGCATGAGACTGCGCAAGATTCTCTGGGGTTGTCTGGGGGTCGTAGCACTCTTGGCACCCTCTGCCTGTTCATCTTTGCCGCAGACTGGTGAACCCCATGAGTTCGCAATTGAAGCGCCCCAGCGTGATCCTGTCCGTCAGTTCGGGTCAGCTCCCCAGGTGGGGTCCAGCCCAACGCTGTTGGTTGAAGACTTCCTCCGAGCAACTGCCGCCGGCATGTATGACGACTTTGCGACAGCGCGCCTCTACTTGCAGCCGGAAGCCTCAGCGACATGGCGACCGAATCTGCAGGTGGCTGTGTTTTCCTCTGACTTTTCGCCCTCGCCCGAACTGAAGGATAGGCAGGGCAAATCGGCTCAGGTCTCACTGTCTCTCTCAACGGTGGGTACGGTGAACGAATCCGGCGTCCTCAGTGTGTCTGTCACCCCGGGCTCCGTGTCAACGGAGTTCACTTTGACGTTGAACGAGGACGGGGAATGGCGCATCGCGGAGTTGGCGGACGGAGTCATCCTCTCACAGTCAGCATTCACGAACGCCTACCAGAACGTCAATCTCCTCTTCCCCTCTTCTGACCTGTCGGGCCTGGTGCCAGATCCGCGGTGGTATCCCCGCTCGCGTGTGGCTGCCTACCTGATGCAGGGGTTGATCGAAGGTCCTGTTGAGAGCCTCGCCCCGGCCGTCGTTGGGGACCTGGCAGCCGATTTGACGATGCCAACCGCAGGCGTTGAAGTGCAAGATAGAGTCGCGATGATCGACCTTGAGGGGAACTCCTCTTCGTCAGAAGCAGAAAGGAGTGCGCTGATCTGGCAGATCTCCCAGACCGTCACCCAGGTGGCTTCTGTTCAGTCGGTAGAGATTCGACTCAATGGTGTTGAGCTTGATGAGTCGGACGTCCCCTCCGGTCCGTCATATCGCCTGGATCGAGCTATTGGTTTGCTTGATGGATCAGTAGTGCTTGGGTCTACGTCACTGTCCACAGAGGTTGCCAACCCGGAAGCGGCGGGTGTTGGGGTGGAAAACCCTGCGGTTGGTCCTGTCGAGGGTGCGCCAGTGGCGTGGGTGAACAGCGAACCGGGTCGCCTTGCGGTAATGACGCTTGGTTCAGCACAGCCGCGTGATACTCCCATCGCAGGTGCTACGGCGCCTTCAGTCGATAGGTTCGGTGTGGTGTGGGTATCGTCCACAGACTCACCGGGTGTGGTTTGGGCTGTCGCGCCGGGTCGGGAGCCTCTGCAAGTTCCGGTCCCGTTCGACGGGGAGGTCGCGGCGGTGCGGGTCTCTCCTGATGGGTCGAGGGCGCTGTTGCTTACCCGCGGTGGTGCGGGATCCCAAGTTTGGCTCGCAACGATTCGGCGTAACGATGTGGAGGCTCAGTACAGTTTCGAAGCTGTCACGGAGCTGGACCTTTTCCCCCCGATTGTTGAAGGATTGACGTGGGTTGGTGAGACGACTGTTGCCGCCCTGGTTCCAGAAGGTGAAGAATCAACAATTGAAGTGTTCAGTCTAGGAGGGTGGCCACAGGTTCTGTCGGCACCCCCGGATGTCTCCAGAATTACGGCGGGCTCAACGCTGGGGTCTCTGCTTGTTCAACGCCCGGATGGAACAGCGTTCCAACGCGCCGGTGCGGCCTGGATTGAACTGGACAACTCTATCCAAGAGATTTCTTTCGCAGGCTAGCTAGGTCCGGGTCTATCCCCAACGCGACTAAGGCGGTCCTTTCCACATTCGCTGAGAGAGCCGGTTGATCCGGGGTGTCCGTCGCGCAATGCTTCCACAATGAGACGGCAAGCAGATCTTTTGCAGGGGGCGAAGAATCTCCTGTTTCCGGTCCAGTGTGGGGGGTGTGGAAAGTGGGATAGCGAACTATGTGAGGATTGTCGAGGTACTGCGACAAAACCGATTGCTTCTAAGATTATTGAGGACGCTGCGGGGTACCCCACAACTGAGCTGCTGTGCTTGGGTGACTACGCCGGGGTGCTTCGCTCCATCATCCTTACCGCCAAGCATGATCGGTATCGAGACTACTCAGATTTTCTCTTCGAGGCAGGAACCCACCTGGGGCGCGCTGTGGGTGAACGCCTAGCGGCAGTGGCTGAGCAGCCGATGCTCACGCCCTTGTGGATTGTCCCCGCCCCGTCCTCACACGCACGCAGGCGGCGCAGAGCTGAAGTTGTTCCGAAGATAGCGGATGGGGTGGCAGAAGGAGTTCGCCGCGAACTGGTTGCCCGGGTTGTAGTTGTGCCAGCTGTCGCGCTGCACCGTGGGGTTGGTGGACAGAGCGGAAGGTCAGCGGGATCCAGGAGTAGCGCTCGACTGGGTGCAATGGACATTGTGATTCCACCTCCGGAGCAAAGCCTTGCGGTTGTGGTTGACGACGTGGTCACCACTGGAACTACTATGCGCGGTGTCCTCGACGCACTGGGTGGTCATGGTGTCATGGCAGTTGCTTTGGCTGCCGCTTGACATCACTCGACTGTCAGCTTGTGGCGTTCGCTCAGCGCCGACAGCATGTGAAGGGCGTCTCAGTGACGTAGACTTGAGGGACTCTCTTTCGTTCACTCAGTGGGCAAGAGGGTAGCCCGGCTCATTTGGCTTAAGGAGGGTTTTTTACAAGAAGCAAGCAAATTGTGCTTGCTGTGCATATTCATTCCAAAGGCTCCTGGAGGATCCCCATGGACATCGTCGTCACCGGCCGCAATGCCGACATTCATCCTAATTTCCGTGAATTTGTCGAGGGT
The DNA here is from genome assembly GCF_014525425.1 of Schaalia sp. JY-X159. Classification (NCBI taxonomy): domain Bacteria; kingdom Bacillati; phylum Actinomycetota; class Actinomycetes; order Actinomycetales; family Actinomycetaceae; genus Schaalia; species Schaalia sp. JY-X159. The sequence continues at coordinate 61,673 of NZ_JACEXI010000006.1, read as the reverse complement.
AAACTCGAGAAAATCACCCAGTTCTATCCTCGTGCGCAACGGGTTGATGTGGTTCTGACGCGTGAGCGTAACCCACGCTTGGCCGCTAGTGCAGAGCGCGTAGAGCTAACCGTTTATGGGAAGGGCCCGGTGATCCGGGCTGAGGCAGATTCAGTTGACCGATATTCGGCAGTCGACCTTGCTAGCGCAAAACTCTTCGAAAGACTGCGTCGCCAGCGCGACAGAGTAAAGGATCATCGCCGGTTCCAGTACGACGGTGTGCCGGACCCGAACTTCGACCAGCCGATCACTCCGGGCGTCGATGCGGATCTGCGCGATGCAGAAGATTGGGCGCTGCGTTCCGCACAGGATCTGAAACCAGGTGAGGTGCGCGAAGAACAATTGGGGGATTCTCCCGTGATTGTGCGTCAGAAAGTTCATGAGGCTCCGCCGATGAGCGTGGATGAAGCATTGCACCAAATGGAGCTTGTCGGACACCCGTTCTTCCTCTTCGTCGACAAGGACACGATGCAACCTTGCGTTGCGTACCGCCGCAAGGGGTGGACGTACGGCATCCTCAGACTGAACACTCGTATGCCGGAGGGTGCGGAGTAGAGAACGCATCGGTCTCTATCGGGACGTGATTGCCGCAACCTATGATGTGTGGTGGGCCCCATGCCGATATGGCTTGGGGCCCACCACACTGTGGGTGTAAGTTGCGTAAACTGAAGGGCACGCCGCAATCCAAAACTTGGGTGTCGTAGGCAAAATCAAGGAGTACCCGTGTCGATTATTGACAAGATCCTCAGGGCTGGCGAGGGACGCCAGATTAAGCGTCTGGACCGTATAGCGGACCAGGTCGACGCCCTCGAAGAGGATTTCAAGAAGCTAACGGACGAGGAGCTTCGCGGGAAGACCGAAGAGTTCAAGCAGCGGGTTGCTGATGGCGAGACTCTTGATGAGCTCATGGTTGAGGCCTTCGCGACGGTACGTGAAGCAGCATGGCGCGTACTGCGTTTGCGCCCATTTCACGTGCAGGTGATGGGTGGAGCTGCGCTCCACGGAGGAAACATCGCCGAAATGAAGACCGGTGAAGGTAAGACGCTTGTGGCGACGATGCCCGCATACCTTCGCGCACTCGAAGGAAAAGGCGTCCATGTCGTTACGGTGAACGACTATCTGGCTGAGTACCAGTCAGAGATGATGGGGCGCGTCTACCGCTTCCTGGGGCTCACCGTTGGGTGTGTGCTTGCCGGGCAAACTCCTGCTGAACGCCATGAGGTTTACAGTTGCGACATCACATATGGCACCAACAACGAGTTCGGGTTTGACTACCTCCGCGACAACATGGCGCAGCGACCCGAAGATATGGTGCAACGTGGACACAACTACGTGATTGTGGATGAGGTTGACTCGATCCTCATCGATGAGGCGAGGACTCCGCTCATTATCTCAGGTCCGGCCGCGGGTGACCTCAACCACTGGTATAAGGAGTTCGCGCGGATCGCGCAGATACTCCAGCGTGATGTCGACTATGAAGTTGATGAGAAGAAGCGCAATGCGGGCATCTTGGAAGCCGGTATCGAAAAAGTTGAGGATCAGCTGGGCGTTGATAACCTCTATGAAGCGGCAAATACCCCGCTAATCGGCTTCCTGAACAACGCGATCAAGGCCAAAGAGCTCTACCACCGCGACGACAACTACATTGTTCAGGGTGGCGAGGTGATGATCGTTGATGAGCACACGGGCCGCGTGCTTTCAGGACGCCGCTACAACGACGGAATGCACCAGGCTATTGAAGCCAAAGAGGGCGTTGAAATCAAGGCGGAGAACCAGACTCTGGCAACAGTGACGTTGCAGAACTATTTCAGGTTGTACCCCGAGGGGTCTCGCGCTGGCATGACAGGTACAGCCGAAACTGAGGCGGCCGAGTTTGCGTCGACCTACAAGATCGGTGTCATTCCGATCCCCACCCACAGGGAGATGATCCGCAAAGATCAAGCGGATCTTGTCTATCCGACAATGCAGGGCAAGCTGAATGCGATCATCGACGATATTGTCGATCGTCACAAGAAGGGGCAGCCGGTCCTTGTTGGCACAACATCTGTTGAGAAATCAGAGCAAGTGGCCTCGCTTCTGAAGCAGAAGGGCGTGCCTATTGAGGTACTGAACGCGAAGGAACATGAGCGGGAGGCCCAAGTGGTCGCCATGGCCGGACGCAAAGGTGCAGTCACCGTTGCAACTAACATGGCTGGGCGCGGCACCGACATCATGCTTGGTGGCAACGCGGAGTTTATTGCCCAGGCAAACCTGAAGAGTCGAGGGCTTGACCCCGAGGAATACCCGGAAGAGTACCGGGAGGCGTGGGCTGAGGCACTTGAGGATGCCCGCCGCGCCGTCGCCGAAGAACACGATGAGGTTGCTGAGGCCGGAGGGCTCTACGTTCTTGGAACGGAGCGGCACGAGTCGAGGCGAATCGACAATCAGCTGCGTGGTCGTTCCGGGCGTCAGGGTGACCCCGGTGAGTCGCGTTTCTACCTGTCCATGGAAGATGACTTAATGCGGCTGTTCAACTCCGGAATGGCACAGCGAATCATGACTTCGGGTGCGTATCCCGAGGACGTTCCGCTTGAGTCAAAGATGGTCTCCAGGTCGATTGCATCAGCGCAATCCCAGGTCGAGGCGCGCAACTTTGAGATCCGCAAGAACGTCCTCAAGTATGACGATGTGATGACCGGTCAACGCGAACTTATCTACGATGAGCGTGCGCGAGTTATGCGTGGTGAAGACCTCTCGGAGCAGATCGATCACTTCCAGTCCCAGCTGGTTGCGGGCATCGTCCGGCAGTTCACTGTCGCCGACGACCCTGCTGACTGGGAGCTGGAGTCTGCCTGGACAGAACTACGTGGATACTATCCCGTGTCTGTGTCCATTGAAGACGTGGAAGCTGAGTACGGTGGACGGGCGAATCTGACGCGGGAGAATGTGGAGTTCGAGCTTCAGGGCGATATTCATGCTGCATACGCCGCGGCTGTTGAGGCCTTAGACGCCAATCCCGTTGCGATCTCTCAACTGGGTGACTCTGCTAACGACGAACTCCAACGGCGCGTCGTGCTGTCGACGGTTGACCGCCTGTGGCGCGAGCACCTCTACGAGGTGGACTACCTGAAAGAAGGAATCGGTCTTCGTGCGATGGGTCAGCGTGACCCCTTGGTTGAATACAAGGATGAAGCCTCGAAGATGTTCCAAGCGATGATGGAACGGATCCGCGAAGAATCAGTCCAGCAACTCTTTGCCTACCACTACCAGTTTGAGAAAGCTAATGAGCAGCGCGAGGAGCTGATTGCCAATGGAGGTGGCGATAACTCTGCAGCAGTGGAAGCCGCGGCATCGGGCCAGGCCAGTGGAGCTCCACAGACTAAGAAGGCAGTGAAGCCTGCGAAGAGCCAGATCAAAGCTCAGAAAAAAGCATCGACTCCCAAGACCGTCATGGGAGATGTGGGACGTCAGTCTGTACCTAACAGGCTCACCATGCAGGGACCGGCCAAGCAGTCAGAGCCAGTGGCAGGAACGAACAGGGGGCCCGCGGTACCTGCGGCGGCAGGGGCCCAAACACTTAACAGGGCACAGCGACGGGCTCAGGGCAAGAAGAAGGGGTAGCTGCCCGCCGTTAGTGCGGGGCCCAGTGATTGATGATCGCGCGTGATAACCGCTTTACGTTTCCTGGACTCTAGTGTGTTTCGAGCTCGCAAAGCTGCCATCGATCTCGCAGCCTTACCAGGCGTCCGGCAACTGCCCTTGCTCGGTTCTGATCCCACACCGTTACCGCAAACTCGAATGTCTCATTTGAGACCGGACAAATGCGTGACGTCATCGCCAGGGCCGGAAGTGAGCCGCCTCGACCCCGAGAAGCACTGGTACTGGCACTAGTGCTGGCGCGAAGGTATCCGTAAACGTCCGCTGTCATCCACCGTTGAAGACTTCGAGGGTCCTTCCTCCCGGCAATGACGTCAACGACAGCCACAGCAATCTGTTGAGCCCACTGTTCGGGGCTGGGCAGCCCGGCCAGTGTTGTATCGCTCGGGTGACCGGTTCTGCGTTGGGTTGGCGCTATGTGAATGGCACGTGCATAGGGCCGACCCCTGACTTGCGTTCTGGGAGCAGGACCGGCAGTGCGGTTGGGGTGTTCTGAAGAACTGGCTACCTGGAGGGTCTTGGCTGGCTCTGGGGTGTGCATGGTTTTCTACTTCGACGAAGATGCGGGAAGAGGGATAGTTTCCAAGATCATTCCTGGTTCGATGTGGTTGGGGTCGGATCCGATGACAAGTTCATTTGCGTCATAAATGTCCCTCCAAAGTGCGTCAATCTCAGAGTCTGAAGCATTTTCACCGAGCATTGTTGCCGCAATGTCCCATAAACAGTCCCCCTCTGCAACCGTGTATGCCGTGGATAGGTCGACGGAATCACCATTTGAACTTGGAAGCAGTACCGGTGTGGACATGTCTCGCGTCGAAGGCTTTGTCGAGAGTCGGGAGGACAGCGTATCGGAGATTGGCGGGGGAGTCGCGGTCAAAGACGGTGTGGAAGGTGGCATCTGCTGAAGATCGGAAGCTGGCTCAAGTCTCTGAGCCGGAGGTTGAGACGCAACCTCCGTTTCACGTGCCGCTTCGAACTCTCCCGAGCCTGGGAAGACACTGTCTGTACTCGCTGAAGGTGAACTGTCGGAGGCTGCCGTCCTAGAGGGAACCCCACCCGAAAGAGCAGTGTCAAGGGGGTGTACGTATTCTGCGGTGGTCGTAGAAGAGCTCCACAGGTATTCGGTAGTGTCTGTGGTGGTTCCCGTATCCGCTAGCGCAGCGCCGGAGAATAGGGTGCCCGCCAGGGCCGTGGTCGTGGCGATGCCCGCAACCGACCGACGTGCGGACCGTGTCCCCCAAGTTGCCACAGCCGTGCCCAAGATTAGGTGAAGCCGCCCAGGTAGCGTTCTACTCACTGCCACTAGTGCAAGCGCGGCCCAGACGGAGCGCCAGAGGAAGAGGATCTCAGCAAGAACCGCGAGGACGAGCGTCACGTAAGCAAACTGAGCTGAGCCGACGCCTTGAAGGTGAAGCGCCATGGCCACTGCGCCGAAGGACACCAGGAGCCCAGCAAGCTCACGAAGCAAGGCTTTACGTGCTTGCCGTTGAACGGTTCCTCTGCGGTCGTCCCGCATTCCTGGGGACTGTGAATCGGTTGATGTAATCACTGACCTACCTCTTTCCATTCTGTTGTGTCTACGCTCCTTAGTACTCTGACAAACAACAGTGGTGCAGAGATTACAGCGTTGTCTGTGGAAACCAGCCTCTTTTAGAATTTGGGGATAACGTCTGATGGAAAAGGATATGGAACAGTTGCACTATGACTGCGCCGGTCTTCGCAAAGGTTCCCATGTCAGCGGCAGTTTGTCGCAGATGAGAGACGCGGGTACCTCGGCCGTGGCAAGCTGGGCACATGCAGCACTATCTAGCGCTCACAGCGTCCGAACTACTTGCCCAGACCCCACCGAATCGCGATGCGATTTGCGTTGAAGATAGGGATGTTTCCCCAGATTCAACCTGGGAGGAAACAACTGAGGATGCGCGGGATGATGCCGCGCTAGAGTCTCTCCACCTTGCGCGCGAAGAACAATCCTCCCCCACTCGGCTGGTTGTGGGGGGCGCCCTCCCCTCCCGGGACGCACGCTTCAGTTCCTGGCAACAGGTCGACGAGATTTATGCGGACGACACAAGGGGGCGGGAGATATGCGCGCAGCTATTCTTGGCGCAGACGCAAGAGGAGGCGGACCTGCTAATAGGGCAGCTCTTTGAGGAGGCCCTGATGTGGTACGACATCAGCGAGCGTACTGACTTAGGCGACGCCCTCGTTCGTGCCAAACCGGTCGACGAAGTTGGAGAGGATTAGGTGGGCTGGCGACACATCGACGCCGCGCACCCGTTCCTCAACCCTGGGCCGTTCCTCTTTCGGATAGTAGCCATGATCCTCAAACACGTCGATGCGCACCGAAATGCCTTCAAAATCTAGTTCAGGATGGAACTGCGTCAGGTAGATGTTGTTGCGAATGCGCGCCATCTGAAGTGGGGCGACCGTGCCCGTCACTAGCGGCACCATCTGCGGTGGGTGCTCGACAACCGATTCATGGTGCCCGACGTAGGCGCGGAAAGTATCCGGAATGCCATTGAGAATCGGATCGACCCGACCCTGCGGGGTCACGGTCAACTGCGGCGCCGTAATGTCCTCTGAAATGGCTGGACTCACGCTCCCGCCAAGCATGCGCGCCATAATCCCCAGGCCGTAGCAGATCCCCAAAATCGGGAAATCTTCTGCGATGGCCCTTTCCGAAAGCCGCGTCAGGTTTTGCTCCACGTCGAGTTGCCGCAGGCTCTTGCTGTCTTCCGGCGCTGACACATCGAAGTGGGAACCGCACATGATGATGCCGTCCCAGTGCTGCAAGTTAATATCGGGGAACGGATCCCGCTCAAGACGGACATTGACAAGCTCATCGTCGCGCAATCCCGTGAACTTGAGCATGGCTTGACGTTCCGAAATCGCAACTTTCTCGTAAATTCGCGTCGTGAACATAAGGAAGCGTCTGGCCATGGTTGCAGTCTAGTCAGCCCGGGGGCGTCTGGCCCTCATTCGGGCACCATCAAGATAGTCTCTACACATGTCTCAAACGCGACGATACATCGACGACCTCCGCCTAGCACACGTCCTCGCAGACCAGGCTGACCACCAGAGCATGAACCGCTTCCAAGCGGATGATCTTCTCGTGGAAGAAAAGCCAGATTACACGTTGGTTTCGGATGCCGATAAGGCCGTGGAAGACCAGATCCGCCTTCAGCTCGGCACATCCCGGTCACGGGACTCCGTCCTCGGTGAGGAACGTGGAACAAGCGGTTCCTCAAGTCGGCAATGGATTATTGACCCGATTGACGGGACCAGCAACTTTGTGCGAGGGGTTCCGGTATGGGCGACACTTATCGCCCTTGTCGAGGACGGCGAGGTCGTAGTCGGACTGGTATCCGCTCCCGCTCTGAAGCGTCGGTGGTGGGCGGCGAAAGGTATGGGCGCTTTCGCAGGGACGTCACTTATGAGGTCACGACAACTGCAGGTCTCACGTGTAGCGCATGTCCATGACGCATTCTTCTCGTACTCGTCTCTGCAGGGTTGGCTGGCAGCTGGACGAGGACGGAGCTTCCTCGACTTTCAGGCGTCCTGCTGGCGAACAAGGGGATTTGGGGACTTCTGGAGCTACATGATGGTTGCTGAGGGCAGCGTTGATGTTGCCGCAGAACCTGAGCTGGCACTGTATGACATGGCGGCGTTGGTTCCCATTGTGCAGGAGGCCGGAGGACGGTTCACGTCGCTAGATGGTGAACCTGGCCCATGGGGCGGAAATGCAATCGCTTCCAATGGGCTCATTCATGAGGCTGCAATCGAAGCCCTGAAGCCGCGATGATGCGTCGATAGGTGCTACCAGTTGTCCTGGGGGAGACCGGCGATGAGTGTCCGCGCACGTGCCACGATGCCCGCCCTGCGCTGAGGGGCTAGCAGCGAATCGTCTGCTTCGCCAACTTTTGCAAACGGTCCGGCCTGTGCCACCCACTCATCGAGGGCGCACGACACCTCCGATGATGTGTGCGTACAGTTCGGCAGGCAGAACTCAGTTACGGCCACAAGGTCGGGGAATACCGCCAGAACGTCCTCGACGTCAGCATGGGCAAGGCCGAAGGATCGAACACCTGGCGTGTCAACCAACCATCCCCCCTTAGGGAGTTCTAGTGCCACGGAACTGGTAGAGGTGTGGCGCCCCTTTCCCGTCGCGACATTGACTTCACCCACACTGCGCCCCAATCCTGGAATCAAGGCATTGATGAGAGTCGACTTACCGACCCCCGAATGACCGATGAGGACGGAGAAGTGGCCCTTCAGCAGGGTTGCTATCTTGTCGAGGCCGTCGCCTGTCACCAAGTTTGCGGTAACGATCTCCAGATCGAAGCTGTCAAACAATGCCGTGAAATCACCAGGGTCGGCGAGATCGGTTTTCGTCATGCACAGAAGGGCTGGGACACCTGCTTCGCGTGCTGCGACCAGGCACCTTTCCACCATTCCCACGCGAGGTGTCGGATTCGCAGAAGCGGTGACGATAACCATGAGATCCGTGTTGGCGACAATGATTTTTTCCCCACGCCCGTCTTCGGCCTCTTCGAGACTGCGTCGCAGGACGTTGGTGCGTTCCTCGACGTGCGCGATTCGTGCCAACGTGTCCACCCGGCCGCTGAGGTCGCCGGTGAGGCGCACAAAGTCTCCAATGACAACTGCGCCCCGCGGAATCTCGCGGGCCTTCACCGCCTGCAGCAGCGGGCCTGAAGATGTGGATACGGCAAACCGCCCTCGGTCGACGGCTACAACGCGGCCCAGGGGACGCGCTGAATAGTCCGGTCTGCGTTTGGTTCGAGGACGGGAACCTTTTGTCGGTCGGACGCGGACGCGTTCATCATCAGTTCCCGTATCGAGTCTGGCCACGCCGTTCCTTTTCTCGCCGAGTGAGGCAGATGGGTTCGCCCCGGTTGATCTGGTCTGATGTCGAGACTACTCTGCCCCCGAAATCAGCGCCGGGTTCGCGAAGACCTCCGCCATGGTCAATGTGCTGGGAGAGTCGGCGCCCTGGAGCATCGCATGCCAGCGCGCGGTGAACATTGGGAGTGTCTTTGCGGTGGTTCCGATGTTTGCAACCCTGCACCCAGGCGTGCGGAGGCCCACGATGGCGCCGAATGTCGCCATGCGATGGTCCTCATAAGTCTGTATGTCCGCACTATGCGTTGGTGCGGGGATGATGTGGATACCATCGCGCATGACACGGGCATTGGCGCCGAGGCGTCGTATCTCAGTGGCCATCGCCTCAAGACGGTCAGTTTCGTGACCTCGCAAGTGGCCGATTCCGCGCAGGGTTGACGGTGATGTGGCGAAGACGCAGAGGGCGGCCACCGTTGGTGCCAGCTCGCCATACGCCCCCATGTCGAGGTCGAGGCCGGGCCAAGTCAACCCAAGCGGGGCACTTGCCGTAAGTCCCTGAGCGCTGAGGGCCACTGTGGCACCAAACTGGGGGAGGAGCTCCACCCAGTACTTGCCAACCTGATCCGTATGGGCGGGCCAGTCTTCAATCGTGATGGTTCCCCCGCAAAGCAGGGCGGCCGCTAAGAAAGGTCCGGCATTGGCAAGGTCAGGCTCGATCTGGATGGGGTTACCCGCGGGACGGGTTGGGTCTGTCTTCCAGCTCCAAGAAGTGGTCCTCTGGATATCGACACCCTGCTCAGCCAGCATGTCAAGGCTCATTGCGACATAGGGCCATGACGGCAGACGACCTTCCGCACGGAGCACAGTGGGTTTGGAGATGAGGGGGGATGCGAGCAGTAGGGCTGAGAGGTATTGCGAAGAACTGGAGGTATCGATACCAACCTGGTCGCTTCCGTCGCACTTTGTGGATGTGGCCTTTTTCTTACGGGCAGGAATACCCGTGATGGTCACCGGCAGGAAGCCCTTGCGTTTGCCGTATTTGACTCGTGCTCCCAGCGCCTGCAGGGAGTCCATGAGTGGGGTGATCGGTCGTGACTCGGCTGACGGGTCGCAGACCAGGGTGGTTTTTCCGTCCGCGAATGCCGCCAGCGCCGAACCGAAACGCATGACGGTGCCCGCCTGCCCGCAGTCAATCGTTGACCCGCCACGCAGTCGGGATGCCGGCATGATGGTGAGGGAGCGGGGATCGTCCTCGAAAACAAACTCTGCGCCGAGTGCGACCATCGCCTTTGCCGCCAGGTAGGTGTCCCGGGAGGCGAGGGCGCCCGAGATCTTCGTTGGATTCTGGGCGATCGTGCCAATTACAAATGCGCGTGACGTTTGCGATTTCGATCCGGGTAGCAGGACGGTCGCATTCACTGGTCCGCTTGGCGTGGGAGCGGGCCAATACTCGTCGCCACCAGCGTTACTTATAGTCACTCGACCTCCAAGGTCATTGGGCTGTGGGCGTAGACTCGAGCACAGAATATGGGTGTTGGTTAGCATTGTGCTCAAAATAGAGACGTTTTGCCACTACGGATCACAGAGCAGGCGGCGTTGAGAGAGGATTCGGGGTGGAAGTGAAAGCGAGACCTGCGTCCTCGGACTCAGATCAGCGGTTTGAGGCCGAAGCCCTGCCATTCCTGGATCAAATCTACGGGGGCGCCCTCGCGCTGACCAGGAACCCTGCTGACGCAGAGGACCTGACGCAGGAGGTGTTCCTAAAGGCGTTTCTGGCCTTTGACACTTTCGAATCTGGGACCAATGTGCGTGCATGGCTGTACCGCATCTTGACCAACACGTTCATTTCGAACTATCGCAAATCATCGCGCGACCTCAACCACATTGGGCAACCCCTACCCCAGGACTGGCAGTTGCGTAGCGATGCCGAAGGCGGTGCGGGCACCGGAGATGCTTCAGAAGGTGGGGCGGTGAGTCGCGCGTACGCGCCCTCTGCAGAAAGCGAGGCACTCAAGCATTTTGAGCGGGATGAGGCCTACTCGCTTCTGGGTTCGCTCCCGGAGAACCAGCGAACTTCAGTGTATCTGGCAGACGTTATGGGCCTGACCACCAAAGAAATTGCGGAACTTATGGACGTTCCCCAGAACACGGTGCTGAGTCGTATCCATCGCGGAAGAATCCGCCTGCGAGAGATTACAGCGGCCAGGGGACTAAACCAGACTGATGGCAAGGTAACCAGCGGGACGGAGGCAAAGAATGTGTGATCAGGAATCTTGCGCTGAAGATTGTGACAGCTGGATCAGTGAGGTTGAGGTCGTCACCGTGCTACGGGAATGCCTCTGCGTGTCGCCACCTCCGGAGCTGCGGGCACGGATCATCCTTCGAATTCAGACGGAGTGTGGGCAGAGCGAGTAGTGCGGTGGCGCAAACTGGACCGCCAAATCCGCAAACCGTGAGTGAAACCTCGGCTTCAGGCTTATGTACTGCGCCCCAGATGTGCGATTATTAGCAGTGTTGTGCACCCAGAAGGGTACAGACGGAAGGATTTGGATATGAGTACGCGAGGACGGAAGCGTCGTGATCGTCGCAAGAAGGCAGCGAACCACGGTAAGCGCCCAAACAGCTGATCTTTCGATCTCTGTGAGATTGTAACGGCCCACGAAAACTCGTGGGCCGTTGGCATACCCGCTGCATTGAGTTCACCAGCGGCTACGGGTGCGCTACGCGAAGGCCTCCGTCAAGAGAGCGGCTCGTTCCTCTTGGTGGCGCCATGACAACCCCGTAGCTGGCGATGCTCCTTCATGCCGCGATATGACCCGAACTGAAGGTAGATCTCCTGCCAGGCCACTGAAGTTGGGTAGCAGCCCAAGGCGGGGGAACAAGTTCATCGCCAAGAAGAACCAGGCCCCCTGGTTCTCCGGCTCGTCCTGAACCCAGACGACCTCGGCGTTCTCATATGGAGCGAGTGCCTCAGCCAGTTCCGAGGTCGCCAGAGGATAGAACTGCTCCAACCGCACAACTGCGACATCCGTGCGATTTTGCGCGTCGCGTTCCTTGATCAGGTCATAGTAGATACGCCCGGAGCAAACCAGGACCCTGCGCACGCCGCTGGCGTTCTGGCCCACGTCCCTGCTTACCTCTCCGATTACGGGAAGGAAAGTCCCCGAAGTAAATTCATCAACCGAAGAGATCGCTGCCGACAGGCGCAGCAGCTGCTTGGGGGTGAACTCAATCAGAGGGGTTCGCGGTCGACGGTACGCCTGGTGGCGCGTCAAATGGAAGTGATTCGCCGGGGTGGAAGGCTGGCAAATCCACATGTTGTCTTCGGCAGCCAACTGCAGGTAGCGCTCAATCCTTCCGGAAGAGTGGTCAGGGCCTTGGCCTTCGTAGCCGTGTGGAAGCAACAGTGTCACAGATGAGGCCTGGCCCCATTTTTGCTCGGCTGAAGAGATGAACTCGTCAACTACTGTTTGCGCTCCGTTGGCGAAGTCGCCGAACTGTGCCTCCCAAGCCACGAACACCTCCGGACGTTCAACCGAGTAGCCGTACTCGAATGCCAGTGGCCCGTATTCGGAAAGAGGGGAGTCGTAGATGGAGAGCTTCGCCTGGTCTTCAGTGAGGAAGTCCAGGGGAGTGAACTCCCGTCCGTCACTTTGATCATGGAGCACTGCGTGGCGCTGAACAAAGGTTGCGCGTCTCGTGTCCTGACCTGTGACGCGAACAGGCGTCCCGTCCATCAGCATCGTGCCCCATGCCAACAGCTCGGCGAAGCCCCAGTCGATTGGCGCTTCACCCTTCGACATAGCGAGTCGACGTTCGCTCAGTTGACGGAGTTTCTTGTGGGGGGTGAAACCCTCGGGGAATGCGTTGTATGCCTCTCCGACTCGTTCCAGCTGCTCTGCTGTGACCGCGGTTTCCCAACCGATCATCATGCCCGCACCCGGCTTTTGAGACTCTGGAACCTCCAGACCATAGCGCTCTTGGACTCGGTCCTTGACGTCGGTGTTGGACCTTTCTGAGGGATCGGGCAGACCACCGCGCGAACGAGTCTCCTCAAGAATCTTGCCGAGCTCAGTTTCAAACTCCGCGGTTACCGTCCTCGCCTCCTCAATTGTGATGTCACCACGACCAACTAGGTTGCTGGTATAGACCTCTAGGGTTGAGGGAAGCGAGTTGATCATCTCGTACATCACAGGCTGTGTCATTGAAGGGTCGTCGCCCTCGTTGTGACCGCGACGTCGGTAACAGACGAGGTCGATGAGGACGTCCTTGTTGAACTCTTCCCTGTACTTGAACGCGAGTGTTGCCACGCGAACAACGGCTTCCGGATCGTCACCGTTGACATGGAAGATAGGGATCTGTAGGCCCTTGGCCAAGTCTGTCGGGTAGCGGGTCGACCGCCCCGAAGTCGGCCCCGTCGTGAAACCTATCTGGTTATTGACGATGACGTGCAGGGTACCACCCGTCTTGAATCCGCTGAGCTGACTCATGTTGAGGCATTCGTAGACGACGCCCTGCCCAATGAACGCAGCGTCACCATGGACGAGGACGGGCATGACTGGGAAGCCGGGCTCATTCAAACGGTCTTCCATAGCCCGGCTGATACCGAGCAGCACCCCGTCAGCAGCTTCAAGGTGCGAAGGGTTCGCAGCGAGGTAGACGCGCGTACCAACTCCGTCGCCCGCTCTGAAGAAACCCTCTGTGCCCAGATGGTACTTGACGTCGCCGGAGGACTCTGTGCCGCGTAGATGTGGACTACCTTCAAACTCCGAGAAGATCTGCGAGTAGGACTTCCCCGCGATGTTGGCCAGAACATTGAGCCTGCCCCGGTGAGCCATACCAATCGTGACTTCGTAGAGACCAGTGTTGGCTGCGTCGGTCAGTACCGCGTTGAGGAACGGTATTAGAGACTCTCCACCCTCGAGGGAGAACCGTTTCTGACCCGTGTATTTCGTCTGTAGAAACGCCTCGAAGGCCTCCGCGCGGACCAGTGTCGAAAGGATCTCACGCTGTTCCCTTGGAGAAGGCTTCTGATAGGGCGCCTCCACTTCAGACTGCACCCAAGTGCGCTGGGTGGGGTCCTGAATGTGCATGTATTCGATCCCGACTGACCGTGTGTACGTGTCACGGAGTCGGCGCAAGAGATCGCGCAGCCTCATGCTTGGTGCGTCTCCGAAGCCCCCTGTTGGGAACTCCCTATCGAGATCCCAGAAGGTCAGCCCATAGCGACGCAGCTCTAGGTCGGGATGGCGACGCACACGGTAGGCGAGGGGGTCGGTGTCGGCCGCCAGGTGGCCCCGTGAGCGATAGGCGTGGATCAGCTCCGCAATGCGGGTTTGCTTGCCTTTCTCAGCTGCCGAGTCATAGATCAGGTCCCGCTCCCAGCGGTACGGCGGATATGGGACCTGCAGTGCATCGAAAATACGGTCGTAAAATCCGTCCTCGCCCCGCAAGCGAGCAGAAAGTACCTTGAGGAGGGCCCCCGATGCGGCACCTTGGATCACTCGATGATCGTAGGTTGAGGTGGCATACATGATCTTTCCGACCCCGAGGTCGGCCAGCCGTTCCGTTGGGGCTCCAGACCATTCCGCCGGATAGTCGGTCGCACCGATACCAATAATGACGCCCTGGCCTGTCATCAAACGAGGAACGGAGAAGGTGGTCCCAATCGTTCCCGGGTTGGTTAGCGATACGGAAGCGCCCTGGAAGTCTCCAGCGGTGAGATCGCCGGTTCGCGCCCTGGCAACCAGGTCATTCATTGCTGCCACAAACTGTGGGAAAGTTAGTGTGTCCGCATTGCGCACAACCGGCACCAGTAGCGACCTTGTACCATCCTCGCGCGGAACATCAATCGCCAGTCCGAGCCCAACGTGGGCTAGGTGTTCGATGTGCGGTTTCCCGTCCTTTTCCACGTAACGAACGTTCATCGACGGCATCTCGACCAGTGCTTCGACGAGGGCGTACGCGATGAGGTGGGTGAAAGAGATCTTGCCGCCAACAGTACGGTCGAGATGGGCGTTGATGACCGCACGGTTCTCAATCATTAGCTTCGCAGGGATCTCACGAGCGGAGGTTGCTGTGGGTACCCCCAGGGATGACTCCATGTTCTTCACGATCGACCGGCCCACGCCGCGAATGAGTTCGGTTCGATCCTTCCCTGTCGCATCCACATCCCCCCAAGCGGCCGAAGCGGCATCGCTGGAGCGGGTGTAGGGAGAAGTGGCTTCGCGAACCCTGGTGGGCGGCGCTGGTGGAAGGTCGGACCGCGTAACGTTCTCTAGGTTTGGCTGCTCGCTGCGCGGCGGACCTTGCGGCGAAGGGAGACCCGGGTTGTTGTCTTCCGCGCTGAAGGACTGTTCCGCCGAGGGCGTGATAGCTTCTGCAATGATCTGAGCATCGCGGTTCGCCTCAGTTGTGGCAGCTGCGCGCAACCCCACTTCGGGATAGGCCTTAAAGTATGCTCGCCACTCATCGTTAACCGACTCTGGATTGGTTACGAACTGCTCGTACATGTTTGAGATGTACCAGTCGTTTGGGCCTAAGCCATCATCCCTGCTGCTTACCACAAAGGCTCCTTCGACTAGAGGTGGATCGCTCGACTTCCAAGTGTAGGCACGTACCGGACTTAAGTCTTGGAGCAACCACGCCAATAGTTGTTGCATGTGCCCTATTCGCACCGAGGCCGGTGCCTTATATAGTGTTATTATTATGCCCTCGGCACTCGTTGACCTCCTCTACGTCCTCCTCGGAATCCTCCTCACTCTGGGCACAGCAATTTTTGTGGCTGCAGAGTTCTCACTGGTCGCCCTGGACCCCGCGTCTGTAGAACGCAAAGTAACCGGCGGGGACAAGCGGCTCAACAGGGTGCTACGAGCCCTCAAATCTCTATCAACCCAGTTGTCTGGGGCGCAGGTCGGTATCACTCTCACAACCATCCTGCTTGGCTACACGACCCAGGTAGCGCTGGTGCGAATGTTCAGCTCTTCTCTGACTGGCCTGGGTGTCTCTATTGCGCTGGCAGCCACGTTAGGTGCGTTGGCCTCCGTGATTATCGTCAACGTGTTTTCAATGCTGTTCGGCGAACTCGTCCCGAAGAACATGGCGCTTGCGGAACCATTGCGCACCGCGCGTCTGACAGCCCCGGCCCAGTTGGTGTTTACCTGGCTGTTCGCCCCCCTCATTCGCCTGCTCAATGGAACCGCCAACGCGATACTTCGCCGGTTCGGTGTCGAACCGGTGGAGGAGCTCTCGAGTGCGCGTTCTGCCTCTGAGCTGGCCGCCCTTGTGCGACACTCCGCTGATGAGGGAACTCTTGATGAGGACACGGCAGAGCTATTTACAAGATCCGTCTCGATGGAGTCCCTCACGGCCATCGACGTCATGACTGATCGTGGCCGGGTCAAGTCGCTGCCCGAGGACGCAACGGCGGCCGACCTTGTCAACCTCGCCAGGGAAACAGGTCATTCCCGCTTCCCAGTCATGGACAAGGACGGGGAAGACTTCATTTCCATTGCGTTGTTGCGGCGCGCAATCGCTATCCCGCATGATCGACGCGGCGATGTGTCGGTGTCGTCCCGGTCGGTGTCTATTGCGGCAGACCAGGTGCCCGAATCGGTAGGAATCTTGCCACTTCTGGTTGAGTTGCGTGACGGTGTACAGATGGCTGTTGTTGTGGATGAGTACGGGTCTTCCTCGGGCATCGTCACACTGGAAGACGTTGTTGAAGAGGTGGTTGGCGAAGTCAGCGATGAGCATGATCGACGCCGTCGAGGAATTAAGGCGACGACGCGCGGCGGATACATGGTGCCAGGTACGTTGCGACCCGATGAGCTCGCGTCCCAGACGGGCATATATGTCGATGAGGACGGGCCCTATGAGACCCTGGCCGGCTTCGTGATGAATGAGCTAGGTGAGATTCCCGAGATCGGTGATGTGGTCACGGTTGGTGGTGTCAGCGTGGAGGTGGTTGCCATGCAGGGGAGGCGTGTGACACGCCTTCATGTCACGCCGGTGTTGGATCCGAACCGCACAGAAGCGGAAGAGGGGGACGTCGAATGAGTCCCGTCCTCGGACTGTCCCTGACAGTTGTCTTCCTCCTGGTCAACGCTTACTTTGTAGCAGCAGAGTTTGCGGTGACTTCCTCGCGTCGCTCCCAGCTGGAACCGTTGGCAAATGACGGGGTTCGCGGTGCCAAGCAAGCGATGTACGCCCTCGAACACGTCTCTCTCATGCTGGCGATAAGCCAGCTGGGCATCACCGTCATGTCGACATCTCTGGGTGCGATTGCAGAGCCCGCCATTGCACACCTTATCTATCGCCCGCTGTCCGCCTTTGGGTTGGGCATGGATGTTGCACACGGAATTGCTTTCGTAGTCGCGTTGCTTATCGTCCTCTTCCTCCACGTTGTTTTCGGTGAAATGGTTCCGAAGAACCTCTCGATCGCGAAGTCCACCGTAACTCTTCTAGCTCTTGCTCCATCACTGGTTGCAATTGGGCGCGTGTTGCGCCCCGTCGTGGTCCTGATGGACAACACAGCCAACTGGTTTATCCGTCATTTTGGGTTTGAGCCGAGGTCTGAGATAGCGGCGACATTCACGGTCCAAGAGGTGGCGAACATTGTTGAAGTGTCGCGGGAGGAAGGCAAGCTCAGTGATGAGTTGGGGTTGCTTGCCGGGACCTTGGAGTTTGCCGAGACAACTGTGGACGCCCTGATGATTCCGCTTGACGAGCTTGCAACCATCGCGCTGCCTGCCAATCCGGATAGCGTGGAGTCCATGGTGGCGAAGACAGGGTTTTCGCGCTTCCCCGTGACCGAGGGCCGGGGTGATGACCGGCAGATTGTCGGCTATGTGCACCTCAAAGACGTGCTCTATGCGCAGACCCCGGAAGAACGTGGTGAGCCGCTGCCTCCGTGGAGAGTCCGCTCCCTTGAGTACATCCCCTCAAACCTGGGCGCCGAGGACGCGCTGCGGCAGATGCAGACAACCTCGAGCCACGTTGTGGGCGTTGTGAGTGAGGCTGAGGGTGTGCTGGTCGGAGCCCTGTTCATGGAAGACCTGTGGGAAGAGCTGGTGGGACAAGTGCGGGATTCGCTGCAGCGTGGACCCCAGCTACAGTGAGGCAGCTGACCGCATTCTCGTTACCAAACGGTGACCTTGGTCCGGAAGGGTGTTTGGGGTGACATATCTTCCACCCAAATTTTGCACGTTAGTGATGAACACTACTGATCGAACTCTTGCCAAGCCGTAGACTCTAGATCGCGGTCTTTCGAGGCCGCCGACTTATTGTTTCAGTAGTTGGAGAGCGGATGTCTTACGGCGATCAGGTTGCGTGCCCATTGCCCAAGCGCAGTTCGGTGCATGACCGATTGGCTGAGGAATCCATGTTGAGCGCGCACTCGCGAGGTCAGCGTTCAAGTCGTACGCCTGCATCGCGGGGTCGTGTAGCGCTCCGCTGGAGTGGCGCTACCGCCACAACTGGAATGCTTGCAGCAATTCTTGCGGTTCCCGTAGCGACTGCCGCGATGCCCGCGACCACCGCCCCCGATTCTGACAAAGTGACGGGAAAGTTCGGTGTCGAACAGTCATGGGCAGACGTCAAGTCCAGCGTTCAAGATACTTCCACGGACTTGCGCCGTGATCCTGCAGCCGCTTCCCGGGCACGAATCCGCGTCCCGGTTGAGGTAAAGCCGTGTGCCGCTGAGGTGGATGTCGCAGCCAACGGTTCACGTCAAATGACCACGCAGCAGATGGTCTACATGCCGCTGCGTGAAGGCACCTTCTCTGGTACTTCGTATTACGGGTACCGAATTCATCCCATTTTTGGATACCTGAAGCTACACGAGGGCGACGATTACGCGGCTGAATCGGGGACACCGATCTATGCGGTTGCTGATGGTGTCGTCAAGACGGTTTCTTATGACTCTAGCCGTGGGAACTATGTAGAAATCGAACACCATATGGAAGACGGTTCGGTTTACGATTCCCTATATCTGCACCAGAATGACGGTGGTATCACCGTGGCGGTTGGCCAGACTGTCACAGCGGGTGAACAAATAGGTGCGGTTGGTTCCACTGGTTCTTCAACTGGAGCCCACCTTCATTTCGAGGTGCGCGATTCTTCAGGATCATCCCTACCTCCCTCACAGTGGCTAGAGTCCTATGGTGCGGTCTTCCTTGGTGAAGGCTGCTAGTGATTCCCGTTGTGGCGGCGCCGTACCCCCTGATCTTCGCTCATCGCGGAGGTGGGGAAGAGGCTGTTGAGAACAGCATTGCTGCGTTCGAGCATGCGCGTGAGATCGGCGTCAAGCATATCGAGACTGACGTCCAGTGCACCGCAGATGGTGTCGTGGTCATCTCTCACGATGAAACCCTGGACCGATGCTACGGAGCGTCAGGTAAGTTCTCGGACTACACTTTCGAGGAACTCCAAGAGTTTCACAACGAGGCCGGAGAGCCACCGCACCGGTTGCTTGATGTCTTGGCGATGTTCCCAGACCTGTATTTCAACATCGATGCGAAGTCGGATGAGGTCGTTGAGCCACTTCTAGATGTTCTTGAAGAGTCGGGGGCAGGCGGTCGTGTCATGGTGGCCTCGTTTTCAGAGAAGCGCCTTGAGAAAGTTCGCGAACTTGGTGGCGCGGAGCTGTCGACCTCACTTGGCGTGACAACAATTGTGCGGTTGCTCCTTGCTTCCGAAACTGTGTCGAATGCGGAGAGCTGGCACGTTCCTGGACCGCGCCATGGCGTAAGAGCCGCCCAGGTTCCGGAGAAGAACAAGGGTGTGCGCGTAGTCTCACCAAGGTTCATTGCCACAGCGCATACAGCTGGCTTGGCGGTTCATGTGTGGACCGTGAACGACCGGACCCAGATGGAGCGTCTGCTTGACTGGGGTGTAGACGGAATCGTCACGGACAAGCCCTCACTACTCAAAGAGGTCCTCATTGAACGTGGACAGTGGCCTCCCAGCAAAGACTGATCGGTAAGTGTCAGTCGTATCAGAATCCCTTATATCTGCCACGTGATTTTGCGTGGTTGGAAAACTGGTAAAGTAAAGCGGCGTTGGGCAACCCAATGCATGCCCCGATAGCTCAGTGGATAGAGCGTCCGCCTCCGGAGCGGAAGGTCGCAGGTTCGAATCCTGTTCGGGGCACTTAATAGACGAAGTTCGAAACTGCGACACGGTATACCGTGTCGCAGTTTTGTTTTCGTCGTCCGCGATGGTTTGAGGTTCATCCCACAGGCCCGCTTCACGCTGAACTTCCGGGTCGAGAATGACGTTGAAGGGCTTCGCTGGTGTCACGTCGAGATCGCGATGTTCTCCGATACGAATCTTGGTAAAGAACGCTTGATTCGCAAGGCGACGGTTCTGGTCTGAGCACGTTGCATAGACACGACCGATGTCGCTAGCCAGGTTCAGACAGTCATCGATGTGATTGCGTGCTTCGGCATAGTCGTTGTGATGTTCGGTGAGTTGTTCGTTGACGGAATCGAGTTCAGCTCGGAGTGTGTCCTGAAACTTCGAAAACTGCTCAAGTGACAGCGTGTCCTTCAGCCGTGCTTCGAGGAGCCGGTCTTGTTCGTCAATGATCTGAGTACGACGTTTGGTTAGGTCGGCCGCTTCAGTAGAAGCTGCCGAGGTGAGCCGGTCGAGTTCGTGGTGCAGCATGCCGCGTAGCGCATCTCGGGTTGCGGGGCTGAGTTGGACGCGTTGGTAGTAGTCGACGATCATGTCTTCGACGTCTCCGACCAGGATCGCAGCTTGGGTGCAGTCGTTCCTTTTCTGATGCCGGCCGAGGCACACGAAGTAAGGGTAGATGGTGCCGTTGCGTGCTTTTGCTTTGCTGATCATGAGGCGCGATCCGCATTCCCGGCAGTGCACGGTGCCCTTGAGGTAGTGGTCGTGTTTCTGGGTGCGGTCTCCGGAGGAGTTGTGCGCTTTGAGAATGGACTGCACTTGGTACCAGACTTCGGGAGCGACGAGGGGTTCGTGTGCTCCGTCGTAGCGCACACCCCGGTAGACGACATCACCCTTGTAGTACGGGTTCTGCAGCATGCGGTGCACGGAAGACAATGCGATCGACCGAGATGGACGTCTCGGAGTCGGCGCAGTCGTGAGACCTCGCTTCACCAGTTCGGTGCGGAGGTCAGCCAGAGAGAAATTTCCCGATGCGTAGGCTTCGAACGCCCACTTCACGAGTGGTGCCCGTTCAGTGTCGAGTGCAATGGAGCGGAGCTCCCGGCCGAGTTCGTCACGTTCCAGGGTGTTGAGGTAGCCGACCGGCGCTTTGGACGGGGTGCCACCTCCCATGGCTTTCTGAGTCATGCCTTTGACGACCTCGGTGGCGAGGTTGCGGGAGTAGAACTCCGCGATAGTTGACATGATTCCGTGCAGTAGCATCCCGGAGGGGGTCTCGTCGATGTTCTCCGTCGCGGAGACAAGCATGACGCCCGCTTCTTGGAGGGCGAAGTGGATCGCGACATCGTCGGCGCGGTTTCGGGCGAGCCGGTCGACTTTGTGGACGATGCAGTAGGCGACTTTGTGTTCTTTGACGTAGCGGATCATGCGCTGCAGAGCAGGACGGTCTGCCTTCTTTGCAGACTCGCCCGCATCCACGAACTCCTCAATGACGACCGCGCCCAGCTGTGCAGCCTTGTGTTGGTTCGCTTCACGTTGCGCGGGGATGTAGAACCCTTCTTCCTTCCCTCCTTTTTCTGCTCGCTCCTTTGTGGATACCCGAAGATAGGACACGGCGAGTGCTTCGCCGGTCACCACGGTGATTCGGCCTAGGGGTGGGGCTTCGAGGAGAGTCATGGCTGCACCGCTTTCACTCGACGGGGCAAACACGAAGCGGCAGGTGCCCTGCCGGGTCTAGGTGCGCGTCGAGTGTGTTTGGTGCCAACCGTCAAGGGTTAGCGTCTGCATTCCCGGTCCTGATTGTCAGGCTGAGTCCGCGTGTGGTGGGTGCGCGCCCGACCCGTGTATGGGAGGGCGTTCTGCGTGTCCCATGGTACCTTGCAGCACCGCTGGGTTAGGGGTGTGATCGGGATTTCAGAGTAGACGGGTTCGCTTTACGATCGCGCAGTTCGCGAGCATCGGCGACCCGCTCGAGAGCGAGCCGGATGAACAATTCGGTGAGCACCCCGAGGTCAGGGTCGGGGCGATGATCCGCTTCGACGAAGAAGCGCCGATCGCCGTAGGGCACGTATCCAGAGGTGCGTCGGTATCGCGTCGTCCGGCCCGCCATCAGTGGCGCTCCTGCTCGGCGTCTATGACTTGTCGGATGACCGCGTCTTGCTCTGCGGTACGGGCCGCGACTTGCTCGGCGACGAAGTCGACAAAGTCTTTGGTGCGTTCCGTGACCGGCCGTTCGCTGGCGTCGGGTTCGACCCAGTTCTCGGACTCACCGCCGGGCCACGGAGTGACCCGGGTGGGTCGGTCTCGGTCGAGGCGGGTTCCGGAGGTTGTCACCCAGTCGCGGAGGCGCTCACGCGAGACGGCGAAGTCATGATGCCAAGCGAGAGCCTGGTTGGGTTTGGCCTGCGGGTCGTAGCAGCCGAGCCAGTGCTGTCGGAGTGCGGAAAGTTCCCACAGGAGTTCCGGGTGGCGATGCCACATCGGTGGGATGACCTGTGTGGGCAGCCCGTACTCGTGGCGAGCCAGTTGACCCACGAGTTCAGCTCCAGCAGCTCGTGTTCGAGATCATCCGGGGGCAGGGTGCGCCAGTTGATCGGTCTGGGGATCTGCCCGAGTTGCGCGGCGAGGTCTTGGGTGTATGCCTGTTGCGCGAACCGCTTCGCCTTCGCCGCCACCTGCTCAGGCAACCCCGACAAATCAAGGCCATCACCATCGGTATCAACCGACGGTGGCTGGTCTGCATCGGGAACGTCAGGGGCGGGGTTTTGGGTGTTGTTCACGATGGTTTCCAGGATTACCGAGCGAGTGTCGCACGCGACGTGGCTGCCACTGTCGTGGCATCTGGTTCGGGGTCCAGCGCTTCTTGCCGGGCTGCAAGAGCATCGACGACCTGGTCGCGGCTCACGCTCTCACGCTCGACGGGTCCGCGTTCTGGTGCACGATGTACCTCGTAGCGGGTGGTGTTGTTGTCGTGGCCAATTCGAGAAGCGACAAACTGTTCGCGCTCCACCTCGACACCGTCGACCGTTTGCGGGTACGTCTGGACGTCGCCTTCGGCAATGAAGTTGTCGCCCTTCTGGAACTGCGCGTGCGCGAGCTCGGCAGACTTACGGAACATCACCAGGTCGGCGAACGTCGGATCCAGCTTCGTGAAGCTGCCATCCTCCTCGCGCCGCGCGTGCGGTTGCCCAATGCGGGCATAAAAGCGGGCCTCCCCATTTCCGGTGAACGTCAGCTGCGGGTCGGACGCGATAAATCCTGACAGGGAATCTTTCGTCTGAATGGCCATGGCCGGATACCTCCAGAGGTGTCGTGCTCGTGTTCACCCCGGCACTCTTGTCGGGGTCACCAGAGAGGTACGAACCCCACTCGGGTTAACTGGCACCGCCTTGGAGTGCCTGCTCAATCTCGGCCCGGTCCGTGTGCAAAATCTTCGCGTCGCCACGTTTTGGCCAGGGCCGTAGATTCGTGATGATGGGGCGTGCGGTGCGGAGCATCACCACCCCAGTCCCGAATGGCAGCGTGCGCAGCACATCAGGTGGCAGGATCGGCACCCGGCGGATCGATCGCTGACTGGAGTGCGCCCCGTATGCATCGGTCGTGACGGAGTCGGTAGTTTCATCACGGTCACCAATCAGGGTGGCGAGGTCCTGCAAGTCGCGGCTGTTGGACGCTCCGCGGAGGATGATCTTCACGATGGAGGCGTCCCAGATGGCGTTCGCTTGGTTCTCGCCCCACTTTTCCCGTGCTTGCGCGAGCGATTGCAACACCGGCAGCGGAGTGATCCCTGTGCCACCTCCTTCCGCCATCAACGTTGGCAGACTGGGCAACGGTGCCAGGTTGCCGATCTCGTCGAGCGCGAGCAGGAGTGGTGGGTCCATGCGGGCTCCGGGTGAGCGTGCGGCGATCTTCCTCGCCGTTTCGACGAGGTCTTCGATGAACGCCGCCACCAGTGCCGATGACGCTCCAGCGCCTGCCCCGGTCGTCAGCAGGTACAAGGTTCCGTTGCCCAGCAGAAACGCTTCCGGGTCGAACTCTTCGCCCGGTGCCGGGTTCACCGCATCGAGCACGCGGGGGTCGGCCAGGGCAGAGAACGCGAGCGAGACGCCTTGCCAGATCGAGTCCCTGGTACGAGGGTCGGCCTGCACCATCGCATCCAATGAGTCCGCCCATCCTTCCGCCGCCCCTGAATGGGAGGAAAGGATTCGGACGGCATCAGCGGCGAGGGTCGGGTTCAAAGCCCATTGGTAGAGCGTTTTCGCGTCTCGCCCATCCAGTGCCGCCGCGTGCAGGAGTCCCTGGATTGCGGCAGTGGTTTTCCTTTCCCAGAATCCGGCGTCTTGGACGCCACCGAATCCGGTGGCCGTAGCGAGGCCTTTCGCACGGATCATCGCCGTCAACGGATCCTGACACCCCCGCACCGGCGACCAGCGCATCCCCGCGGGCAGTCCCGGGGCGAGTTGTTGCGGGTCGAACACGGCGACCTTTCCCTTCCGCGCCCGCGCTTTCAACGTTGCGGTGAGGTTGTCAGGGCGGGTGGAGGTCGTGATGACGGCACCGGGTGCGTCGAGAATCGCGTTGATGACCACATGCAAGCCTTTTCCGGAACGCGGTGGCCCGATCAGCAGAATGCTGTCTTCGACCGTGGCCCATACTTGCCCGCCTTTGCCGGTACCGAGGAGATATCCGACATCAGCAGGGGCCGCCTTCCCGGTCAATGACGGCCGCAGAGTCGCGGCCTTCTTCACCAGGGCCTTTGCTGAGGCAACTCGGGCGACCTCGGCTGCCGTTGCGGTGCCGGCCAACCGGTGCGGGTCAGTTTTTGAGTGGGCCTGGTGGATTGCACGCCACACGAAGAAGCCCGCCGTTCCGAGGATCCCGAAGAACACGGTGACGATGACCCAGTAGAGGATCGGGTTGAGGCCGTCAGCGCCGAGTGCCTTCCCTGGATCAGTGGGGGTGGCAAGAACGCTGACGCCGGAGGTAAACCCTTCGGTGGGTTCCGGCAGGCCGCTGAGGAACGCTGCCACGCTGCCTGCGACTCGTAGGAGTCCGGTGAAGCCGGCAGCGGCAATGAGGGTGCCGAGGGCAAGGTTGATGAAGAGATCGTTGGCGGGTTTCGCCTGCACAGGGCCAGACATGATGGGCCACCTTCCTGACCCCGCAACGGTGTGTGCGGGGTCAGGAGAACAGGTGCGGGATGCAGCGCCGGGTCAGTCGATGCGTTGCACGGATGTGGTGCCAGAGATCCGGCCTAACAGAATTACCTCGCCTGTCACGACTGGTTTCTCGCCACGGTCTAGAAGCGCCCGTGCGGTACCTGTTGATCCTGCCGACGAGTGCCGGAGAACCAGGGCGAGGGCGACATCCTCACCGGGCACGAATCCATCTGCTGCGAACTCCAACAGGCTCGGTAGAGCGACCGCGGTGGGCGTATCGTGTGGCGGGGCAAATGGGGACCGAGGCTGCGGTGCAGGCGCGGTGAGGATATCGGCGTGGACGCTGCCATCGAGCTCCCGCACCTCCACCCGCGTCGGTGACCCGAGCCGAGCGACGAGCTCGGTGAGAGTCTGCGTGATCTCGCTGCGCCGGATCGGGGTGGCTGAGAGCTTATCTCCGTTGACCGTGGCGATGAGTGTGTCGGAGTTGATGGCCTCGAGAAGGATCTGCGGAAGCACCGGCGGCACCACGACCGTTTCTGCATGCTGGTCAGACGGTGAGGCAGGCGGTTTCGGTGGGGTTCGGCGGGTACGACGCAGACTCAAACGATCACGTCCGCACGAACGAGAACGATGGAAGACATTGGAGGGTGATTTCTTGGGGTCATGTCAGCAAGGTGCGCTGCCCACCATGCCGCTCCATTCCCGCCGTGGTGATGGGGTCAGCAGCGAGAGCCTGTTCCCGTTCCGCAAGATCGTGAGTTGTCTTCTCCCATTCCACTGTGAGATCTAAGAGTCGTTGGTAGTCATCGGAGCGACTTCTCCGTGTGCGAGAGACACCCAGGGATAGTCACCATCTGGCTGCCGGACGCGTGATTGCGAGTCCCACGTCCAAGAAGTTGCCAATCGCTCATCGATCAATCGGTACCCGTGTATAGCTCCTCGATCGCGAACCGAGTCATCGCACCCGATTCCGGATACAGCACGAAATCGCCTCCCCCGAAGAGAGATGGTCCTCCCACCCGAAAACAACGTTCTCTGGGTGCCGCTACGCGATCGACTACATTTTGCCGTGTGGGCTAGCCGTCAGACGCGGAATTAGCACGGGGGTGTGTTTTTTGTATGCCTCGTAATCTTCCTGGCCACCCCAACGCTTGTCAGCGCTTGCCTCGAGCATAGGAATTCCGCTGACTCGAGTAAGTAACAAGGTGACAAAAACCGGCGATAGTAGAGCAATCCACTGCCAACCGTGAAGCACCGGAGCTGCCACCAAGAACACTCCTACCCAGAGGACAATCTCACCAAAATAGTTCGGGTGGCGAGAGCGTGACCAGAGACCGGTGCGAATGAAGGTACCCGCATTTTTGGGGTCGGCCTTGAAAGCAGACTTCTGTAGGTCAGCGGTCAGTTCGAACGTCATTCCAATCACCCACAGCACGATTCCTGCGATTGAGATCCAACCG
The DNA here is from genome assembly GCF_014525425.1 of Schaalia sp. JY-X159. Lineage (NCBI taxonomy): Bacteria > Bacillati > Actinomycetota > Actinomycetes > Actinomycetales > Actinomycetaceae > Schaalia > Schaalia sp. JY-X159. The sequence continues at coordinate 35,380 of NZ_JACEXI010000006.1, read as the reverse complement.
AGCGGCTCTCGCAACGCGGCATCGCTGCTCATCGCAATCCATGCAGCTGATGCGGTCAGACTCACCCAAAGGCCTTGCAGGATCCAGACCCGCAGGAAGACCAGCGGACTGCCTTTGATGTCATCAAATCGGTTGTCGGCACCGGCCTTACGGATTCGCAAGAACAGGAACGGGCCCAGGCGTGCCGCCCACAGAATTACCATCGCTGCAAGTACCCAGCTGCGAGTGTCTGGTGAAGGGGAGAAAATAAGCAGCACAATAGAAATGAGTGTGAATGTGCTGGCCCCTGTGAGGTCAAAGAATCTCTCGGTTTTCAAAATCATCGCTGGTAGGTACACGATGATCTGAATAGTGAAGGCGGCAACAACGGCGAGGGTAAAGAGCGGAATTCCGTCGATTTCTGCGCTACCTTGTGCACCCGTAAGGGCGACGAGCGCACCTATCGCGAGCACGACGATGATCGTGATGAGGGCGGATCGATTTGTGCGTGACATAGTGGGTCCTTTCTGTCTATCGGTCGCGGTGGTCATCGGTAGAGGTTGCCCACGACGTGAGCGCCCCGTTCGAGAACGATGCGGCGTTTGATCTTCATCGTCGGCGTGATGAGTGTGCTGTCGCCCGGGTTGGCAGCAACAGGTGCGAAGCGCCGCACTTGTTCGCTCCGTGCCACAAGTGCGTTGGCAGTGTCGACGGCGCACTGTAGTTCTTCCCGCAAACGGGAGTCTGTAATTTCGCTAAAGCTCGTGGTGTCCAAGATTTGGCTTTCGACACCTGCGGTCCTCGCCCACGCAATGAGCGCTTCCGGGTCGAGCAGCAGAATCGCTGAGAGATACGGCTTTCCTTCACCGATCATTACTGCGTGAGAGATGAGCGGATGTGCTGCGACAGCATTCTCCCAAGCCGTCGGAACCACAGTCTTTCCAGTCGCGGTAACGATCACATCTTTGAGACGGCCGTTCAAGGTGAGCCGCCCATCAGCATCAAGCGCTCCGAGATCCCCCGTACGAAAGTAGCCATCGACGAAGGCGTCAATGTTGTGTTCAGGGTCGCGGTACCCTTCGAAGACGCCGATTCCCCGCGCAAGCACTTCTCCGTCGTCACTGATCCGCACGGAGAGCCCGGGGAGCGGTACGCCAACAGTTCCTGAACGAATAGAGCCGGGCAAGTTGCCCGTTAGCGGTGCCGTCGTCTCAGTGAGCCCGTAGCCTTCGATGACTGGGACTCCGATGCCGCGGAAGAACAATGACAGATCTGCGTCGAGTGTGGCCCCGCCGGAGAGAATGTAATCGACCCGGCCACCAAGCACTGCACGCAATTTACGAAAGAACAGTCGATCAAAAACTGCATGGCGGATACGGAGCCCAAGTGATGGCAACTCAGCACTTCCAGAGTCAGTCTCTTCGCGCTGTTTTCCCCACTCGATCGCAGTCAAGCATGCAGCCCGCCAGAGAGCAGAAAAACCTATATCCGCCGCTTTCTGCGCTGCGGCTTCCTGCACTTTTTGGAGAACTCGTGGCACGACGACCAGGAAGGTCGGTGTGAGGACCTTGAGCGTTGCAACCACCTTCGCCGGGTCTGCAAGGTGGGCGATGCGCATACCGCTCGCGATGCAGATGAGCTGCAACCCACGGGCAAGTACGTGCGCGAGCGGCAGGAAGATAATCGTGTTTCCACCGGGGTGGACCACGTCGCCGTACGCTGCAGCGATGTTCAGTGCCTGGCCGATGAAGTTTCGATGGGTCAGAACCGCGCCTTTGGGGTCTCCGGTTGTGCCGGAGGTATAGACGATGGTTGCAGGTGAGTTGGGGCCGGCTGCCAAGCGACGCTGTTCGAGTTCGCCATCAGACACCTCAGTTGCACGTGCCGCAAGGTCCTTGATCGTTGGGTCGTTCAGGCCCGTAGTGCCACCGCTCATTGCCCAGACGCCGAGCGCATCCACACCGGTTTCGCGAATCGCCTGGCGGAGAACGTCTATCTGGTCATGGCTCCCTGCCACAGCGATTTGCACGTCTGCGTCGCGAATTATTGCGGCAACTTGGGCGGGTGAAGCCGTGTCGTAAATTGGCACCACGACGGCTCCGGCGAACCAGGCAGCCAAATCGACCACTGCCCACTCGTAGCGCGTTTCCGACATGATGGCTACGGCATCACCTACGTTCACGCCCGCAGCAATGAAGCCCTTTGCTAACTGCGAAACTTCGAAGTGAAATTCCTGTGTTGAAATGGGCTGCCATGGCGCAGAAAGATCTCCGGACTTTGTTGGGATTTCAAACGCAACATGCTGCGGGGCATCTTCGGCACGCCGCTTCAGCAGTTCAGTGACATTGCGGTACCCGTCGATATCAACCAGTAGCGGCGTCGAGTGTTGCTGGTGCATATGCGCTCCCGTCGGAATGAAAATTCTCAGCCGAGCACAATCTCCGGATTTTCCAAAATCCAGGTTTTGCTAGCCAACACATATTCTAACCAGGAAACTATTATCCAAACAATAAGTACTTTGACTCAGGTTCTATGAGCCCTGACGTTTTACGCTTTGGTAGGCCGCGAGTGCGGCACTTCGCGATTCGTCGAGGGCAACAATTGGCTGCGGGTACCTTCCGGAACCCCACTCGGGAATATGGTGCCGAATGTAGGATTCCTGAGGATCAAACTTCTTCGCCTGCAATTCAGGGTTGAACACCCGGAAGTACGGGGCTGCGTCGACGCCGGAGCCCGCCACCCATTGCCAGTTAAATGGGTTACTGGCTTGATCCGCATCAACGAGCGTGTCCCAGAACCATTGCTCACCTACGCGCCAATCTATGAGCAAGTTTTTTGTGAGGAACGAAGCGGCGACCATTCGTACCCGGTTGTGCATGGTGCCGGTGTTCCAGAGTTCCCGCATCCCCGCATCGACCAGTGGGTATCCGGTTGCGCCACGCTGCCATGCCACAAGCTCGTCCGGATGCACTCTGCGCCAGGGGAACTCATTGAATTCGGCTCTCCAGTTGGATTCAGAGAGGTTCGGGAAGTGAAAAAGTACGTGCCAAGCAAACTCGCGCCAGCCGATTTCGGTGAGAAACTTCGTTGCACCCTCAGACGCTACGGGTGACAAGTGGGCTCGGATTTGCTGCACCTCATGCCACACCTGGTGGGCACTCAGCTCACCCCAACGAAGGTGTGGCGAAAGGCCAGACGTTGCGTGCTCTGCTGGCACATCGCGGCCGACGGAGTATATTTCGAGATCCTCTTCAAGAAACTCATGCAGTCGCTCATGCGCGTGCGCTTCGCCAGGTGTCCAGGCCTGCCGCAATCCTTCGGCCCAGTCGGGTCCCGTAGGTTGCAGCGCCCACGTGGTGATATTTTCTGAGCCGAGTGCAGGTGCCGGAAGGTTACAGCGAGGCGGCGTGGGCAGTGGGAGCCGTAATTCTTCGGCATTGACGCGACATGCGCGCCAGAACGGCGTAAATACGGAGTAGGGCGAGCCCTGGCCAGTTCTGATTGTCCAAGGCTCAAAGAGCAACGACGCCTGAAAGCTCTCAATATGCACGCCTTCACCCCGAAGCCTCTGCTTCAGCTCAGCGTCGACCGCGATCTCGCCAGCTCCGTAGCGTCGATTCCAGAACAACGAAGATGCCCCTAAATCTCTGACGATATCGGGCACCACCGATCCCGCAGCTCCTTTTCGTAGCACTAGCGAAATGTTGAGCTCTGCAAGGGACTGTTCCAGCGAGAGCAAGCTCTCGTGCAGCCACCATCGTGAAGCCCCACCCAGTGGCCTGATCGCCGGAGACTCTTCGTCAAGAACGTACAGCGCCAACACCGAAGAGCCTCGATTGAGCGCCGCAGTGAGTGCAGGGTTATCAGCAATACGCAGGTCGTCTCGAAACCAGACGACGCTCACATCACTCAGAGCCGGACTCACGGGACGTTCCATCCGTCGTGACCTTGCCTCATGCGCTCGGCGATATCGTTGAGAAACTTCGTTATAGCTTCGCGCTCCCTTGGCTCTAGAGCCGCTGCCACAATAAACCTATTTGCGTGTGTTCGTCCCACCGTGTCACGGGCTACAGCGTGAGTCTGTTCTGTGACGCTGATCGATAATGCGCGCCGATCTGTTGGGTGCGGGCTACGCACAATGTGCTCATCTCGCTCCAGGCGGTCAAGCAACTTTGTGGTTGAAGCGCTGGTGATGCCGAGGTGCCGTGCGATCGCGCCCGGAGTCACGATCTGTTCTTGGTTCGCGGCCACAATCAAAAAATGAATTGCCCGCATCTCTGTCTCACTGAGCTGCATGAACTTCTGGGACGCTTTCGAGAGTTCTTCCTCCGAGCGCCTCAGGTTTGCCATCGAGTTCATGAGACGGGTGATCTGTGCAACATCTTCAACACTGAGGGCTGATCGGTCGATGAGGTGCCCCTGCGGGTCACTGGCGTTGACGTCATAAAGCGAACTCTCCACAGACGGAGGCTCTTCGTCCTTTGGACGCAAAGTCTGGGCAGTCCCTTGAGGGGGCCCGGTCGTGTCGTTTGCCATTCTTACATTCTATGAGGAATGTGGGTATTATGCTAAGGGTATTGCTAGATAGGCTATATAGTCAATATTGATCAATATTTTCTCGACTGTCGCCCAAAGCTGCTCCGTTGAAAGGAAAGCCATGAAGAACTCAGTTTCATAGGCCAAGAATGCGAAACAAGTTCGAGCTGCGGCACGTCAGCGACCTCCGAAGTGGTTGCGAGTCTTCATTCCTGCCCTGCTCATCCTTGTCTGGCTCGCTGGGGCGAGTGTGGGCGGACCCTACTTCGGGAAGGTCGGTGAGGTGTCATCGAACGATCAGACCAGCTATCTGCCAACCAGCGCTGACGCTACCACCGTACAAAAAGTTCTCGGGGATTTCCGTGACAGTGACAGCATCCCCGCTGTCCTCATCTTCACTAGCGACTCCAAGATTAATGACACCACCATGGCTGCCTTGCAGACCGAGCTCGACAGTATCAGTCAACTCGACGGCGTCGACAGCCGAACTTCTCCGCTCCTTCCATCGGAAGACGGACACGCAGCGCAAGTGTTCGTGCCCATCAACAGCAGCGGAGAAATTGGCGATGTGGTCGATTCGATGCGGAACGCCATCGGTAAGAACCTGCCAGAGGGCGTCACGGCATACGTCACGGGACCTGCAGGGTTTACCGCTGACCTCGTAGATGCGTTTAGTGGCATCGACGGTCTCCTGCTGTTAGTGGCTCTGATTGCAGTGTTCGTAATACTCATACTCGTGTACCGGTCACTTCTGCTTCCAGTGGCTGTGCTCTCGACGAGCTTATTCGCGCTGTGTGTGGCCTTACTGACGGTGTGGTGGCTCGCCAAAGCGGGGATCCTGCTACTCAGTGGCCAGACACAGGGGATCCTGTTCATTCTCGTGATTGGTGCCGCCACTGATTACGCACTGCTGTACACCGCTCGCTACCGCGAAGAACTCAGAACGAACCAGCACAAGTGGGATGCAACGATGGCCGCACTCAAGGGTTCGTTCGAGCCGATTCTGGCCTCAGGAAGCACTGTGATTGCCGGCCTGCTGTGCCTGCTGCTGAGCGATCTCAAGTCCAATAGCACCCTAGGCCCAGTCGCGGCAATCGGTATCGCGTTCGCAATGCTCTCCGCCCTCACACTGTTGCCTGCCATCCTGTTTAGCTTTGGTCGTAGCGCCTTCTGGCCGAAGCGCCCCCACTACGAGCCAGATATTGCCCGCCTTGAGGACGGTATGCACACGACCGGAATCTGGGCATGGCTGGCCGGACAGATTCGCCGGCGGCCGCGCGCTATTTGGGTGACTACTACTGTCATCTTGATTGTCGGCGCATTCGGCCTGACACAGTTGCAGGCTACCGGTGTTGCGCAAAGCGATCTGGTCCTTGGTCAGTCGCAAGCTCGCGACGGACAGGTCGCTCTCGGCAAACACTTCCCGGGTGGATCAGGAAGCCCAACCTACGTAGTGACCGAGCAGGATCAGCTGCAAGAAGTTGCCGATGTACTCCTCAGGTCCGATGGGGTCGAGTCGGTTGCGATCACCACAGCCGACTCTCCGAGCGGCACCGCTCAGGTCACGAATGAGGGAATAACGGCCTTTGGCCCGCCCGGAACAGCTGCGCCAGCCCCTACGGTGGCCAGTGGGCAAGTTTTGTTGCAAGCGACCCTCACCGATGTGGCCGACTCTCCTGCCGCAGAGCAGACTGTCCGTGAACTGCGAAGTGACCTTGCCGGGATAGGAATCGTTGGCGGTGTCACCGCGACCGCAATCGACACAAACGATGCCTCGATCCACGACCGAAACCTGATCATCCCGATCTTGCTCATCGTTATCCTGCTGATATTGATGCTGCTCTTGCGATCAATCCTCGCCCCGGTGCTTCTTATTCTGACCACGGTGATCTCATTTGGTACCGCTCTCGGGATCTCGGCACTGGTCTTTAACGGAGTCTTCCAGTTCCCAGGCGCAGACGCCGCGGTGCCGCTTTTCGGTTTCGTATTCCTTGTCGCACTCGGTATCGACTACAACATCTTCTTGATGACCCGGGTTCGGGAAGAATCGCTCACCCACGGCACTCGCGACGGTGTGCTTCGCGGACTCTCCACCACCGGGGGTGTCATCACCTCTGCTGGCCTCGTTCTCGCGGCAACGTTTGCAGCGCTGGCAGTAATCCGGCTCTTCGCAAAAGGGACTGTAGGTGGTGTTGGGATTGTGGGTGTGAGTGACCCTCTGGCTGGCAGGATGTAGGTGTTCAAAATCTGCATCTGCTGCCCGGAGGGTCTGTGTATCAGTTTAGTGTGCCGTGTCTAGAGTCTGCATTCCGTCTTGATAGCAGTCAGGTGGTGATCACTGGTCAAACAACAATTCAGCAAGGAGACCGGCAAGTCCTCATTTTCGAGGTTCGTCTGACACAACCGGATTGGTGGTGCCGCTCTTGTGGGTGCCAGGCCAACTCTCGTGGGAGTCGTTCTCGTCAGTTATTTCATGCCCCAAACGGGTCCCGACCGGTGCGTCTACTACTACGTTTACGGTGCTTTTCTTGCACACTGTGTCAAACCTATTGGTCGGAACAAGTGCCAGCGGATTTGGTGCCTGCCGGCTCGAAACTCACGCGGGCGGCTATCAACTGGGCTCTGGTATCAGTGGTATTAGACGGGCTCAGTATCAACGCTGTAGCACGGAATCTGGGGACGGCATGGAACACCGTCAACGAGGCGGTCTTAGAAGCCGGTTACACGCAGTTGATTAGTGATCCCACCCGTTTTGATGGGGTCACCACCATCGGGGTGGATGAACACTGCTGGCGGCACGTGGGATGGCGCTCAGACCGGTTCGTAACCGTCATCATTGACCTAACCCCACGCCGCGATGGCAGACCGGCGCGCCTGTTAGACATGGTTGCGGGCCGATCTAAACAAGTGCTGAAAACCTGGTTACAAGCACGCGACACCAAGTTCAGGTTAAACGTGAAAACCGTGGCAATGGATGGATTCACTGGCTATAAAAGCGCAGTGCGAGAAGTCCTCAGAACCGCTGCAACAGTAATGGATCCCTTCCACGTGGTACGCCTAGTGGGCGACAAAGTCACCCACTGCCGCCAAAGACTGCAACAAGAGACCCTGGGACGTAGAGGACGAAAAAATGATCCTCTCTACCAGGTGCGCCGCTTGCTCCTGACCCGTAACAAACTGTTAAGTGAAACGGCTGCACCCAAAGTTGATGCCATCATCCAAAACCCCAGGTACGAGGCCCTGACACGAATATGGAGTCTCTACCAAGCAGTGATCAACGCCTACGAAAACCCGAAAAGACTGCAAGGACGCGAGAAACTCGCCTGCATCATTGACGCCCTCAACGCCGATACCACGCGGGGAAATCCCGAGCTACGTTCCCTAGCACGAACGCTACACAAGCGCCGCAATGACATCCTGGCCTACTTCACCCACCCCCACTCCTCTAACGGGCCAACCGAAGCCATCAACGGCCGCCTCGAACACCTCCGCGGCATAGCCCTAGGATTCCGAAACCTCCAAAACTACACCCATCCTGCCAGCCAGTCCCAGACCAGCCAATAAACAACTTACAGAAGAGCCGTTTATCTCTTCGCCGCCGTCACCTGCACCACCCTCATCGGTCACGGGTGGAGCGAATGGCTCTACCTGCTGTTTTTCCTCTTCCTGTGGAATGCGCTGAAATTCATCCTCATGGGACCCATCAGCGTCGTCCTTCTGGCTCGCGTCCGCTACCAGGAAGCACGCGCCCGCCGCCACAACCGAAGGGCTGCAGAGACCTGGGAGGCGGTACCCGCCAGCAGCTAACTCGCCTGCGGATCTGACCGTCCGCCGCTACTCGTCGGTAGCGCGCAGACGGTTCTCCTCTTCCAGGAGGTACTCCCACTCGGCAGGCTCCACAGCATCAGGGATGACTTTGTCGAGGCGTCCAGTATCGATGACGTACTCGTGCTCACCGCGGGTGGCGTGGAACGTGGCGAGCACCGCCTCCCGCGGCACCGCTGCCTCATAGATCTCGTGGTGGCGACCGCCGAGTGCGCCGAGCCGGGTGGCGAACCAGTGCGCCCGCTCAAAACTCGTCGTCCACGAAAACCCCGTCTGGTGCCCCTCCGCCGCGGCACGAAACAGTTGCACCGACTCCGGCAGCCGTGCCCGGTCGCGCACCTCGGTCTCGTGCAAGTAGTGGTCTTCGTCGACGCCCGCGAGTTCAAACAGCTGCACCCACACCTCATGATCCGCAGCCCGTCCCGGCCACTCACACGTCGTCCAGGTGTCCTCGAGCCCCCTGCGAAGTTCCCGGTCAGTGAGAGCCCCAGTGATAACGGCGGCGAACAGTACCCCCGGCTTGTCGTTACGGCCGATCCTCGCCGATAGGTCCGCCCAACCCACTCTTGGGGCATGGGCGTTGCCGAGTCGTCTCACGAGGCCGCCCCCTTCCAGCAGTTGCGACACATGGTCGTCGAACAACTCTTGTCCATACGGGCCGAACTGTCGCCCGTCATTCAATGATCGATCCATCACGGTTCGCTCCGCCTTTCGGTCTTGTTACCGACTCAGCTCCGTAGTGCGTGCAGGAGAAGTCGACGGCGAAACCAGCACAGACGCAGACACGTCAGGAGTCAGGGTTCTCGGTGGATAGGCTCCGGCACGTCGCAGCATCATGGTGACGTCGTCCATCCCCGTCACGACTTCTGCAATCTCGTCACGCATCAAACGGTGGCAGCCCGCAGAAGCAGCGCTGGTGATCGGACCCGGTACCGCGCCCACCTTGCGGCCAATCTCCATCGCCTGTGCGGCAGTGACGAGTGCCCCGGAACGGTATCCGGCCTCAACCACCACCACCGCAGAAGACAAGGCAGCGATGAGTCTGCCTCGTTGCTCGAATCGGTGCTTCGTCGGTGAAGCCCCGGGTGGGAGTTCGCTTACCAGCGTTCCGGTCTGGGCGATCTGTTCAAGCAGTTGCTGATTGCCGGCCGGGTAGAGCCGGTCGAGCCCTCCAGCCAGCACCGCTACCGTCGTGCCGCCTGCGATGAGTGCAGCACGATGCGCAGCCGCATCGATTCCATACGCACCGCCCGAGACGACCATATCTCCAGCATCGACAGATCCTGACGCGAGCTCTCCCGCGATATACGTGCCGTAACCAGTCGCTGCCCGCGCACCGATGAGCCCCACCGAAGACGGCGCAGACAAGTGCTCGACTGCACCCATCACCCACAGCGCGATCGGCCCATGATCATGCCACCGCAGCATGGATTCCGGCCATCCCTCATCGCCAGGAACGAGAATCCGCATCCCGAGCTGATCGGACGTCTCCATCGTCTGTCGAGCGTGGTCCTCACTCAACCGAGACCGAAGTCGCTGCCGCCATGCGTCGACGTCCGTGCGTACCGACAAATCAGCGTCAGTCAGTTCCATCGCAAGCCGCACCGTCTCACTCGGTCCTACCGCGCGGATGAGCCTGCCCGTCACCGCATCTCCCGGTTCCGAAGCGATAGCGAGCATCACCCTCGCAAAGCGCGCATCCTCGGGTGCCTCATCAATATCAGTCATGGCCCGTACCTCTTCTGTGCTCCAGTCGTACTATCTGGGAGGTACGGGAACGATCATGCACCAGGCAAGGCTGCTGTGGCAGGAAACAGCGGAGGACGCAACAGCACACCACTATTGCGGAGATGGCGACCGACCGTGCCTTGGGTAACTCCGAGAACCGCACCGACCTGCGCAAGAGTCTTCCCCGACAAGTAGAGCTCCCGCGCCCGTTCGACAGCCTCCGCATCCAACCCCTGCCGCCGGAGCCGTGCACCCGCATTGCGAAGATGACGCATCACTGCCTCGCGATGTAGCCCCACTTCAAGACCGACCTGGCGGGCACTCGTTCCGGCCTCGTACAACTCGACCATCTGAACGATCATTTCTGGGGTGACAGAGGTTTGAACCCTCCCAACCGACTCAATGACTCGGCCTCGAGAGTCCAGAATAGGAGTCCGAACGCCCAGCTCCCGCACCTTCGAGATACCCACACTTGCCCGTGAAATCAACGATCTCAACGCCGGTGACGAGTTTCGAACATCATCCAGGTAGGAGCACTTTTTGTGCGCGCGTTTGGCCGGCGACCTAGCTGAGGATCTCCAGCAGGGGTTCGTAGTGCTCCACCACAGCGGCGCGGTAGGCATCAACGTCACCGTCTGTTGCAGCGTCGAGCATGTGGCGGTGGCTGTAGGCAGTCCGCAAGCCCGATCCTTCTGTTTCGGATTCAAGGTTAGGAATGATTGACGTGTGCACCAACCAGAAGGACTGATACATCTGGCGCAGCAGTTGGTTGCTGAGCGGCGCCAAGAGGGTGCGGTGGAATGCGATGTCCTGGTTCATGAAGCCGTGGCCCTGTTTGGAAAGGGACACCATCTCTTCCACTAGCTCTTGCAGGGCTTCGTCAGGTTTGCCCTTATGTGCATCGACGACGGTGGACGCCATTCCCAGGTCCATTGCCTGGCGCGCCTCCGCAACCTCGCGGAGGAAGTCACGGTTGCCGGCCTCGGACAGTGAGGCACGTAACACAAGGGTTTCAACCATGGGTTCGAGGGACATGTTGCCGACGAAACTTCCGGATCCCTGCTTGACCCCAACGATGTCGAGAGCTTCCAGTTTGCGGAGCGCCTCCCTGACTGATGAGCGGGAAACGCCGAGATCAGCGGCAAGTGCAGCCTCGGTAGGGAGGGGGTCTCCCGGCGCGAGGTTGTTAGAAAGGATATGCGCTTTGACAGCGTTCATCGTCGCGGCGGATCGGTTCAAGGTATTGATCGGTGCCGGCTGTGGCACTGCAACACTTGATAACAATTCGGCAACGGACTGTTGTAAATATTTGTCAGACATCTTATGATTCACTATACCAGGGCATTTAGAGACTGGGTTGGGTTCAGCATATGTTGAAATCACGCTCGGCGGCCTCAATGGAGAGATAAGGGGAGAAACCCAAGATGTCAGTATCAAAGAAACGACGCTTTGCGCTAACCGCATTCGCGGCAACCGCAGCCTTGTCACTTGCCGCGTGCAGTGGTGGGGGAAGCACCCCGGCCACACCGGAAAGTGGTGATGCGGGTTCAGAAGGCGGCGCAGCAGGAAGCGGCACAATCACCGCTGCCGCAGCATACGAAACCACCAACTACGATCCTTCGTCCACGTCCTCGGCGCTGGCAATGGGCACCAACTGGCAGGTCATGGAGGGTCTCTACGAGCTCGACCTGCACACCTACGAACCATTCAAGGCTCTCGCCAAGGATGACGACTTGGTAGAGGTCTCAGACACCGAGTACGAAGTAACGCTGCGTGATGACGCGAAGTTCTCTGATGGAACTCCAGTCACCTCCGCCGATGTTGTTGAGTCCTATAAGCGCGCCACCGCAGAGGGCAACCTCTACGTTTCGATGCTCGACTTCATTGACGACATCACCGCGAAGGACGACACCACAGTCACGATCAGCCTCTCCAAGCCGTTCGGCCTGGTGAAGGAACGTCTCACACTGATCAAGATCGTCCCTGCTTCCTCGACCCAGGAAGAAATGACCGCGATGCCAGTGGGCACCGGCCCGTGGAAGTACGACTCGATTGACGAGCAGAAGATCCACATGTCACCGAATGAGAACTACAACGGTGACTTCCCAGCCGAAGACGAGGCAATGATCGTCGACATCATCAAGGATGACACCGCACGCACCACCGCTCTTCAAGAGGGCTCTGTTCAGGTCATGGAAGCCGTCCCGGCTGACGTCCGCGCACAGCTTGAAGGCGCAGGCGCAACCGTTGAATCAGTTCAGGGCTTCGCACTCCCCTTCCTGATGTTCAACACCAAGAAGGCTCCTTTCGATGACGCTCGTGTTCGCCAGGCATTCTTCTATGCCATCGACGTTGACAAGCTGATCTCAAACGCAATGTCTGGTGAGGCAACCGCAGCAACTTCCTTCCTGCCTGCAACTCACGCCAACTACAACGAGGCATCGACGGTGTTCACGTACGATCCTGAGAAGGCAAAGGAACTCCTCAAGGAAGCCGGCGTTGACTCGATCGACATCACGCTTCTGACCACAGATCACCCATGGATCACCGCACTGGCACCCCAGGTCAAGAACGACCTCGACGCCGTGGGCATCAACACCACCATTCAGTCCGAAGCATCGTCTTCCCTCTACGCCAACAACACCGACGTTGAGGATCCCCAGTTCGACGCCGTTCTCGCACCGGGTGACCCCTCGGTCTTCGGTAACGACCCCGATCTGCTGATGAACTGGTGGTACGGCGACAACACCTGGACCCACTCCCGCACCCAGTGGTTCGGTTCTGATGGCTACAACAAGCTCCACGAGCTGCTTGACGCTGCTGTAGCGTCCGAGGGCGAAGCACAGCAGGACAGCTGGAACCAGGCATACGACCTCCTCTCTGAAGAGGTTCCGCTCTACCCACTGTTCCACCGCAACATGATCACCGGATACCACGCTGATCAACTCAACAACTTCGTGCCGATCGGCACGACTGGCCTGAACTTCATCGGAGTTTCGACCAAGTAAGTAGTCAAGTGGGGCGGAGCAAATGCTCCGCCCCACCCCTTACTGTCACTGGAGCACTGGCTTGAATAATCTCATCCGTCTAATCGGAAGACGGTTGGTCGCCCTGCCAATCATGATCTTGGGCGTAACCTTCCTGGTCTTCTTCCTCATGTCCTTTTCAAAGATCGACCCGGCCTACTCGGCACTTGGCGAAGGCGCTTCACCCGAAGCCCTTGAGGCCTACCGCCAAGCGCATGGCCTCAATGATCCCTGGTTTACTCGCTACATCAGCTTCGTGGGCGGGCTCTTTACCGGAGACCTCGGTACCTACGGCGCCAACCAAGCATCCGTTGCGGATAAGGTCAGCAGCGCATTTGTTGTCACGATGCAGCTAACCTTCCTCGGCCTCATCTTCGCGGTCATCATCGCAGTAATCTTCGGCGTGATTGCCGCACTGTTCCGCGACCGCTGGCCAGACCAGGTCATCCGCGTCATCTCCACAGCCTTTATCGCAACGCCTTCATTCTGGCTGGCTGTCCTGATGATCCTCTTCTTCTCAGTTTCCCTCGGATGGCTTCCGGCTTCTGGACCACTTCCTTCATTTGGTGAGGACCCCGGTGCCTGGCTGGCGCGAATGACCCTGCCAGTTGTCGCTCTTGGAGTCCCCGTCGCGGGTTCGCTAACTCGCGTTATCCGTACCTCAATGGTCGAGGAACTTGATAAGGACTACGTGCGCACCGCACTCGGTGCTGGCGTTCCCAAGCCGGTTGTGGTTGCTCGCAACGTGTTCCGCAACGCACTCATCACCCCCATCACAGTCCTGGGCCTACGCATCGGTTACCTCATTGGTGGCGCGGTTGTCATCGAGGTCATCTTTAACCTTCCAGGTATGGGCATGGCGATCCTCCAGGGCGTGCAGCAGAACTACCCGACCCTGGTGCAGGGTGTAACCCTCGTGGTTGCCCTGGCCTTCATCATCATCAACATTGTTGTTGACATGCTCTACATTCTCATCAACCCGCGGATTCGGACGGTGTGACGTGCTAAGAAAGAATCTCACCAAGCGAATGGAAGAAAGCGGAGGGAAAGTCCGCTTCAAGCGCTGGCGCGCAATGTCGTGGGGATCCCGTATCTCCCTCATTGTCTTGGCACTGATCGTGCTCTGTGCGATCTTCGCTCCCGTTATCGCGCCACATAACCCAATCGAGATCTTCACTGCTCGCCAGCCACCTTCGTCAGAGTTCCTCTTCGGAACTGATGAAAAGGGGCGAGACGTCCTCTCCCGCATGATCTACGGAGCTCGTTTCTCACTGATCATTGGCCTCGGAGCCACGTTGTTCGCGCTGGTCCTAGGCGCCGTAATTGGCTCCTTCGCAGCAGTGACCAACAAGGCCGCTTCCGAAGTGACGATGCGCGTCATGGATGTCATCATGTCCTTCCCGGGCATTGCACTTGCAGCCGTGTTCGTGTCGGTGTTCGGTAACTCCCTGGTGGTCATCATCTTTGCGATCGGCTTCCTCTACATCCCGCAACTCACACGTATCGTCAGGGCGAATGTCATCTCCGAGTACGGCGAAGACTATGTCAAGGCAGCGGTGGTTTCGGGCGCCCGGGCACACTGGATCCTTATCAAGCACGTCGTGCGCAACACGATTGCTCCGGTCCTTGTCTTCGCAACCGTCCTCGTCGCAGATGCGATCATCTTTGAGGCCTCCCTGTCATTTATTCAGGCTGGTATCCAGGAGCCCACAGCAACGTGGGGCAATATCCTCGCTGACGCTCGAAGTGGCGTGTTGTCGGGTCGTTGGTGGCAGGCACTGTTCCCCGGCCTGGCGATCATGTTCACCGTACTTTCGCTGAACATCCTTTCCGAGGGTCTTACGGACGGCCTCGTGGCCGCTCCTTCGAGGAATGCCCCCAAGGCTGATGAGACCGCGGGTGACCGCGAAGCAGACAAGCTTCTCGTTGATCCTGTCCGCGCTCACGCAGAACAGGCTGAATCGCTGGAGGCGACGCTCTCGCAACTGCGAGAAGTCGAGTTGCAGCGGACAGACCGGTTGGTTTTCACCGAGGACGTTCCACCTCTTCTCGAAGTCAAGGATCTCTGCATCCGCTTCCCACGCCACGGTGACGTCGACGTGATCGACCACATCTCATTCTCGGTACGCCCGGGGGAGACCATGGGTCTGGTGGGTGAATCCGGATCGGGTAAGTCGATTACCGCTCTGGCAATCACGGGCCTCTTGGACAAGAACGCCAATGTTTCCGGCGAGATCTTCTATGGGGGTAAGAACCTTCTGTCAATGTCCCCCAAGGAGCGTCAGTCACTGCGCGGCAATGAGATCGCCATGATCTACCAGGATGCGCTCTCCAGCCTCAACCCGTCGATGCTGATCCGCGCTCAGATGAAGCAACTCACGAAGCGTGGCGGTACACGCACGGCACACGAGCTGCTCGAGTTGGTGGGCCTGGATCCCAAGAGGACCCTGGACTCCTACCCGCACGAACTCTCAGGTGGGCAGCGTCAGCGCGTACTGATCGCTATGGCTCTGACTCGTGACCCGAAGCTTGTGATCGCGGATGAGCCAACAACGGCACTCGACGTGACGGTGCAGAAGCAGGTTATTGAGCTTCTGAACCAGCTGCGAGAGAAGCTGGGATTCGCGATGATCTTCGTCAGTCACGACCTCGCCCTCGTCGCCGAAGTTGCCCATAGCGTCACAGTCATGTACGCCGGGCAGGTTGTTGAGCAGGCGCCCGTACGTGAGATCCTCACGGACCCGCGTCACGAATACACCCGCGGCCTACTTGGCTCGGTTCTTTCGATCGAGGGCGGAGCGGGACGTCTGCATCAGGTTCCCGGTGTTGTCCCGTCGCCACGCGACTTCCCAGAGGGTGACCGCTTTGCTCCGCGTTCCTCTCACCCGGAGGCGTGGACCGGCGAGCGTCCACAGTTGGTTGATGTTGGCAATGACCACCGTTACGCGGTCGTTTTGAACGAGGGCGTCGGCACTCAGGAGATTGAAGTCGAGCCGACCAAGTCAAACCTGGTTGGTGCAACTTCGAACCAAGGTGGATCTGATAGCAGCGACACCAATACGAAGGAAGGTCAGTGACGGTGGCTAAGGAAAACAGTAAGAAGTCTGAGGCCGTAGCCGGATCGGAAGCAACCGCGCTTCCTTTCAAGGCGCATGCCGATGACCGCACACCGATCATTGAGTTGCGCAACGTTGATGTCACCTTCAGGACTCGCGCGGGAACGATCTTCAACCCAACGTATGTCAAAGCGGTTCAAGATGTCAGCCTGTCCCTGTTCCAAGGGGAGACCATCGGTTTGGTCGGTGAGTCCGGATCTGGCAAATCCACAACGGCCAACGTCATGTGTGGGTTGCAGGCACCGACCTCGGGTCAGGTCTTCTTCAAGGGCCGCGAAGTTACGAAGCGCACCGCTGCTGACCGCCGACAAATTGGTCGCGTCGTCTCGGTGGTGTTTCAGGACCCAGCTACTGCTCTGAATGCCCGTATGAAGGTTGAAGATCAGTTGCGGGACCCACTGGATGTCCACAAGATCGGCGACAAGGCGTCACGCAATAAGAGGGTTCGGGAACTGCTTTCCATGGTGGGGCTGCCAACGTCCGCCTTGGAGGCACTCCCTGGGCAGCTTTCGGGCGGTCAGCGTCAGCGTGTTGCGATTGCGCGTGCCCTTGCTCTGAACCCGGATGCGATTATCGCGGACGAACCGACCTCGGCTCTTGACGTTTCAGTCCGTGCGCAGATTCTCAACCTGTTGACCGACCTGAAGAACGAGTTGAACCTGGGAATGGTCTTCATCTCCCATGACATCCAAACCGTTCGCTACGTCAGTGACACGATCATCGTCATGAATGGCGGAAAGATCGTTGAAGAAGGCCCTGCTCGTCAGGTCCTAGAGAACCCAACCGATGACTACACGCGCACACTGCTTGGTGCTGCGCCATCACTACTACACCCAACCTCACTCGCAGGCTAGAAAGGCCCGAAACAATGTCACTTACAGGTGTCATTCCTCCAGTCGTAACACCGCTGACCGCCAGCGGAGACTTCGACTACGAGTCATTTGCTCGCAACGCCAACCGCATGATTGACGCTGGGGTCCACGGGCTGTTCGCCATGGGATCCTCAGGAGAGGTCGCGTTCAGCACCAGCGAGCGTCGCGACGAGGTAACGTCCGCTGCGGTAGAGGTCGCTGCTGGTCGTGTTCCAGTGGTCGTTGGCGTCATCGACATGCAGACCACCCGCGTAATCGAGCATGCTCAGCGAGCCCAGGAGCTTGGGGCTGCGGGGATCGTTGCGACCGCACCGTTCTACGCACTTGGTGGCGAGGCTGAGGTTGAGCGTCACTTCCGGGTGATCGCGGACAACATCGATCTTCCGCTCTACGCATACGACATCCCCGTCTGTGTTCACACCAAGCTCGGTGTGAACATGCTGATGCGTCTGGGTGAAGAGGGCGTCCTCGCCGGCATCAAGGATTCATCAGGCGATGACGTGTCATTCCGCATCCTTTCCATCAAGAACCGCGATGCCGGCAGTCCGCTGGCGCTTCTGACGGGGCACGAGGTCGTCGTTGATGGGGCATACATGTCTGGTGCGGACGGATCCGTTCCCGGGCTCGCCAACATCGACCCGCACGGCTACGTGCGTCAGTGGGATGCTTACCAGCGTGGCGATTGGGACGCAGTACGTGAGGAGCAGGATCGCCTGGTCCGCCTCATGATGATCACCCAGGTGGTCGAGGGCGTTGCAGGGTTTGGGGCAGGTGTCGGTGCATTCAAGACTGCCCTCAACCTGATGGGCATTTTCGAAACCAACAACATGCCCGAGCCCGTCACCTCGTTGACAGGAAGCAATGTTGAGGCAATCGCGGAGGTCTTGGCCGAGGTCGGTTTGCTCGACTGAGCCAAGAAGCGTAGGGATGTCGGCGAAGGGTGGGGAGTTTGTGATGAAGAGAAATTCTGACGCGGGACCGTCCTCGTTTGTTGGGGTCGATATCGGGGGGACCAAGATCGCTGCGGCACTGGTGACCCTGGGGTCCCAGCCAGTTCTCTCAAACCAGACGAAGCTCCCCACCCCGGCGACCGAGGGTGCCGAGGCAGTGGTAGGCGCCGTCATCACCCTGGTCCGCAAGGTCCTGGGAGAGGCTGGGGTTAGCCCTCTGGCTGTTGCGATCGCAAGTGCCGGAGTGGTTGATCCAGTTAGCGGAACGATTGTCTCCGCCACCGACCTGATCTCAGGCTGGGCAGGAACCGCACTGGCACAACAGGTGTCCGAGGCCGTTGGTCTCCCGGTGTACGTCCTCGGGGATGTCCAGGCTCACGGGCTTGGTGAACATGTTTATGGTGCCGGTGATGGCTACGCGTCATCCCTTCTAATCGGGATTGGAACCGGTGTGGGCGGCGCAGTCGTTGAGGGTGACTCTGTCCGCTTTGGCGCCAACGGGGCCGCAGGGCATCTCGGACATATCCCCGCACATCGGGCCGTCGGCATTCCGTGTTCGTGCGGAACTAGCGGGCATATTGAAGGGATCGCCTCCGGCCCCTCAATTACCCGCGCATATGGGAAAGCCACGGGTCAAGAGCGCGATGCAAAGACGGTTGATGACCTCGCCGAGGCCGGCGAAGAGGGGGCTGTCACCGTGGTTACTGAAGCAGGATTGGCAACGGGGGAGACCCTGGGGGCACTCGCAAACGTGTGGGATCCGGACGTCATTATCGTGTCGGGTTCAGTCGCAAATTCTGGGCGTGTCTGGTGGGACGCAGTCGAGACAGGCTTCAACACTGAAGCCCTCAAAGCAGTGAGCGCCACGCAGATCAAGAGGGGTACCCTCGGCGGAGGAGCGCCACTGATTGGCGCGGCCCACTGGGCGAGCAAACAACTTGAAATTGGAGAGTAGCGATGGCTAACAGTGCACTAATTGACGGTCTTCGGGGACGGCTCATCGTCTCTGTGCAGGCATACCCGGGTGAGCCAATGCGTAACCCAGAGACCATGGCCCAGATTGCTCACGCAGCACAGATTGGTGGAGCTGCCGCCATTCGCTGCCAAGGTCTGGCAGATATTGCCGCCATCAAGACCCGCGTTGAGGTCCCGGTCATCGGCCTGTGGAAAGAAGGACACGAGGGCGTTTTCATCACCCCCACCCTGCGCCATGCGGTCGCTTGCTCCTATGCGGGCTCCGACATTGTCGCTTTGGATGCCACGGATCGCCCACGTCCCGATGGGCTGACACTGGCTCAGACTGTGGCAGCACTTCGAGATCAGGGCATTTCAACGATGGCAGACTGCGGATCGATTGAGGACATTCGCACCGCAGCTGAGGTTGGTTTCGATATCCTTTCCACCACGCTGTCGGGCTACTCCGGCTCCCGTCCCAAGACCGACGGTCCGGACTTTGAGCTCTTAGAGCAGGCCGTTGCCGAGTTCCCCGAGCTGCCGATCATCTGTGAGGGAAGGGTTCACACCCCCGCCCAGGCAGCGAAGGTCATGGAGATTGGTGCGTGGGCCGCGGTTGTCGGAACTGCTATCACGCACCCGACCTCGATCACCCAGTGGTTCGGTGAGGCAGTAGCGAGCGCGTAGCCGCCGCCCGCTATCCGCCGGTGCCGGTGCCAGGAGTGGTACTAGGTGTCTCCTGTTGCTGGCCCAACTGTTGCTCCAGGGCTTCAAGTCGGGCTGCAAGGTCATCGGTCTTCTGCTGCTCTGTCTCAAGAAGCGCGCTCAAAGACGCAACTTCCTCTTGCAGGCGTGCGTTCTCTTGAAGAATCTGAGTCAGATCCGAAGGGGCAGCTCCGCTTTGGCTGCCCGAGTCACCGTCGGTGTGTCCGGCGCTCTGGTCCTGCTCGGCTAGTTGTTGTTGCACCCGCTGCACCGTCTCATCGACCAGGGCTTGGCGCTGCTCATCCGTGAGCGTTTGCTCCACAGTGTTAGTTGTGTAGCTGTTGAACTGGTCGCCGCCCTGAGCGCGCGCTACGCCGTATGAGATACCAACTGTTATCAGCGCGACAACAAGGAAGATCAGAGACATCTGGACAACCTGATTGTGAAAGACGGCGCTGAGAATCGGGTGCTTGGACTGCTGTTCGGGGGTCCCCTCGTGGGACGGCTCAGTGACGTGTCCGGATACAACATCAGCGACCGGAGCGACGACCGTGTCGTCCAGGGTGGTTGGCTGCGCTGTCGTCAGGTCTGTGTGGACCGCAGTCTCAGTGCCATCCGCAGTGGCTTCCGCACCCTGACTTCTTTCCTCCCCTGCGAGAACCGGCAGTATTGGTGCGACAACCTGCTTGGTCTTCTCAGCACTGGAGGTGATAAGGATACGGTAAAACTCGCTGGCGAGGGCGGAAACAACCGAAATGAGGCCGACGATAAGAATTGAAGAAGAGAACGAGGTCAATCGGGAAGAGACCACCGCCATGGTAATTGCCGCTAGGGCCGTGGCGCTGACCTGGGGTACGGAGAGACGCGACTGTGCCGTGATTGATTTCCACGCCTTACGAATGCGATGCTTGGCCATTCTTGAGCCCACCTCTTCCCTACTTAAAGTTTGTCCCACTCCTCCGGACCAACGTGGTCCCGGGGTTAATCAAAGAGGACCCACCACCACATGGGTAGCGGGTCCTCTCTGAGAGAAAATTAGGAACGATCGTCGAGGTCGTCCTGTGCCTGGCGCTCATCGACAGCCCACTCGCGGTTGGGGTTTGATCCCGGTGTGTGTTCACCCGCGCCCGTCTGGATGTTGTCCTTGGTGAACTCCCCGAGGTTTGGATCCGACTGCAGCTCGGTATTTAGGTCAACTGCGTCGACGTGCAGCGCGTGAGCCTCCCCGCGGCGTTCTTTTCGGTTCAAGTTTTCTTTGTGGTCGCTGTGGTGGCTATCGCTCACTCGCAGTCCTTTCATCGTGGGTCCAATGGCCCGTGCAACATGGTTGATCGTGGTGATTTTACCCCGCAAGCGACCAATAATCGAACTCAAGCGCCCGCGATGCAGGCATCCCCCTAGACTTGGCTCGGCCAATACACAATGGGAGAGGTCTCTAGATGTCACGCGTAGTTGTCGCAAAGTTTGGTGGGTCGTCCATGGCGGACGCTGAGCACTTCACGGCTGCCAAGCAAATTATCGCGCGCGACGAAGCGCGACGATACGTCGTTCCATCTGCTCCGGGTAAGCGCCGCAAGGATGACCACAAGGTGACAGATTTGCTGTACATGTGCCACCAACTCGCAGAACACAACATCGATTTCGGGGAAGTGTTCACCCTGGTGGCAAACAGGTATCGCGATATCTACACAGGTCTGGGACTTAAGCAGGATCTGGAAGCCGCCCTCGAACAGGTTCGTACTGAGATCATCGAGGGAGCCTCGGAAGGTCATGTTGCTAGTCGCGGGGAGTACCTCAATGGTTTGCTCCTCGCAGAGTTCCTCGGCTATGAGTTTGTCGACGCAGCGGATGTGGTTGTGTTCTCCAGTGACGGAGTCTATGACGCTGATGCAACGATGATGCGTTTGGGGGACGTCCTCGGCGAAATCCACCGAGCCGTGATTCCAGGTTTCTATGGTGCCGACCAGAATGGAAGTATCCATACATTCTCACGGGGAGGTTCCGATGTCTCTGGCGCGATAGTTGCAGGTGCGGTGGGTGCCGACCTCTATGAGAACTGGACGGATGTTTCTGGGTTTCTCCAGGCGGATCCGCGCGTTGTCAATAACCCAGCGCCCATTGAGACGGTTTCCTACAAGGAACTGCGCGAACTGTCATACATGGGGGCGTCAGTACTCCATGAGGAAGCAATTTTCCCGGTGCGTGAGAAGTCGATTCCGATCAACGTTCGCAACACCGAGCGTCCGGAGGATCCAGGCACACTTATTGTCCCTGATAGCGACAGGGTGGGACACAGCGGGATCACGGGTATTGCTGGTAAGCAGCACTTCACGGTCCTCACACTTGAGAAGACCCTGATGGACGAAGAGAAGGGTTTTGTGCGGAAGCTGGTTTCGGTGTTTGAAACCAATGGTGTTTCGATCGCGCATATTCCATCCGGGATTGATTCAGTTTCTGTTGTGGTTCGAAGCGAGGAGATCGGCTTCAAGTTGGCTAAGGTGGTAGAAGAGATCAAGATCTTCTGCCACCCAGATGCGGTTAGTGTTGAAGAGGGGATCTCTCTGATCGCTGTCGTTGGTCGTGGCATGGTTTCGACACCCGGTATTGCCGCAAGGGTATTCACGAAACTCGCCAGGGCGAAGATCAATATTCGTATCATCACGCAGGGCGCCTCCGAGCTATCGATCCTCATCGGTGTTGAAGACAGACAGTTTGATGACGCGTTGAGGACACTGTACTCAGCTATCTGAGGTTCCTTTCCGGTCGAAAGTCGGTGCTTCCCTGTACGCTTGGGAGACCGAGTGCCTACGTGAAAGGGTCGTGCCTCAATGCCTTCATTGCCGCTTCCTTCGAAGTTTGAAGAGTTGGTTCCTGTGGATGTTCCCGACGCTCAATGGTGGCGTCAGGCGGTGGTTTACCAGGTGTATCCGAGGTCGTTTTACGACCTCGATGGAAACGGTCTGGGAGACATTCGCGGGATCACTGAGAAGGTGCCATATTTGAAGGAGTTGGGGATTGACGCTGTCTGGCTCAGTCCTTTCTATCCTTCGGAACTAGCGGACGGCGGATATGACGTCGCGGACTATCGTGATGTCGCACCGGAGCTGGGGACGCTTGCAGATTTTGATGAGATGACGGCAGCCTTGCATGAGGCCGGAATTCGCGTCGTTGTCGACATCGTTCCCAACCACACCTCCGACCAGCATGTCTGGTTCAAGGAGGCTGTTAACTCACCCAAGGGGTCCCCTGCTCGTAATCGTTACATCTTTAGGGACAGCCGAATTGACGAGGACGGGAATGAGCAAATCCCCTCCGACTGGATCTCAATGTTCGGGGGACCGCAGTGGGATCAGCTTGCGGACGGCCAGTGGTACCTGCACACCTTCGCGCCGGAGCAGCCTGACCTGAACTGGGACAATCCTGAGGTGCGTGAAGAGTTTGAGGACGTCTTGGCGTTTTGGTCGGACAGGGGTGTCGACGGGTTCCGCATCGATGTGGCCCACTCTCTGGTCAAGGACCAGGCGGTCATCTTTGGGCCTGATCCGCTTCCCACCTGGGCAGAGATGGAAAAGCTGCCCTGGGATGGCACACATCCGGTGTGGGATCGGGATGAGGTGCATGACGTCTACCGGGGGTGGCGTAAGGTCTTTGACCGCTATGATCCCCCGCGCGTCGCGGTGGCAGAAGCCTGGGTGGAAGATCCTGAGAGGCGTGCCAAATACGCCAGCATTGAGGGGCTCGGGCAGACGTTTAATTTTGACCTACTGCGCGCCGATTTTCACGCTCCCCAGTTCAAAGAGATCATTGATTACAACTTGGAGTTGGCGGCTCGGGCTGACTCTTCAACGACATGGGTTCTTTCCAATCACGACGTTGTTCGTCACGCTACTCGCTATGGTCTGCCAGATTTGCTCGAGGGCGAAGAGTCCGTTGTGGGTCAGAAGTGGCTTCTCGACGGTGGTCTGCTAGCTGACGTTGATGTCGAGCAGGGCAATCGCCGGGCCGACGCGACAACAATGCTGCTTTTGGCGCTTCCTGGAGCCACCTACCTGTATCAGGGAGAAGAGCTGGGCTTGCACGAGGTTGGCGATATCGCTGATGCGGACCGTCAGGACCCCACTTTCTTCCGTAGTCCAGGGGTCGATATTGGGCGTGATGGCTGCCGCGTACCCCTACCCTGGGTGGCGGATGCTCAAGGCTATGGCTTCGGTTCTGAAACGCCACATTTCCCTCAGCCAACGTGGTTTGCAGACCACGCGGTGGACGTGGAAGATAAGGATCCGCACTCTACCCTGAACCTTTATCGGCAGGCCTTGTCTCTACGGAAGAGGCTGCTGACTGAAGAGCGGTTGACCTGGGAAGAAACTGGGTCCGAGGACGTTTTGCAGTTTGTGCGGCCCAACGGTTGGCGGGTGATCATGAACTTCTCAAAGGATGCTGTGGATCTGCCTGACGGAGACCTCCTTCTTTCCTCGCGCCCACTTGAGGATGGACGTCTGCCGGGTGAGACAACAGCGTGGCTTCTGGATGCCTAACCAACTAGAGCAAGGGAAGTAGCAGTCAATGAGCTTCACGACCATTCATCTGATGCGCCACGGCGAGGTTGATAACCCAGATGGAGTGCTCTACGGACGCCTGCCGGGGTTTGGGCTAACAACTCTGGGCAAGGAGATGGCCCAGACGGTTGCTGAGTTCCTAGTTGCAGAAGGTGCTGACATCACCCATGTCGTCGCCTCACCGCTGCTTCGGGCCCAGCAGACTGCAGCGCCAACCGCGAAAGCCTATGGGCTGCGGGTTGAAGCGGATCCAAGGCTTATCGAAGCCGGATCAGAGTTTGAAGGGCGCCAGATCAACAAGAACCGCTGGGCGCTTGCACACCCAAGGAACTGGCATCTTTATACCCGTCCTCATGAGCCCTCATGGGGGGAGCCCTACAAGGTCATTGCGAGGCGCATGAGCTCAGCGGTGGCCTCAGCGGTTGAGGAAGCCCGGGGTCACGAAGCACTACTGGTGTCGCACCAGATGCCGGTCGTCATGGTGCAGAGGTTCTTGGATGGCAAACCGCTCTCCCATAATCCCCTCAACCGGCAGTGTTCACTTGCCTCATTGACGTCGCTGACGTTTGACGGCGACGTGCTTGTGGGATGGAACTATGAAGAGCCAGCACTGGCGCTGTTGGAGGCGGCTCAGGACATGACACCGGGGACCTCGAAGGCTGCGGTGCGCCGATAAGTCTGGGTGGAACTCGCCAGAGCTTCTAGGCGTCCTCTTCGTCCTCGTCACCCGTCTGGTTGGTGTCGTCGTCCTCGTCTGAAGGCGGCATCTGAGGAGAATCGTTGGGTCTGCGAACTGGACGGCTCCGGTGCTGGCGTCGAGAGATGCGGTCCGCAAGGTCGGAAAGTGCTTCGGGATTGTCGTCGGGACGAGAAGAGCGAGGCGGGGTTGAGTCGGGAGAAGTGTTGACTCTGCGCTGCTCCGCACGGGTAACGAGCCCCACGATGATCCATGCAAGAGGCCCGATTATCGGAATGAGCACGATGACGGCTAACCAAACCCAACGATTGACGCGGCCGGGTGTCCACGTGCGTGACCGAGATACCCAATCAGAGATTGCGTAAATCGTTATCGCGAGGGCGAGTACCACCAGCATGATGCGTGCCATGTCTCCACTCTAAACGGTCCCCACTAAATAGCGGAGCTCAGTGCTAAGCCAGCGCCAACAAGAACTCCGTAGGCAAGCGCATAAAGCCCGGTATTCCGCAGGGAACCCAATAGGGCCAGGCCCTTTGCGCCCTTGGCGATAGTCACTGCCCCAGGTAGCCCAGCAAGCAGGAGCGCCGCCGCGAAGAGCCACCAGTAGGTGCTCCCGGCACCGGCAAGTGCGACTGCCCCAAGTAGCAGACCACCGACGATCATCACCATGTAGGCGACACGGGATGCCCCGTCTCCCAGCCGTACAGCCAAGGTGTTCTTGCCGACCTGGGAGTCCGTGGGGATGTCGCGAATGTTGTTGACCATAAGGAGAGCGACAGAGATCAGCCCTATCCCGCTCGCTGCGCACCAGACCCACCACGGCAGGTTAGTGGTCTGAACGTAAGTCGTGCCAACGGTTGCAACCAGGCCGAAGAAAACAAAGACGAACAGTTCCGACAGTCCAACCCCCATGTAGCCGTAGGGGCGGCTGCCTCCCGTGTAGAACCACGCGGCGCCGACGCTAGCAAGGCCTACGGCCACCATCCACCAGTGTCCGGACCAAGCGATCAGCGCGAGTCCTAGAACACCTGCAACACCGAAGGTGAAGAGGGCGAAGGCAAGCACTTGGCGGGCTGGAACCAACCCGCTTGCAGTGAGGCGCGTGGGACCGACCCGGTCCTGGTCTGTACCGCGAATTCCGTCTGAATAGTCATTGGCTAGGTTGACCCCAATTTGCAGGGCCAGTGCGACGCCGAGGGCGAGGAGGGATTTCCCTATTGAGAACGCACCAAGATTGAAGGCAGCACCTCCACCGACGAGGACGGGTGCGGCCGCGGCGGGGAGTGTGCGCAGTCGTGCGCCCTCGAGCCAGTCTTTTGCAGAAGCCATGGGTTTATCTAACGTCGCCACACGTCTCCTTGGCGAATCAAATCATTGATTTGTTGCTTTGCCAACGTCCTATCCACTTTTCCGAGGGATGTGAGTGGGATCTGCTTGATGAACCCAACCGTCCTGGGGGCTGCGGCATTGCCAAGGTTACCGCGGACCGCTTCGCGCAGCTGCCGGGCGCGCATTTCCCTCTGGGGAAGGGATAACGCATCATCGTGTTCGACCAGCAGCGCGACCTGTTGCCCCCACATTGGGTCGGGCAGCGCGAGGGCGCAAACTCGGCCCATTCCCAGAGATGAAGCAGCTTCCTCTACCGCCCGTAGGTTCACTTTGACACCTCCGGATTTGATGATGTCATCGACGCGACCGGTGATTCTTAAGGTTCCGTCCTCGGCAATTTCCCCAAGGTCAGAGGTTCTGAACCAGGCTTGACCGTCCTCGTACAGCAGGGGCGCGGGTTCGTCGAAGTATCCGCTCATAAGCATGGATCCCGCAATGAGAATGATGCCGTCAGAGTCGATTTTCACCGTTGCGCACTCCAGTGGAATCCCGTCGTAAACACATCCTCCGCTAGTTTCGGTCATCCCGTACGTACGAACGACACGGGCCCGAATTTGCTTGGCACGCTCAGTTAGGGACGGGTCTATGAAGCCCCCGCCGACGAGGACGTAATCCAGGCAAGACAATGCCTGCGGTGCTTCATTGAGGCATGCAAGAAGTTGGGGGGAAACGAGGGACGTGTAGAGAGGAACAGAAGAAGGAGTGCACGCACGCGCCTCGGTGACCAACTGGGCGAAGTCCTTGGCATTGAACTTGCCCGATGGAGCAAGGATCGGAGTGTGTCCGCTGATAGCTGCTCGGACGACGGTTTGAATGCCGGCAATGTGATTGAGTGGGAGCGTTGTGATCCACTGCCCCGGACTGCCGAGGACGTTGTTCGTCGCTTCTGCTGAGGCAAGCAGAGCATCGGTGCTGAGGCAGACAAGGTGTGGGTGTTGCATTGTCGAGCCAGAAGTCGCGATGATGAGTTCGTGGGGTTGCTCACCGCCAACTTGGCGATGGGGGGTGGAGCCCTTGAGTCGGTTACGCAGCACCTCGTTGTCTTGATCCAAGACGGCCAGGGTAGTTTGTCCTGCAAAGATGTGCTTGACAAGCGTGTTTACCGCGACGTCGCGATCAGACGTAGAGAGCAGCTGGACCATCATAGTTAGCAACACTAATCCGAAACTGGAGATCGACGCTCATGTAGGTCCGTCCAGACGCCGTCTCAGATGATCTGCAGCACGTTCGTAATGCACATCCCATCGACTCCAAAAATGGGGGATTGCTAGGATGTAAGCGTTATGAAGAAACTGTTTGATTCCAAGCAAAAAGTCGTTATTGCAGGTCTTGTTGGCTTGCTTGCCCTTCTGGTTGCAGTTTTTGCTGGAGTCACAGTCTTTTATGCTAGTCACGCACTTCCTGGAACATCCATTGCAGGTCAGTCAATTTCAGGAATGACTCGTGAGCAGGCAACTGAGGGAATCAACGCTCAGATTGCCCAGGAATCAGTGGTGCTAGAGGGAGAAGTCACTCCCGCAACGTTTGCTCTTGCGGACATAGGCATTCAAGTTGACGTTGAAAAGACGGTTGACGAAGCCTTTGCGCCGAACAGGGGTCTGATAACCCGTGTCAGCGGGCTGTTCGACTCACGTGATATCGAACCTGTCGTTACGGTTGATGAGAAGCAGCTCGAGGTGGCTGTAGGAGGGCTTGAAGGCGATTCGGTTCGGGAGGCAGCCAATGGCCAGGTCACGTTTGACGCAGACCAGCAGGTCTTTGTCGCCGGTGCGTCAGAATCTGGCTCTGAGGTTGACCTCGATGCCTTAGCCGATCAGGTGACCCGGGCCGCCAAAGCCATGAGCTTCACACCCATCGCGGTTTCTGTCGTGGAAGTGGCTCCCGAGTATGATTCTGCGGTGGTTTCTGCGGCCGCTGATCAGGCAAACCAGTGGTTGCAGACTGAGCTTGCCCTGCTGGATCGCGAAGAGATCCGCCATGATGCAGATGTACCGACAAAGGCGTCGTGGGTAGTGTTTGAGGCTAAGGATCAGTCTCTGGCTGCCACCTTGGATCCAACCTTGGTGAAGGCCTGGGTTGATGAGCATTCCGCGGAAACGAATGTTGCTTCGGAGCCCATGGTGCAGAATGTGAATGCTCAGGGCACAGTGCTGTCGACCGCCCGCGAGGGTGCGGACGGCTATGTAGCGAACAACGGGCAAGCACTGGCAGACGCAATAGTGCAAACGATGGGATCCACAGAGCCTTTCGTAGGAGTCATTGAGTATGTGGTCGAGCCGCGTGCTACCGAACAGCGACTCATCGCCCCGGGTGCTGAAAATCTGGCGTACCAGGCCGCTCCGGGAGAGAAGTGGATTGATATCAACCTCTCCGCGCACACAGTTACGGCTTATGAGGGTGCTACTCCCGTCCTCTCTTCTCCCATGGTTTCCGGAGCTCCAGCAACGCCGACGGTCACTGGCGAGTACAGTGTGTGGGCAAAAGTTCCCACGCAGACGATGCGCGGTAACAATGCCGACGGCACGAAGTATGAAACCGAGAATGTCCCGTGGATCCTCTATTTCCACGGAGGATATGCGACCCATGGCGCATACTGGCGTTCGAGCTTTGGGTATGATGCGGGCTCGGCCGGTTCACACGGATGCGTGAACATGCCGGTTTCAAGCGCGCGGGATCTCTACAACTGGGCCAACGTGGGCACCAAGGTAATTAGCCGCTACTAGTCTCTAGAAGTAGTAGGGGAATGCTGACCAGTTAGGTTCCCGACGCTCCAAGAAGGAATCACGTCCCTCACGAGCCTCATCCGTCATGTAGGCCAACCGGGTCGCTTCGCCAGCAAAAAGCTGTTGCCCAGCCAGGCCGTCATCGGCCAGGTTGAATGCGTACTTCAGCATCCGCAGAGCCTGCGGTGACTTACCCGCCACCAGGCGGGCGTACTCGATTGCGGTTTCCTCAAGGACATCATGGTCGACGGCTTCGTTGATCGCACCCCATCGTTCCGCCTGCTCAGCTGAGTAGGTTCGCGCCAGGAAGAAGATCTCACGTGCCCTGCGGTCGCCCACCTGACGCGCCAAGAGTGTAGACCCATAGCCCGCATCAAAGGACCCCACGTCTGCGTCGGTCTGCTTGAACCGGGCGTGTTGACGTGAAGCCACTGCCAGGTCACAAACCACCCCTAACGAGTGTCCTCCTCCCGCAGCCCATCCATTGATTGCTGCAATTACAACTTTTGGCATCGTGCGAATCTGTCGCTGAACCTCAAGGATGTGCAGCCGCCCCGCACGGGCTCTCTCCACTGCCCCCAAATCACCATCCGAAGGTTGGGAGGGTGATTTGGCGGTTTCCGAAATGTCACTCTTCCCAGGGACCTGGACCGAGTACTTGTACCCGTCACGTCCTCGGACCCTTTGATCTCCGCCGGATGAGAATGCGTATCCCCCGTCTTTGGGGCTCGGTCCATTACCTGTCAGGATCACCGCGGCAATACTTGCGTCAGTTCGGGCGTCCTCAAACGCAACCAGCAGTTCATCGACTGTTTGGGGACGGAAGGCGTTCCGCACCTCTGGTCGATCGAATGCGATGCGTACCCACGGCAGACTAGCGCCGGCCGACGCCCCATCACTCTCACCTCTCGAGATGCCGCGGTGATAGGTGATGTCGCCAAAAGAGAAGCCCTGAACAGGGCGCCAACGCGAGGGATCGAAAGTGTCTGAAACTGATTCTAAGGAGCTCACGTAAACAACGATAACCCGTAGGATGACGTCATGACTGACATCGCTGAATACCTCAAGCCGGGTTCCCACCTCCTCAAAGAGGATGATGAGACACCGCGTGACTGGCACCGACTCATCGAGCTTGCCGCAATCTTGAAGAAGCAGAAGAAGTCCGGAACTGAGGTCCACTATCTTCGGGGATGCAATATTGTCCTGGTGTTCGCCAAAACTTCGACAAGGACGAGGTGTGCGTTTGAGGTGGCCGCGGCTGATCAGGGTGCGTCCACGACCTACCTTGATCCCCAGGGATCCCAGATGGGTCACAAAGAATCCATCTCGGACACTGCCCACGTCCTCGGGCGCTTCTTTGATGCCATAGAGTTTCGTGGCGACGATCAAAGCCAAGTCAACATCCTGGCCGCCGACTCCGGGGTTCCGGTATGGAATGGTCTTACAGCCCAGTGGCACCCAACACAGATGCTGGCTGACTCACTGACGATGGTGGAGCATGCCGGTGGGAAATCGTTCTCAGAAATCACCTATTCGTACGTAGGGGACGCGCGCTATAACATGGGCCGCTCCCTACTTATAAATGGCGCTCTCCTGGGATGCGACGTGCGTATTGTCGCTCCCCGCGAGCTGTGGCCGGACCCGGAAGTTATTGAGCGTGGCAACGAAATCGCAGTTGCCACAGGTGCGACCATCACTGTGACGGATGACATCAATATGGTTGCGGGGTCAGACTTTGTCCACACCGATATCTGGGTTTCGATGGGTGAACCCAAAGACGTTTGGGCTGAACGAATAGAGCTGCTGAGGCCCTACCGAGTTGATGAGGCACTCATGGAACTTGCCGGTCCAAATGCGAAGTTCATGCATTGTTTGCCTGCCTTCCATGACCTCAATACCACCGTGGGCAGGCAGGTCTTTGAAGAGTTTGGTTTGGAAGGCATCGAGGTCACGGATGAAGTGTTCTCGGGGCCGCGGTCAGTCGTCTTTGACCAGGCGGAGAACAGACTCCACACCATCAAGGCAGTCATGGTTCGGTCACTGGGTTCGATGTAAGCTTGACTTTCCCTGATATGGGGTCGGGAGAGAACTTCGGCAATGGGGGCGCTGGTGCAAGACTGGTTTAGACGTCCTCTGTCACACTTACATACCAAGCCGACTTCGGCCTCGGAGAAATCTGAGTCTCCTGGTGTTGTGCCCCAGCACGCAATCGGGCGGGGCCGTTACAGGCGGGCAGCTGCTAATAGGGTGTCCACCGCACTCGTTGCGGGTGCCCTTACCTTTGCGTTGGTGATAACCGCTGCCACGTGGGTAGTTGGAACATATGCTCATTCCGACAGTGCGCAAAGGCCAGCCACCACCCGGTCTCAGACCGTTGTCGTAACGTTTGCGCCGCAGATGCAGGAGGCAGCGGTCATTTCCGCAGCGCAATCAACTTGTGACTCCCTCAATATCGATGCCATTGCGACGGCTCCGGGGGACACTTCCAGTGAAGAGGCATTACTGGCATTCCAGGCTCTGGAGAGTGCAGTTGCTTCAGCAGAGCAGGCCACTGGAACGGCTTTCGTCCTCGAGGGCGTTCCTGATGAACTGGTGGACTCCTACAGGACAACTTCGGCGCCAATTCGGCAACTCTTTACGGCGGCGACGAACATCAAGACTGTGCCCACCGCCGATGTTGTTGAGGATAGGGGAAGTTCAAGGATTGTTGCCCCTGTGAAGACCACCGCGGTTGACGAGGTGGCAACGGCAGCACAGCAATTGGCAACTGCACTGGCTTCACTTCCCGTGACGGATAGAGCAGTGGTCTTGGGCGCGGACAGCATTGATGCCAGTTCGCTTACTGACGACGAGCTGGATGCGCTAATAGCAGGCGGTTTTGGCAGCTCATTCCAGACTGAGAAGGATTTGCGCATAGCAGCCTCCCTCCCAGATCTGTCCAAGGCGGAGAATGGCTACATTGATGAGTCACTACTCTGTCCCGTTCCCTGGGCCCCTACCTACCGCTTGCTTTGCGCCACGGTCCCGAACCTTGAGCGTTTGAACGTGGCTTTCAAGGCGGAGTTTGGCCATGATTTGGCCATCCAAAGTGGGTATCGCACGTACGCCGACCAAGTCTGGGCGCATGAGAACGCGCCCGAAATGACAACACTGCCGGGAACGTCAAATCACAGTTGGGGGGTGGCCGTTGACTTTGACATTGACCTCTACACCTCATACGAGAATCCCGAGGTAGTCTGGCTGGTTGAGAACGGCCCCGCTTACGGATGGCGAAACCCAACACATGAGGCTTTTGGGACGTTGCGGCCTGAACCTTGGCACTTTGAGTTTGGGACGCAGTACCCCACTCTGCCGGATAACGGGTTCTACGGGCCAACTCCGGAAGTCGAGTACGTTTTCAATCTGCCAGAAGGATGGCGGACCAAGACAATCTACACGGCTGACTAACGGTCTGACTTTGGCTTGGCCCAACTGGGAGCCGGGCCCGAACCAAACCCCAGGATTGCCAGGTACGCGCCAAACCCGATGATGGCGACACATGGGATCGCGAGGAGGACGCCGAGGACGTTGCCCAGTGCGCCACCAATTCCTGGGAGTATGAGACCCAGGAGTCCCGCTCCCAGAAGAAACAGAGAGACGCCGGGTAGTGCAAGGAGAATAAACCGCTCGTCTGCCAAACCCTTCGAGTTGCGCAGCGATCGGGCTCGGGCCGTGTCTCTACGCAGCGCTAGAGAACCCGCAAGGCCAAGTACACCCGCCAGAAGAGCAATGAGAATCATGAGCTCACTATATAGACTTCGGTGGTGACAACTTACCCACGCCCCGGTCTCTCCGCTCTCCCCTTGGCTTGGCTTAGTGACGACGCGCGGGCGACCCTTGGGGACATTGACGAGGTCGTAGTATTCATTCTGCCGATGAACATTCGGTTCCGTGGCATCACAAGACGTGAGGGCATCCTCTTGCGGGGCCCTGCCGGGTGGGGCGAGTTTGCGCCCTTTTGGGACTACGGCGCCGTGGAGTCATCCCGGTGGCTCGCAAGTGGCATAGCATCTGCAACCATTCCCACCCCGCGTGCGGTCCGCGGCGCAGTTCCCGTCAATGTGACCATTCCGGCCTGCAGCGTCAAGAAGGCGCTGCAACGGGTTGAGAAGCAGCGTGGGTGTCGCACAGCCAAGGTTAAAGTCGCCGAGCGTGGCCAACTGCTGGAAGAGGACTTGGAGCGGGTGGAGGCTGTCGCGCGTGCCCTCTACGAAAACCACGGTGCGGAGGCGCGGATCAGGATCGATGCCAACGCGGGCTGGAGTGTTCCTGATGCCGTGGAAATGCTTGACGCTCTCAACCGGGCGGCTCGAGTGCTGGGTGGCTTGGAATACGCTGAACAACCCGTTGGCTCAACCGAGGATTTGGCGGAACTCAAAAGCCACACAAGGGTACCCCTGGCAGCAGACGAGTCGATACGGCGCTCAGATGATCCGCAAGCGGTACGCGACATGAGTGCAGCAGACATTGCGGTGCTGAAGGTTGCCCCTCTGGGCGGAATCGCGCAGGCGCGTAGGCTCGGCTCAGCGATCGGGCTTCCGACTGTTGTCTCGTCTGCCCTTGACAGCTCAGTTGGAATCGCCGCTGGGGTGGCGCTTGCTGCCTCGTTACCGAACCTTCAGCATGCCTGCGGACTTAACACGGCCACCATGTTTGTCGGTGATGTGCTTGCCGAGCCCCTTGTTGCGGTAGATGGACAGATTGATGTGGAGCAGGCGAAAGTGGCGACGCTCTCCGCACTGAACCCCCATGCGGATGAGGTTGAGAGTTCAGTGAAGCAGCTTTGGCACGAGCGCCTGGAGAGGGTTGCTAGTGTCCTGCGAAAAGGGGAGGAGCAGAGGTGAGCCTAATGGAGCCCCCTAGTTTGAAAGTGGCGCGTGCGGTTGTGAGTGCGCTGATCTCTTCGGGAGCAACTGAGTTTGCGTACTGCCCCGGCTCACGAAACGCGCCTTTCGCATACGTTCTGGCGGCGGAAGAAGCTGCCGGGCGGGTCAACGTTCACACGTTTGCTGAAGAGAGGGGCGCGGGCTATTGGGCTCTGGGTGCGGCGCAGGCACTGGGAGGACGCGTGCCGGTCGCAGTTATCACCACGTCGGGCACAGCTGTCGCCGAACTTCACCCAGCACTGGAAGAGGCGCGGCATCAGGGCCTACCTGTCATTGCGGTCACAGCGGACCGACCATTTCACATGGTTGGCGTGGGGGCCTCGCAGGCAACGCACCAGGCCGGCATGTTCTCGTCAACTGTCTGCATTGGAGTGGACATTCCAGAGGGCTCTGATGCTTTAGGGGTCCGCAACCGGGTGTGGCGGGCGCTGGCGCGCGGACTTGGCATGGGAGGGCGTAGTGGTCCCGTACACATAAATGTTGCTTTAGCTGACCCGCTGGTGCCGTCAGACTTTTCTGCGTTTGCCACCGCTGTCACGGAGGGGCAGATCGAGGGGAAGGAACGTGAGAATCCGGCGCTCTACGCCCTCGGACGTGAGGCAGCAGGCACGCAGATTCCGCGTTGGGAAGAGCTGGTGCAGCCGGGACTGTCCACCATTGTGGTCGCGGGCAGCGTTGATCCGGGCGACTTGGCGGCGGCGCGGGAACTCACGAAACAAGCAGGTGAGCGCATGATTCCTGTGATTGCTGAACCGACGTCGGGACTCTGTGACTGTGAGACATGGATCCCGCATTCCCCCTGGGTTATTGAGATGTGCGGCGCGCAAGTGGAGCAGATACTTGTGCTTGGAAAGCCAACGCTTTCCCGCCAGGTGATGAGGCTGTTGCAACGGCCTGATGTGCGAATTGTGGCACTGGCAAACCACCATGAATGGACGGACCTCTGGGGCAAGGTCGAGGTCGTGGTGCCACTGGAGGTGCGCGGGCTGGTTGAGGCTGCCTCCATCGCTGCGGCCGACCGTTCTGAGGGGGATGATGATGCACAACGGTGGCTTGCAACGTGGAGGGATGCGGCTACCCGAGTTGATCGCGTCCTCGACCAACATAGTCGCGATGAAAAACTTGACCACGTCACTACGGCCGAAGAGATTTGGGGGCAGGCCGAGGGAACAGACCTGTGGTTAGGCGCATCGAATGCGGTGAGAGCCTTTGATATTGCGGCGAGGGCGCCTGGAAGAGCGAGTGTTTTTGCGAACAGGGGATTAGCTGGCATCGACGGGAGCATCGCATCTGCGCTTGGCGTGCAGGCGATGAGGCACAGGCCGATGCGAGTTGTGGTTGGCGATCTGACGTTCTGCTATGACCTGCCAACGTTGGCAGCTCGACCGGATTACGATCC
>NZ_JACEXI010000005.1:0-179658 GCF_014525425.1 Schaalia sp. JY-X159 | reverse complement strand
AAAAGTACTTTGCGGTGGCGCAAAGGATCGACATTCCGGCTGCTGCCCGCGCTTGCGGCTGGGAAGCCGTGACGGTCGCAACGGTGGGGGAACTCCGCGGCGCACTGGCCGTGCCGATAGTGGGACGCAGCGTGATTCACGTTCCGTTGGAAAGGCCAACCGAAGTGTTCGCCGCTCTGCGTGGGCGTGCTATCTGATACTACGGGTCAGGGGCAAATCCCAGTTCTTCGCTGTTACCGAAATTCCTGGATCATCTCGACCAGACCGGGGTAGGAACCGCATACTTACACCAGTGGATTGAAGGGAGAATCATGACTGAACCACAGCGCCCGCTACGCATTCCGTTGGAAGAAGTGGCCGTTGTCCCCGCGCAGAGTATGGATACCGCACGGTTCACCCCACCCCCCGCATCTCGGGCTCAAGAGAGTCATCGAGGACGCAGGGGCGGGCCCGGGTGGGCATCTTTGATTTTGGCAATGATTCTGGCTGTCTTGGTGACGTTGGCAGTTGTCTTCGGGGTGTGGGGTGCGCAGTCTCCCTTTGCCACCGCTCCCGCAATGACAGGTGGAAGTAGCGAGACTACGGATTCGGAGCCCGCAGACGTCGTCGAACCGGTCGAGGCGACAGAGGGTGCCCCGGACTGGCAGGCTGTTGCCGCGGCTGTGCGACCCGCAACAGTGAGCATCCTCGTTGAAGGTGCAACTGAAGCGGCTAGTGGTTCCGGTGTCATTATCGATTCCTCCGGCCACATCATCACCAACCATCACGTTGTTTCCGGCGCCGCACAAGGCGGAAATATCACCGTGACACTGCATGACGGACGCCTCTACTCGGCGACAATCACCGGCACGGATCCCACGACCGACCTTGCAGTTCTGACTCTAGATACCCCTCCAACTGATCTGACAGCAGCTCTCCTCGGGGACTCTTCGACTCTCGAAGTTGGGCAGCCCGTCATGGCCATTGGTGCCCCGCTTGGACTGGCCGACACCGTGACCACAGGTATCATTTCTGCGCTCGACCGACCCGTGGCGGTATCTAGTTCCGCGGATAGTGCGGCACAGGCACAGACAGAGGTCGTTGTGACCAACGCTATCCAGATCGATGCGTCCATAAACCCCGGTAATTCGGGCGGCCCACTGTTCAACGCGCAGGGAGCCGTGGTTGGAATTAACTCCTCAATAGCGTCGATGGGTTCCTCGTCCTCGGAAGCCGGTTCAATCGGACTGGGGTTTGCCATTCCTGTGAACTTAGCGAAGTCGGTAGCCAGTCAGATCATCGAGACGGGGTCGGCACAGCACGCGATGCTTGGAGTTCAAATCAGCACATCTTCCGTCCTCGTTGGGGAAGACAACAGACTTGGAGCGTTAGTTGCCACAGTGAACCCTGGCAGTGCAGCGGAAGCAGCGGGGTTAATCCAAGGTGACGTGATCGTTGGGATCAATGGTAGCTCTGTAACTTCCGGGCCCTCCCTGACCGGGTACGTGCGCAGGTACAGCGCGGGCGACCAAGTGACGTTGGATGTGGTGCGTAACGGCGTGCAGCAGCAGGTTCTCGTCACCCTTCAGCAGCGGTAGCGACGGGAGTCAGGCCCCCGCCCTAGCGTGGGGCCGACTACTCCACGCCGAGTGCCTCCAAGACGGGCCTCATCTTGGCGCGGGTTTCCGCGAGCTCGAGGTCGGGGACAGAGTCCGGCATGATGCCGCCACCTGCGAAAACGCGGATCTGCTTGTGATCTTCTGAGAGCTGGCCACACCTCAGGGCGATTCCGAACTCGCCATCTCCCGCGGCATCGATCCACCCCACGGGTCCGGAGTAGCGGCCTCGCTGGGTGCCCTCCAAGTCTTCAAGAATGCTGAACGCGAGGCTTGTGGGAGTCCCACAAACAGCCGCTGTGGGGTGCAGGGCCCCAACAATGTCGAGGACGTTGGCGCCGCTGACAACTGCCTCAACGTCAGTGGCCAAGTGTGTGACGTTGGGTAAGTCCAGAAGAGAGGGCTCCGCGGGCACGGTCATCGCTTCGGCAAGTGGCGCCAGGGCGCGGGCGACGGACTCCACTGCGAGGTGGTGTTCCGTTCGGTTCTTCACGGAGGCGAGCAAGCTCTCTCCTTCACCCGGCTCAGACGTTCCCGCAAGGACCCGGGAGGTAAAGCGCCCGCTGCGAAGGGAGGCAAGCATCTCCGGTGTGGCGCCAACCAGGCCCTCAACCGCGTAAACCCAGGTGGATGGATAGCGTTCCTTCAGTTCGCGAAGGAGGAAGCGTTCATCGATTGGCTGCGATGCGGAAACGACTATGTCTCGGGTTAAAACTACCTTTGAGGCCGCGCCCGACTGCAACATTTTCGCAAGGCGTCGTACTGCTTCCTTCCAGCGGGTCTGTGTCATGCGGCCGGGTTCAGTCCACAGACCGGAGGGGCGGGGAACACGGGCAGGGTCCTCTGCCAACACCTCAAGAGGGTTGGGAGGACGCACGCCGGACGCGACAGTGACTGCCCAGATTTGCTCACCGGCTGTTACCACTGAGAACTCCGGCACAATCAGGTAGCCGGTTGACTGAGCCGCAAACCCGAACGACGCAAGTGAGAGTGGCCACTGCACGGGTGGCGGGGCGCCCTCGTAGTCTGTTTCAACGAGGGCGTTCGCAGCTAGGAAATCCCAGGCGCGCGCAGCATCGCGCATGGCGTGGGAACCTGAAAACTCGAGGAGAGCGGCATTGCCCCACCCGAGAAGTGACACGTCCATGCCGAGCCAGGCCGATACGTCCTCGCTGACAGGGACAAGATCAAGGAGGTTTTCGGGTGCTGACGAAAGCTCCCGCACCCGTACGTGGAGCTGAAGCAAAGAATCGTGTGCCATTTCAGAAGCCTCTTCATCGTCGGTTCTAGCGTCGAACCCCTCGGCGCGTGCATTTAGCCTAGCGGTGCGGCGCTGTCGCAGGCGTTAACCACACCTTACGGCCACCCGCGTCAAGCACCCACGCCAAGAGATGCAACAATGTCTGCGGACAACCCCTACTAGATGCATATGGAGCGGTCGTGAAGAAAAGCCTTGAGGTTGGGACCATTCGCGCGGATGAAACAAAGAAGCCAGACGAGGTCGCGGCAATGTTTGACGTCGTGGCACCGAACTACGACTTGGCAAATGATGTCATCTCCCTGGGGCAGGTCTACCTGTGGCGCCGTGCCGTTCGAGCAGCTATTGATCCCAAGCCCGGATGGAAAATCCTTGACCTCGCCGGTGGGACGGGGACGTCGTCAATGCCGCTACACGAAGCTGGTGCGAGCGTTGTTGTCTGCGATATTTCGGAAGGAATGCTTGAAGTTGGGCGCGGCAAACACCCGGAGATTTCCTTTGTTTGGGGAAGTGCAACGGACCTGCCGTTTGATGACGACACCTTCGACGCCGTGACGATTAGCTTCGGAATTAGGAACGTCGAGGACGTCCCCCTCGCCCTCAATGAGATGTATCGGGTCACTAAACCGGGCGGACGCATAGTCATCTGCGAATTCTCCACGCCTGTCGCGTTTGCTCGGGTTCCGCACGGCTTCTATCTTCGTCACGTGGCCCCCAGGATCGCGCGTATGGCATCTCAGGCAGGTGGCGCATACGACTATCTCTCTGAGTCGATTCTGCAGTGGCATGACCAAGACACCCTCGCGGAAATGATGCTTGACGCGGGGTGGAAAGATGTCGCCTACCGAAATCTCACCTACGGCACGGTTGCCCTCCACAGGGGTGTGAAACCAGACGTCCGACCGTGAGTCGAAATTAGATAGTTACGTCTTGCTAATTTCGCGGCTACCCCTGTCGTTGCAGTAGGTCTTTTCGTTGCGAATCTGCCACTTCTGCCTTTCGTGTTGCATGTGGGTACTGTAGGTGACGGGCTGCGTGGAACCACGTGGTGTCATAAGTGTGAGGAGTTCCCGGTGGCCGACGATATTCGCTTCGATGCAGAAGCAGATGTCGTCATAGTTGGCGCGGGTCCCGGTGGTGCATCTGCCGCCTACCACCTCGCATCCCTGGGATTTGATGTCGCATTGCTAGACAAAGCGGCGTTCCCTCGCGACAAGGTCTGCGGTGATGGGCTAACACCAGCCGCGGTCGCTGAACTGTCACTCATGGGTGTGGACACCACCGGTTGGATGCGCAACCGTGGTTTGCGGGTCATTGGTGGCGGTAATGAGGTCTATTTTGAGTGGCCGGAGCAGGCGACACTGCCTGGATACGGCATGGCTCGAACCCGACTTGAACTTGATGCGGATCTCGTTGCTAAGGCACAGGGTGCGGGAGCTCGTCTCTATGAGAACCATGTGGCGATCGGTGCGCTACATTCTGCGACCGGCCGTGTTATCGGGGTTGAGGCTCGGGTGGGTCGCGGCAACGATGCCAGACTTGTCAAGTTCAAGGCGCCACTGGTTGTCGACGCCGGGGGAGTGTCGGCACGACTGGCCACCTCGCTCGGAATCGAAAAGAAGAAGAACAGGCCCCTTGGTGTCGCTGCACGGACCTACTTCCGCTCTCCTCGAGCAGATGATTCCTGGATGGAATCCCACCTCGAGCTATGGAATGGCGAACCCGGCAACTCCGAGCTACTACCAGGTTATGGCTGGATCTTCCCCGTCGGCGACGGCTTGGTCAATGTCGGCCTCGGATCCGTGTCATCGGATGCAACAGCCACCCAACTTCCCTACAAGCAGGTTTTCAAGCAGTGGGTTGCGCACCTCCCGGCAGATTGGGAGTTCACCCCGGAGAACCAGGTCGGACCACTTCGTTCCGCAGCTCTTCCAATGTCCTTCAACCGCAAGCCGCACTACACCAACGGCTTAGCACTGGTGGGCGACGCCGGCGGGATGGTCTCTCCGTTCAATGGGGAGGGAATAGCACCAGCACTCAAGGCTGGGCGATTCCTAGCAG
Organism: Schaalia sp. JY-X159; assembly: GCF_014525425.1. Classification (NCBI taxonomy): domain Bacteria; kingdom Bacillati; phylum Actinomycetota; class Actinomycetes; order Actinomycetales; family Actinomycetaceae; genus Schaalia; species Schaalia sp. JY-X159. Next base: position 174,744 of record NZ_JACEXI010000005.1, on the reverse strand, counting down.
ACTCCGCGGCTTCTGCCTTCTCGAGGTCCTCAGAGGCAGGCTTCGATATTGCCATGAGCTCCTATCCTGAATCCCTCACTGAGACGTACGGGGGCTACTACTCTTTGGGCCGAATCTTTGTGGCTCTTATTGAGAACCCAAAGATCATGCGTTTGTGCACCTACTACGGTTTGCCACGTCGCAGGCTCATGAAACTTGTAAACAAGCTTCTATCCGACGGTTATGAACGAAGCGGTGGCGACGTTGACGACCGGCTAATCAGCATGCTCACCAAGGTGGTGGCAAAAGTATGAACCTAGTGCACCAAGCCACCGGGAGGAACGATGACTAATCCTTATGTCCCGCTTCTGATCATGGCGGCAGTCGCCCTCGCGGTTGCTGTCGGCGGTCTCGGTGCTTCGGCCATTCTGGGCCCGAAGCAGAAGAACCGCGTCATGGCGCAGAACTATGAGTGCGGTATCGACCCGGGACCCCAGCACATTGAAGATGGCCGCTTTCCGGTCAAGTACTACTTGGTCGCGATGACGTTCATCATTTTCGATATCGAGGTCGTCTTCCTCTACCCGTGGGCCGTAACGTTCAATCAACTTGGCCTCTTCGGGTTGTTTTCAATCCTCCTATTCTTAGGGTTGATCACCGTTCCCTACATCTACGAACTGCGCCGCAAGGGCCTGGACTGGACCTAAGGAGAGATAATCATGGGTCTTGAAGAGAAGTTGCCCGCAGGGGTTGGACTCACCAGCATGGAGAACGTGCTCGGTCTGGCTCGAAAGCACTCACAGTTCCCGGTCACCATGGGACTAGCCTGCTGCGCCATCGAGATGATGGCCGGAGGAACGCCCCGGTTCGACATGGCAAGGTTTGGTCTTGAAGTCTTCCGTGCATCACCGCGTCATGCGGACTTGATGATCGTCTCGGGACGTGTCAGCCAGAAGATGGCGCCGGTTGTGCGCCGCGTCTATGACGCGATGCCCGAACCCAAGTGGGTTATCTCAATGGGTGCGTGCGCCTCTACCGGCGGGATGTTCAACAACTACGCCATTGTTCAAGGGTGCGATCACATAGTTCCGGTTGACGTCTATCTGCCCGGTTGCCCCCCGCGCCCCGAAGCGTTGATCCACGCGGTCTTGACGTTGCGCGAGCAGATCGGAAAAGAACCCCTGGGCGCCCACCGTGAAGAGATCGCGCGCAAAGCAGAGGCGGCTGCCCTGGCTGCTACCCCGACAAGTCAGATGAAAGGGCTTCTCGCATGAGTGAGTTGGATCGGCATAATGTCGGCCCAGATTCTGGAAAGGATCTGCAGCGGCCCGACAATCGTTTTGAAAGCCCCGAGGTGATCTCGGTTCGTCACGGCTCGTTTGGGGTTATCGACGATGGTGACACGACCGGATTTGGCGGCCTTGTCGAAACATTCTCTCTGCCCGGCGCCAGCCAGCGCCCCTACGGTGGGTGGTTTGACGAGGCCGTTGACGTCCTCGAAGAGCTGATTGTCGAGGCGGGGCTGAAGGTTGAGGACGTCATAGAAAAGGTCGTCGTCAACCAGGGAGACGAGCTAATCATCGGCGTCACCCGCGATCACCTCCGTTTCGTTGCAAAGCAGCTTCGCGACGACCAGGACTTGCGTTTCGAAATGTGTCTTGGTGTCTCCACGGTGAACTACCCCGGAGATAAGGGGCGTGAACTGCATGGGCTCTACCCGTTCCGTTCGTTTACGCACAAGCGCACCATCTATGTTGAGGTCGCGGTTTCCGAGGATGATCCACGCATCCCCTCGATCGTTGATATCTACCCGGGTAACGACTGGCACGAGCGTGAGGGATGGGATCTGATGGGTGTGATCTTTGAGGGACACCCCGGCCTTACCCGCATTGAAATGCCCCAGGACTGGGTCGGTCACCCGCAGAGGAAAGACTACCCACTTGGGGGTATTCCGATTGAGTACCGTGGGGCAACGATTCCCCCTGTCGATACACGGAGGTCATACAACTAATGAGCCAGCAAGCGAAGATTTTCGCGACGCCCGGCGGCGATGACCCCAGGCTCGAAGACTACCCGGATGTCATGGCCGCAGGCGGTGACTGGGAAGATGTCATAGAAGAGGTGCGTCGCATCTCCACGGAGCGCATCGTCCTCAACATGGGTCCTGTCCACCCGTCAACACACGGCGTTCTGCGCCTCATTCTTGAGTTGGACGGCGAGCAGGTCCGTGAAACAAGGGTCGATGTCGGCTTCTTGCACACGGGTATTGAGAAGAACATGGAGTTCCGCAACTGGACCCAGGGCACCACCTTCGTTACCAGGATGGACTACGTTGCGCCCTTCTTCCAAGAGGTTGCCTACTGCCTCGGTGTGGAGAAGCTGCTCGGTGTCACAGAGCAGATCCCGGAGCGAGCAACGCTGATTCGCGTACTCCTCATGGAGTTGAACCGTATTGGTTCACATATGATCGCCATCGGTACCGGCGGTAACGAGTTGGGCGCGACAACGATGATGACCATCGCATTCCGCGGCCGCGAAGAGATCCTCCGCATCTTTGAACGAATCACCGGTTTGCGAATGAACCACGGGTTTGTGCGTCCGGGCGGCGTCCCACTCGACATGCCTGAGGGAACCGTTGAGTACGTTCGTTCGCTCATGCCCAACGTACGACGCGATATTGGCGAGCTTCAAGATCTCACCCTCGCGAACCCGATCTTCAAGAAGCGCTTCATCGGTACGGGCTACCTGTCGATGTCCGCGATGATGGCTCTGGGCCTTACAGGTCCTTCGCTACGCGCGGGTGGCCTTGAGACAGACCTGCGTAAGGATGACCCCTACTGCGGCTACGAGAACTACGAGTTTGACGTGCCGACGTACGACTCCTCAGACGCGTACAACCGCACACTTGTTCGTTTTGATGAGTGCTACCAGTCCTTCCGCATCATCGACCAGGTTCTCAAGCGTCTCGATGAGACCGAGGGCGCGCCGGTGATGATCGCCGACAAGGAAATTGCCTGGCCGTCAAGCCTCTCGGTTGGCCCGGACGGTCAGGGCAACAGCCCGGAGCATATCGCCAAGATCATGGGACAGTCCATGGAGGCGTTGATCCACCACTTCAAACTGGTAACCGAAGGATTCAAGGTGCCAGCGGGACAGGTTTACCAGCAGGTGGAGCACCCGAAGGGCATACTCGGCACCCACCTTGTTTCAGCCGGTGGCACCCGCCCCTTCAGAGCTCACTTCCGAGACCCTTCTTTCTCAAACCTTCAGTCCTTGTCCATGGCGACCGAGGGCGGCCAGCTGGCCGACGTCGTTGTCTCCCTGGCCTCGTTCGACCCAGTAGCCGGAGGCGTTGACAGATGACCTATGCTCCCGAAACGAAGGCTCGGCTTGAGGCCGATGCCCGTGAGATTATTGCGCGCTACCCTGAAGGTCACGCACGCTCAGCCCTGCTTCCGATGCTTCACCTAGTGCAGTCGGAGGAAGGCTACGTGAGTCCCGATGGGATCGCGCTGTGTGCGGACGTCCTCGGCATGAGCCAACCGCAGATTTCAGCTGTCGCGACCTTCTACACCCAGTACAAGCGTCACCCCAACGGTGAGTACAACGTGGGTGTCTGCACCAACGCACTGTGTGGCGTGCTGGGCGGGGAGCAGATTTTCGATGAGCTCTCAAAGACCCTTGCCGTGGGCCACGATGAAACAACTGCCGACGGAAAGATCACGCTGGAACGCATCGAATGCAATGCTGCCTGCGACTTTGCCCCGGTAATCATGGTGAACTGGGAGTTCTTCGACAATCAAACCCCGGAATCCGCACAGGCGCTGGTCTCCGACCTGCAGGACGGCACCCCGGTTCATCCCACCCGCGGTCCAAACGTGATGCGGACCTTCAAAGAGAACGAACGTACACTGGCTGGCTTCCGCGACGGTCTCGCAAACCAGGGGCCCAGTGGCGGCAAACCTACCTTCCAGGGTCTTGACGTCGCAGCTGCCAACGACTGGCAGGAACCACAACCGGTGGACCCATTCGACTATGTCTGGCCGGCAGATACCGCAGAAGCGAAGGGAGATAAGTGATGGAGACCTTCACAGCCCCCGACCCCTTGACCCCGGCACTGACCAAGTACTGGGACACCGAGGAATCATGGACTCTGGCGACCGCGCTTCGCAATGGTGCCTACCAGGGTCTGAAGCGGGCCAAAGAGATGGCGCCCGCCGACATCACACAAGCCGTTAAGGACGCGGGAATCAGGGGCCGTGGTGGCGCTGGATTCCCCACCGGGTTGAAATGGTCTTTCCTTCCTCCCGATGATGGCAAGCCACGTTACCTGGTGGTCAACGCCGACGAATCTGAGCCGGGCACCTGCAAGGATATTCCGCTGATCATGGCGGACCCTCACCTGCTGGTTGAAGGTGTGGCCATCGCATCACGCGCGATCAACTGCCACCATGCTTTCATCTACCTGAGGGGCGAGGTCGTCCACGTCTACCGGCGTCTGCTGGAAGCCATCCATGAGGCTGAAGAAGCCGGGCTGCTCGACGGACTCAAAGTCACTGCCCACGCGGGTGCAGGAGCCTACATCTGCGGTGAAGAAACAGCACTGCTCGACTCCCTAGAGGGGCGGCGCGGACACCCTCGATTGAAGCCACCATTCCCGGCCGTCGCCGGTCTCTACGCCCGACCCAGCGTTGTCAACAACGTTGAGACCATCGCGGATGTCGCCCTCGTCTTCCGTCACTCCCCACAGTGGTACGCCTCAATGGGGACTGAGCGATCGAAGGGATGCGGCCTCTTCTCCGTTTCAGGACACGTAGAGAAGCCAGGCCAATACGAGGCACCTTTCGGTGTCACCATGCGGGAACTCCTCGGATACTCCGGTGGGATCCGCAAGGGGCACAAGTTGAAGTTCTGGACGCCAGGTGGATCATCAACCCCGCTGTTCACCGAAAAGGATCTCGATGTTCCCCTCGACTACGAGGGCGTTGCGGCGGCAGGCTCCATGCTTGGCACCCGCGCACTGCAGATGTTTGACGAAACAACATCGGTGGTGAGAACAATCCGTATGTGGACGGAGTTCTACCAGCACGAATCCTGTGGCAAGTGCACCCCCTGTCGTGAGGGTACCTACTGGCTCAAGCAGATCATGTTGCGTCTTGAGAGAGGTGAGGGACGCCCTGGCGACCTCGAACTACTTGACGACGTTGCAGGGAACATTGCGGGCCGCTCATTCTGTGCCCTCGGTGACGCTGCCGCTACCCCGGTCATGTCGGCTCTGAAGCTGTTCCGCGAGGAGTTCGAAGCCGGAATGACGACGCCCGCATGGGAACTCTTCCCCTATGAGCGTTCGACGATCTTTCCCCAGGGAGGTGCTCAGTGACTGAGAACAACATGGTGACGCTCACCATCGACGGTACCGAGGTTGAAGCTCCCGCGGGAACGCTGATTATTCGCGCTGCCGAGCAGGCTGGTATCCGCATTCCGCGCTTCTGTGACCACCCGCTCTTGAAGCCGGTCGCCGCATGCCGACAGTGTCTGGTCGACGTGGGAACCCCCGACCGTGATGGCAACTTGAGGATGATGCCGAAGCCTCAGCCGTCATGCGCCATCGAAGTCAGCCCCGGGATGGTTGTCAACACGCAGCACACCTCTGCGGTTGCGCTCAAGGCACAGACCGGCGTGATGGAGTTCCTGCTCATCAACCACCCCCTTGATTGCCCAATCTGCGATAAGGGCGGCGAATGCCCACTGCAGAACCAGGCAATGACCGAGGGCGAGCCGGATTCTCGCTTCCACGGTGCCAAGCGCGTTTACAAGAAGCCGATGCGGCTCACCACCCAGATTCTTTTGGATCGGGACCGCTGCATCCTCTGCCAGCGTTGCGTCAGGTTTGCCAAAGAGATCCCCGGGGATGCTTTCCTCGATCTCCAGGGTCGCGGTGGGGGCTCCTCGCCAGAGGATCACCACCACTTCATGGGTGAGCAGGTCGGTACCTTTGACGCCGAAGTTCTTGACTTCTTCGTCGAGGGCGTCGCAGGCCCGGAACGTACCGACATTTCCGGCCCCTACGGGCGCGAAGGCATCATTTCTTCCGTTTACTCGGGTCCTGAAAAGAAGTCTGACAAGGACATGGCGGGGCGCACCTTTGCCTCGTACTTCTCGGGAAACATCATTCAGATCTGCCCGGTCGGTGCGCTGACATCGGCAACCTATCGGTTCCGTGCCCGCCCCTTCGACCTCGTCTCAACGCCTTCGGTCGCCGAGCACGATGCTTCCGGAAGCGCGGTACGCATTGACGTTCGTCGCGCGGAGGTGACCAGGAAGCTCTCCGGGAATGATCCCCAGGTCAACGAGGAGTGGATTACCGACAAAGACCGGTTCGCGTTCCCCTGGTACAAACAACAGGATCGCCTCAGCCTTCCCCTTGTACGCGAAGACGGAAAACTCGTTAGCACCTCTTGGTCTGATGCGCTTGACCGCGCCGCCAAGGGCCTCGCAAAAGCCGCTAAGGGGAACGGTGTCGGCTTGCTCCCCGGGGGACGTAGCGCATTTGAGGATGCCTGGGCATGGTCAAAGTTTGCTCGGGTGGTCCTCGGTACCAACAACGTGGACTCGCGTTGGCGCAGACAGAGTGACGAGGAACTGGGCTTCCTCGGAGCCCACGTCGCGGGACGCGGCCTCGGCGTTACATACGAGGACGTCCAGAAGAGCGGGACCGCACTCCTTGTGGCCTTCGAGGCCGAGGACGAATGTGGCTCGCTGTTCCTGCGTTTGCGTAAGGGGCTGAGCGCCGGAACGGTGAAGGTCGCAACCATCGCTCCACTACTGTCACGCGGAAGCGAAAAGTTGGACGCGCAGCTTATTGCAGCTCGCCCAGGTGACGAAGTAGCGGCCGTTGATGCGATCGCGGAAGATGGCGCACACGCGGACCTGTTCAAAGGACTTGCCGACGGCGGTGTCATCCTGGTGGGTGAACGCGCCGCGCAGACTCCCGGGCTCTTTGCGGCACTTGAACGCCTCTGCTCACGCACGGGAGCCAAGATTGCATGGGTTCCTCGCAGAAGCGGCGACAGGGGATCGGTTGATGCCGGTCTGCTACCCAACCTGCTGCCCTTCGGGCGCCCCGTGGCAGATGCTGAAGCCAGGGATTCACTTGGCTGGGGCGCGCTACCAGCGGCCGAAGGATTGACCGCGACGCAGATGCTTAAGGCTGGAGCCGAAGGTCGCTTAGACGCCCTCGTCATCGGTGGAATCGATCTGCGCGACTGGGAAGACCCGGCCGCAGCGCGCGATGCCATTGAGAAGACGAGCTTTGTTGTGGCTCTGGAGGTTCGCAATACGGAAGTGACTTCCCTAGCGGATGTTGTCTTCCCGGTCGCGCCTCCCGTCGAGAAGAACGGCACGTTTATCAACTGGGAAGGTCGCCTACGTCCCTTCGGCCAGTCGATTGCATCGCGCACCATGCCTGATCGTGAAGTTCTCGGCATGCTTGCCAGCGAACTTGGAATTGATCTTGGTGTTGAGAGCCTCAACCACGTGTATGCGGAGGTCAACCCTCTCATGTCGTGGCGCGGAGCTAGGACGAAGACGGAGGCGGATCCGGAGTCAGGATCTGCAGCTGTGCCAGATGACAAGTTTGTTCTCGCCTCCCATAAGGTGATGGTCGGCCTCGGCCGCATGCTCGATGGTGCTGACGACCTCAGGCTCAGCGCACGCCGAGTCGTCGCCCTGGTATCGAAGAAGTCTCTGGAGTCACTGGCTATCGCCGGCGATTCCCAGGTTGAGATTTCCGGTCCCAGAGGCACCTTGACGGTCCCTATTGAGGCGGCTGAAGTTGCCGACGGGACAGTTTGGCTTCCCGAATGCTCCACTGGTGAGGGAATCAACCAGGACCTGGCTCCGGCCGGCGGCCACGTGACAATTACTCCTGCAAGAGAGGTGGCCCAGTGATGAGCGGGCTGACGATCACAGCACTTGGGACTTCCACGGCAGGGCTTCTCCCGGCCTGGGGCGTCCCTGAATACACGGTTGCTGACTTTTCAGATACGACCTGGTGGCTGGTTCTGATTAAGGCAATCTTCATTGTCCTCTTCTTGATCCTCTCCGTCATCATGGCGCTGTGGGTTGAGAGGCGGGCGCTTGGCCGGATGCAGACCCGACACGGCCCCAACGTCGCGGGTCCTCTAGGTTTGCTTCAGGCTATTGCCGATGCCGGAAAGATGCTCTTCAAGGAAGAGATCTGGACGAAACGAAGCGACAAGTTCCTCTACTTCTTGGCACCCGTCATCATGGCGTTCGCTGCCTTCTCCGTCCTGGCAGTGATTCCGTTTGGGCCCAATGTCAACATGTTTGGCCACTCCACGCCGTTGATGGTTACGGACATGCCCGTTGCCACTCTTTACATCCTGGCGATCACATCACTCGGCGTCTACGGGGTCGTCCTCGGCGGTTGGTCAGCACGCTCAACACTCCCGCTTTACGGCGCAGTGCGGTCTTCAGCCCAGATGGTGTCATACGAACTCTCCATGGGAATGGCGCTGGTCTCCGTGTTCCTCATGGCGGGGACAATGTCCACGTCAGAGATCGTTGCCTCGCAGGGAAGTGTTTGGTGGGCCTTCGCCCTCGCACCAGCATTCGTCATCTATCTGATCTCTATGGTGGGTGAAGTCAACCGTCTCCCATTCGACCTCCCAGAGGCCGAGGGCGAGCTGGTGGCCGGGCATATGACCGAGTACTCGTCGATGAAGTTCGGCTGGTACTACCTGGCTGAGTACATCAACATGCTCAATGTTTCAGCGGTCGCAGCAACCATGTTCCTTGGCGGATGGCACGCACCGTGGCCTTTCAGCCACATCGCACCACTCAATGACGGCTGGTGGGGAATGTTCTGGCTGATCTTCAAGATCTGGGTGCTGATGTTTGCAATGATCTGGACTCGTGGAACGCTGCTTCGTCTGCGCTACGACCAGTTCATGAACCTGGGTTGGAAGGGCCTCATTCCAGTCGCCCTTGTCTGGATCGTTCTGGTTGCCGTCATGCGTGGCGTGCAGACCTGGGTTTCTGGATCCTGGTTGGTCCTATTTACGGTCATGCTTGCGGTTGTCATCCTGGTGGCAGTTGTGGTCTATCTGGTTGCTACACCTTCAGACCAGGGTGAAGAAGAAGGAGTTGACCCGGATGCTCCCTTCGACGCCTTCCTGGGTGGCTATCCGGCACCGCCTGTCTTGGGTCAGAAGCTGCCGCCCTCGCCTCGGGCAGGTCGCGCAAAAGTGGCCGTGACTGCCGTTGCTGAAACGGATGAAACTATTCCCGCAATTGAGGAGGATAGCAATGACTGACGATCCGAAGCAGATGCGCTACGAGAGGGACCCGAAAGGCCCCATCGGTGAGTTCTTCGCGCCGGTTGCAGGATACGGCGTGACATTTTCATCAATGTTCCGGCCGATGGTCACCGAGCAGTACCCGTTCGAAGCGCCACATGTCCAACCTAGGTTCCATGGGCGTCACAACCTCAACATCTATCCGGATGGGCTTGAGAAGTGCATCGGCTGCGAGCTGTGCGCATGGGCATGCCCGGCTGATGCAATCCTGGTTGAGGCCGCGTCCAACACACCGGATGCACAGTTCTCTCCAGGGGAGCGGTTTGGGCGCGTCTACCAAATCAACTACCTGCGATGCATCTTTTGCGGGTTCTGCATCGACGCGTGTCCGACCAGGGCGCTAACAATGGGCAACGATTTTGAGTTGGCCGAGTACGAGCGCATCTCCGACATCTATGACAAAGACATGCTGCTCGCAAAGCTTCCCGAAGGCGCTCTGGCGGCCCCCCACCCAATGGTTGAGGGGACAAGCGACATCGACTACTACGAGGGTGAAATCACCGGACCGACCCAAGCACAGATTGACTGGGTCAAGCAAAACCGTCCCGATGATCCCTCTCTGGCGACGGCGCGACCAGTACCGGCGCGCGCTGAAGCACCAGCAAAGAAGGAGGCCAACTGATGTCTCTGCTGCCCATGGGGGCGTGGCCCCAAATGAGCGGGACGGGGGAGGCGGTCCTCTTCTGGATTGTCGGATCACTGATGGTGTGTGGGGCACTCGGGGTGCTGCTCTTCCGTAAGGCCGCCTACGCCGTCCTCAGCATGGTCGTGGTCATGGTGGGAATGGCCATCCTCTTCTTCGCGCTTGAAGCCCCATTCAATGCTTCCGTGCAGGTAATCGTCTATACGGGCGCGATCCTGATGCTCTTCCTATTCGTCATCATGATGATTGGTCTGGGTGCAACGGACGGATACCTTGAACAGAGACGTGGGTTCATCTGGGCGGGCGTGCTGTTTGGTGGGGCCCTAGCGGTTCTTCTGGTTTCCGCGGTTGTAATCTCAACTGTTCCCGGGCCCGGCCAGATAGCGGATGACCCGTACTCAAACGTTCCCGTTACCGCTCTTGCCGTGAATCTGTTCCAAGAACACTGGCTGACCATTCAGGTGGTGGCGGCACTGCTCATTACCGCTGCAGTCGGCGCGGTTTTGCTGACGCACAGCGACAATCTGGGACCGAAGCTGTCACAGCGATCGGTCGCTAAGGCACGGATGATGCTTTACAAGAAGGCTGGTCGACATGTCGGGCAGATGCCGCCGCCCGGTGTTTGGGCTACGGGCAACGCTGTAGACAACCCAGCAATCGCCGGTGACACGCTGGAAGTTTCCGAAGAATCAATCCCACGTGTGCTGCGTCTGCGTGGACTTGAGAAGCCCATGGGCCAAGTAAGTCCCCAGGTGGCAGAAGCCTTGCGGCTGGCAAGAACGGATGATCGTTCGGTGAGCCCGTGGGGTGGCAAGGTTGAGGTCAAGCAGTCCAAGGCGTGGGGTATGCGCGGTGACGGAGCTCCGACCGGCATGATGCAGATGCACTCTGAGGACACCGCTACAGAGGAAACGGAGGAGGCAAAGTGAGTCTCGCATTTTACATCGCGCTAGCCGGGATCCTGTTTTCCATCGGCGCTGTTACCGTCGTCGTGCGTAAATCGGTGATCATTTCACTGCTTGGAGTTGAGCTGATGCTCAACTCAGCAAGCCTTGTCTTCATAACCTTCTCACGAGTCCTGGGTGACTATTCCGGACAGGTCATGGCATTCTTCGTGATGATCGTGGCCGCGGCAGAAGTGGTGGTGGGACTCTCGATCGTTGTGGCGATATTCAAGAGTCGAGCCACAACCGACCTCGACCAGAACGTCGCACTGAGGAAGTAGTGGAGAGATGAATTCTATGCTCGCGGCCGTAGCCGCCGTACTTCCCGCCTCTGATGCCTGGGTCGGGCCCGTCGCAACACAGGAAGCCACAGGCCCCGCAGCCTTTGCATCGTTGCTGTTCGTTGTTCCGTTGGCGGTGGCTGCCTTCCTACTGCTCGGGGGCAATCGCACCAACAAGTGGGGCCATTGGGTTGCGGTTGCTGCCTCGTGGTTCTCCTTCGCTCTGGGTGTAGCAATCCTCATTCAGATGATGGGTCTTCCCGCGTCAGACCGTCGCTTCACACAGACGCTCTTCACGTGGATTCCAGCGGGAGACTTCCAGGTTGACTTCGGTCTGCTGGTTGACCCACTGTCAATGACTTTTGTCATGCTGGTGACCCTGGTTGGTTCCCTGATTCTGGTCTACTCGGTGGGATACATGGAGCATGATCCCGCACGACGCCGCTTCTTCGCATACCTGGTGCTCTTCATCGCTTCCATGTTGGTGCTGGTCCTGGCCAACAACTACACGGCCATGTTCCTCGGTTGGGAAGGTGTAGGTCTTTCCTCATACCTGCTAATCGGGTTCTGGAACCAGGTGCCATCCAACGCCTCTGCGGCCAACAAAGCATTCATCATGAACCGTATCGGTGACGTGGGCTTCTTGATCGCTATGATGGCGATGGTTGCGGCGTTCAACTCAACGACATTTGATGATGTCAACGCTGGTGTCGCTGGTGCGAGCCAGGGCACGGCAACGGTAATCGGCATCTTCCTGCTGGTCGCCGCCTGTGCGAAGTCCGCCCAGTTCCCCCTTCAGGCTTGGCTTGGAGACGCGATGGCGGGCCCCACCCCGGTTTCCGCCCTCATCCACGCTGCAACCATGGTGACTGCCGGTGTCTACCTCATCGTTCGTTCGGGCACCATCTTCATCTACGCTCCAATCGCGATGGCGTGCGTTGCGGTGGTCGGCCTGATAACACTGATCCTTGGGGCCCTGATCGGTTCGTTCAAGGACGACATTAAGAAGGCCCTGGCTGCATCCACAATGTCCCAGTTGGGCTACATGATGCTGGGCGCTGGACTCGGTCCGATTGGCTGGGCCTTCGCAATCTTCCACCTGCTAACCCACGGCTTCTTCAAGTCGCTCCTGTTCCTTGGTGCAGGTTCCGTCATGCACGGCATGAACGACCAGGTCAACATGCGTCGCTTCGGTGGCTTGCGCAAGTTCATGGTGGTTACCTGGATAACGTTCATGATGGGTTGGCTGGCAATCCTTGGCGTCCCACCATTCTCAGGATACTGGTCAAAGGACCACATCATCGAAGCCGCATTCTCCACGTCGACCTTCGCCGGTGCGGATGCACCGTGGGCCGCGTGGGTATTTGGATCCGTGGCCGTCCTCGGCGCAGCAATGACCGCCTTCTACATGTCACGAATGTTCTTCATGACGTTCTCCGGCAAGGCCCGGTGGACATCTGATGTCGATGGCGGTGCAGTGCACCCGCACGAATCGAAGCCGATAATGACTGTTCCAATGATCATCTTGGCGGTATTCGCAGTCGGCCTCGGCGGGGTCCTCTCCATCAATGATGTCTTCACTACCTGGCTGACTCCGGCCATTGGTCCGGTAGATCACGCTGAGCCCGTGCTGAGTGCTATCTGGATCCAGATCATCACACTGGTACTCGTGTTGATCGCTGCGGCCTTCGCCTGGGTCAAGTTTGGTAAAGAAGCAGTACCGAAGGCCGCGCCTTACGGCAACGCATTCAGTCGCGCGGCGCGCAATGACTTCTACCAGGACGAGATCAATGAGGTTATTGCAGTGGCACCCACCACTGCCGCCGTCGAAGGCGTCACCGCAGTTGATCGGTACGGCATTGATGGGGGCATCAATGGGCTGGGACGACTCAGTGTTTGGACCGGTAAAGTCATCGCTTGGACCGAGACCGGGTACCTGCGTTCCTACGCCGGTTACATGCTTGGTGGCGTCGTTGTAATAGTTGCGATCGTCCTAGGATTCAGGCTCTAGGGCCGGAGGAGAATCGTGGAAAGTTTGAATCTCATTCCCGCTGCTACGCAGATGTTTGCATCGGCGGTTGCCACACCCTCGACAGGGCCCTGGCTAACACTGCTGGTGGTCTTGCCGGCGCTCGTTGCCCTGGTGATCTGGTTGGTCCCCGCCGCTCGCGCCAAAGGTCGCGTCATCGCTCTGGGTGCTTCAGTGCTTGAACTGATCGCCTTCGTGGTTATTGCGTTCACATTCGATTGGGCAGCTTCCTCAACGACTCAACTCCTTGAGTCATACGAATGGATCCCACCCCTGGGAATCACCTGGTCTCTGGGAGTTAACGCCCTCGGACTTGTGATGCTGCTCCTGACGGGACTCCTGGTGCCGCTGGTCCTAATTGCTGCTAAGAACGAGGACGACGACGAGGTACGTGGTGGAGGCTATGCGGCCCTGATCATGGCCCTGTATGCATTCATTGTCATCATCTTTGCCTCTTACGACCTCGTCCTCTTCTACATCGCTTTTGAAGCCATGCTGATCCCTGTGTTCTTCATGATTTCGCGCTACGGAACCGGTGAGAACCGCCGTCGAGCTGCCATGAAGTTCCTGCTCTACTCGCTAGCGGGTGGCCTGGTCATGCTGGGTGGAATCGTTGTGATTGGCGCCCTCGGGATGGGCGGAACCAGCACTCTGTTCCGCTACGACTTCCTGCAGCAGACCCTGCCGACTCTCTCGGTGGGATGGCAGATGGCAATCTTCCTTCCCCTCTTCATTGCATTTGCAATCAAGGCCCCAATGGTGCCGGTTCACACCTGGCTGCCCGACACGGCTGCGGAAGCACGACCTGGGACATCCACTCTGCTGGTGGGTATCCTCGACAAAATCGGCACCTACGGCATGATCATCATGGCGGTGTCCTTCCTTCCGGGTGCAACCGCAATGGTGCGCCCCACAATCCTTGTCCTTGCAGTGATTTCCATTATTTGGGGCGGGCTTGCGGCGAATGGCCAGAAGGATCTCATGAGGCTGGTGTCGTTCACCTCGGTGTCCCACTTCGGCTTCATCGTCCTCGGCATCTTCATTGGCTCAGACCTGGCACTGACCGGTGCAATGTTCTACATGGTTGCTCACGGCCTGTCGATCGCCGCACTATTCCTGATTTCAGGGTTCCTGGTGCAGCGTGGGGGCAGTGCACAGATCTCTTCCTACGGCGGTCTCCAACGTGTGACACCGGTGCTGGCTGGAACCTGGCTTTTTGCGGGGCTCGCCTCGATTGCACTGCCTGGTCTGTCCGGGTTCGTCCCCGAGTACATGGTGCTCATGGGGACCTACAAGGTCTCGGTACCGTTGGCACTCTTTGCCGTCACCGGCGTTATCTTGGCAGCCATGTACATCCTCTTGCCGTATCAGAAGATGTTCACGGGTCCAATCAATCCTCAGCGCGCAGGGCTGGCCGACTTGGACGGGCGCGAGAAGTTGGTAGTCTCGCCGCTGATCGTTGGAATGGTCGTCCTAGGCATCTGGTCTGCACCACTCGTTGGGTCGCTACAGCAGATTTCAGAGAACTTGGAACCCAACATTACGTTTGTGTCTGAGACGGCACCCGAGGTGACGGGTAGCCCCGCCCTGGGGATCATCTCGCCCTCTTCCACCGCTGACCTCAATGAAGGGAATGCACAGTGAACTTGCTGATCCCAATGGAGCCTACTTTCACTGCGCCCCAGATCGATTGGGTGCCGCTTGTGCCGGTCATTATCGTTCTGGGTGGCGCGGTTATCGGGGTCCTCATCGAGGCCTTTGCGTCGGTCAAGCACCGCAGAGTCATCAACATTGTCTGGTCACTGTTGGTTGTGGCAGCCGCGTTTGTTACGTCAGTTGCGGAGTGGCTGCGCGCTAGCACCGACCCGACTGTGGTTGGGGAGTACGTAGACGATACGTGGACCGTTGCAATGCAGGTCATCATCACGCTGATTGGTTTCTTGGCGCTGCTGGTGCTTGCTGATCGCTCAGAACTTCGTGATGGGGCCTTCGCGGCCCAACCTTCAGATCGACCCGGCTCTGGTGAAGAGGCGCTGAGCCTCGCCAAGCACTACCAGCGCAGTGAGTTCTTCCCCCTGGTGCTCTTCAGCATTGGTGGCATGATGCTGTTCCCGGCAACGGACTCGCTGCTGACTATGTTCGTAGCGTTGGAAGTCATGTCGCTACCGCTTTACATCCTGGTGGCATCTGCCCGTAGGCGTCGCGACCTGTCGCAGGAAGCCGCGATCAAGTACTTCATCCTGGGTTCGTTTGCATCTGCGTTCTTCCTCATGGGTTCGGCTCTTCTGTACGGATTCTCCGGTGGGTCACTCCGTCTTGGAGCCATTGCCGCAGCCGTGCCGACGGTTGCAGGAATGGACATGATCCTCCTTATTGGTGTGTTCATGGTGATGGTTGGCCTACTGTTCAAAGTTGCTGCCTTCCCATTCCATGAGTGGACTCCGGACGTCTACACCGGTGCTCCCACTCCAGTCACAGGTTTCATGGCTGCAGGTGTCAAGGTGGCTGCCTTCGGCGCACTCGTGCGTTTCTATTTCTCGGTTGCGGGTCACCTCAAATGGGATTTCGCGCTGGTCTTTGCAGTGCTCGCGGCGGCAACCGTTATCTTCGGTACCTTTGGCGGCCTAGTACAGAAGAACATCAAGCGTCTTCTTGCCTACTCGTCGGTAGCCCACGCGGGTTTCGTCCTCATCGGCGTACTCGCATTGGTCCAAGGTTCCGCGGGTGCAGTTGCTTTCTACCTCCTGACATACGGCATCGCCACGGTGGGGGCTTTCGGCATCGTCGGCCTGGTTCGCGTCAAGTCTGCTGATGGTGCAATCGGTGGTGAAGCTAATCTGGTTTCCCAATGGGCGGGCCTCGGTAAGAGGTCACCCTTCCTCGCCTTCTCGATGCTGATCTTCCTGCTGTCCTTTGCGGGTATTCCGCTTACCTCTGGTTTCATTGGAAAATTTGTTGTTTTCTCCGCTGGTATACAGGGCGGCCTCGGATGGCTTGTTGGCATCAGCCTTGCGGCCTCCGTGGTTACGGCTGCGGTTTACTTCCGTGTCGTCCAGGTGATGTTCTTCCGTGAGCCGGCCGAGGGCGTGGCCGTGGTGCGTTCCGCGGGTCTTGCAGAGGTAGCCATCGGGGTTACCGCGGTTCTTACCGTGCTATTGGGAATCTTTCCGGCCCCTGTGCTCGATCTGCTCAACCAGATTACGATCCTGATTCCATGATCGCGTCCCTTGATTCTGCTTCGGATGGGGAGTTGGAACTTGCAGTTCAGGAGGGCCTTGACGAGGTCGAGGTTCTCCTGAGCCAATCCGTTTCGACCGAACGGGATCTTGTCGAAGATCTGACCCGGCACCTTGCTGTTGCAGGCGGTAAACGGTTGCGTCCGATGCTGACACTTGTGTGTAGTCACCTTGGTGCTCCGCACAGAGCGCAGTCAGAGTCTGTGCTCAAGGCAGCAACCGGAGTTGAACTCACCCATTTGGCCTCGCTCTACCACGACGACGTCATGGACTCTGCCCCCTCGCGTCGGGGGGTTGACTCCGCACAAATGATTTGGGGAAACAACCGGGCGATCCTCGCTGGCGACCTGCTCTTTGCGCGTGCTTCATCAATAATGGCGGCCCTCGGTGAGGAAACCATTCTCTATAACGTACACACGTTTGAGAGGCTGTGCCTTGGCCAACTGAACGAGTCCTTTGGGCCGCCCGAAGGGGTCGACCCGGTCGAGTTCTACCTGCAGGTGCTCGCGGACAAGACAGGCTCACTAGTGTCAGCTGCTGCGTATTTCGGCGCGCTCCACGCGGGGGCGGGACCGGAGATCTCACGGAGTGTTCGAGACTTTGGTGAGTATGTGGGAGTCGCGTTCCAGCTGGCCGATGACGTCCTCGACATCGTTTCCCCATCCGAGGTGACCGGGAAGACCCCGGGAACCGACCTTCGCGAGGGCGTGGACACCATGCCGGTGCTACTCCTGAGGCAAGATCTTGCCAGTGGCGTCCTCGACGAGGACGGGAAGGTCATACTCGAACTACTTGATGGCAACTTACAGTCTGATGAGGAACTGAGCCGGGTCGTTACCCTACTGGGACAGCACGACGTCATTGAGAGAACCCGTGGTCTTGCAAAGGAATGGACGAAGCGTGCGCTTGACGCCCTCGACCCGCTACCTGAGTCAGAGGCAAAAGAGGCGTTGGTCGCGTTCGCGGTGCTCATGGTGGATCGGGCTGCCTGAAGCCAGCTAGGATTGGGGCCAGTTTCGTTAGCCTGAGTAAGAGAAGAAAATCCGTGTCCGGTAGTTTGAAAGTGGCCGTTATCGGCGCGGGTCCCGCTGGGATCTACGCATCCGATATTCTCGCCAAGTCTGATCTAGATGTCTCCATCGACCTGTTTGAGCGCCTTCCCGCTCCCTACGGTCTTGTTCGGTACGGGGTCGCCCCCGATCACCCGCGCATCAAACAAATCATTGTTGCACTTTTCCGTATTCTTCAGCGCGGCGATATTCGTCTCTTCGCAAATGTCGAGGTCGGAAGGGATATCTCCGTAGAGGAGCTGCGTCAGCGCTACGACGCCATCATCATTGCCACGGGTGCCGACCGTGACGCCAAGCTAGATATCGAGGGCGTGGACCTCCCACAGTCTTACGGTGCGGCCGACTTTGTCTCCTGGTACGACGGTCACCCCGACTATCCGCGCACCTGGCCCCTAGAAGCACGTCAAGTGGCGGTCATCGGCGTTGGAAATGTTGCTTTGGACGTGGCGCGAGTCCTCACCAAGCATCTTCCCGAGATGATCACCACGGATGTTCCTTCAAACGTGGCAGCTCAGTTGGCTGCAAACCCCGTTGAGGAAGTTCATGTCTTCGGGCGGCGTGGTCCCGCGCAGGTCAAGTTCACTCCGCTTGAATTGCGTGAGCTGGGGCATGTCTCGGACGTCGACATCATCGTGTCTGAAGAAGACTTTGATTTTGATGAGGGCTCACAGCGGACCCTGAAGTCATCAAACCAGCAACGCCAGGTAGTAAAGACACTCACCTCCTATGCTTCTCGGGATCCGGAAGACCACAAGGCGTCGAGGCGGATCTACCTGCACATGTTTGAGGCGCCGGAAGAAATCTTGGCTGACGAGGCCGGAAATGTCCGGGCACTTGTCACACAGCGCACGGAACTTACCGGGGATGGAACTGTTGAGGGGACCGGGGCCCTGACGGAATGGCCCGTTCAAGCCGTATATCGGGCGGTGGGCTATTTCTCTTCGCCGATTCCAGGAGTGCCCTTCGATAGTCTCAGAGGTGTCGTCCCTAACATTGCGGGCCGCGTTGTGGAGGCAACCGGAGACGGCGCTGCGGTGGACGGCCTCTACGCAACGGGTTGGATTAAGCGTGGACCGGTTGGCCTCATTGGATCAACTAAGTCAGATGCACAAGAGACCATCGCAAACCTGGTGGCCGACGCTGAAGCGGGTGTCTTGCGCGCACCAACTGCCGGCCCTGTTGAAGATCTGCTAGAGGCCCGCGGTGTGTCATTCACTGACTGGCAGGGGTGGGAGCTGCTTGATGCCTACGAGCAGCAGCTGGGATCGCAGTGGGGTCCTCTCCCCAGCGGTGGTACGAGAGAACGCGTCAAGGTGATTTCCAGAAAGAAGATGATGGAGATCGCTGCCGGGGAAGATGTTGAGTCCCTCGGTCTTGCTTCGGGTGAAGACTGGGCGGCTGACCCGTTTGTGGGTGAGCCGGGTGAGCTCGGCAGCCCGACGGCGCCGCAGCGGTTTGAAGACTTCACGGGGCCAAACTCATAGGGAGAGCTAGGCTATAGGCCATGAACCGTCGCCTATCGAACACAACGAAGACCGTTGGTCTGTTTGCCCTGATGTGGGCGATCTTGCTGGCCCTCGGTGCTGCAATTTCAGCCGGGACCAACGATTCTTTGTGGCTGTGGATCTTCGCCGGGATGGGAGTGATCTCAACATTCGTCACCTACTGGAACTCGGCGACTCTTGCGCTCAAGCAGATGAACGCCTATCCCGTCACTCGGGAGGCCGCGCCGGGACTTTACGCGATTGTTGAAGACCTGACATCCAGGGCCGGAATGCCGATGCCATCCATTTGGATTGCTCCGACGCAGAACCCGAACGCATTTGCGACGGGACGCAATCCGCAGAATGCCGCAGTCTGCTGTACGGAAGGCATACTGCAGGTTCTTAACGAAAGGGAGCTACGGGGCGTCCTCGGACATGAGCTCATGCACGTGTATAACCGCGACATCCTCACGTCCTCGGTCGCTGCTGCGATGGCGGGACTGATCACGAGTCTCGCACAGTGGGCACTTCTTTTTGGTGGCCGTGACCGCGACCGGGGGGCAGGTTTTCCAGCAATCATTGCCGCACTGGCTGCGCCGATGATTGCATCGATCGTCCAGTTGGGTATTTCGCGATCCAGGGAGTATGACGCGGACGAGGACGGGGCGCTACTAACGAACGATCCGGTCGGACTGGCCATGGCTTTGAATAAAATCGACAACCTGGGCCGCCAGGCTCCGATGGAGAGAACTCCGGACCGTGAGAGCGCCTCTGCCATGATGATTGCCAATCCTTTCCGTGGCAAGGACATGACGAAGCTGTTCTCGACGCACCCTCCTATGGAGGATCGGATTGCCCGGCTCCATGCAATGCAAGAAGAGATGAACCAACAGTAAGGAAATGCCAGTGGCTGACTCATCATTTGACGTTGTCTCGAAGATAGATGCGCAAGAGGTTGACAACGCGGTCAACCAGGCGGTCAAGGAGGTGTCCACCCGCTATGACTTCCGTGGAGTGGACGCATCCCTGAAGCAGGTCGGGGAGACGATCGTTGTGGAGGCGAACTCTGCAGAGAGGGCCATGGCGGTCATTGATGTCTTGCAGTCGAAGCTTGTTCGCCGTGGTGTGTCGCTGAAAGTGCTTGACTTGACGGATCGTGAGCCGCAGATAGCCGGGAAGATCTACCGGTTGGTTGTCCCTTTGAAGGAGGGGATTGATCAACCCACCGCGAAGAAGATAACGAAGCTGATCCGTGATGAGGGGCCAAAGGGAGTACGAGCTCAGATCCAGGGTGATGAGGTTCGGGTTTCTTCTAAGTCTCGCAATGACCTGCAGGACGTGATTGCACTGCTCAAAGGGGCGGATCTGGATGTTGCCCTGCAGTTTGTGAACTATCGCTAGTCATGCGTTAGTAATGCTCCTAGAGGGGCTCGGATGAGGTGCGAGAGATCACGCGCTACCTCCGGGATGGAGTGGAAGATTGGGCCCAAAAGCTGGTAATCTTTCACGGCACCCACTTGAGGGTGCAAGGCGGATTGCCCGAGTGGCCAAAGGGAGCTGACTGTAAATCAGCCGCGGAATGCTTCGGGGGTTCAAATCCCTCATCCGCCACAGTAGGAAAGCCCGGAACCTAACGGAACCGGGCTTTTCCGTTGCCCGGCCCGGGGTTTTGGTGGGGATGCGGCCATTATTGGTGTCTAAACTCCGGGGTTTGGGCGTGTCGTTAGGGTTGCCACTTGCCTGCCCATCCTTTTCTGGCCCAGAGTCCGTCTTCGGTGGTGATGCCGGTGTCGTACTGTTTGGGGCCGCCCCCGAGCGTAACGGTGCGCGCTTGGCGTAACGGTGCGCGTTTGGCTTGAATAACGGCGTAATGATGCGCGAAATCGCGCCAAACTCGCACCGTTATCCAAGACTGCGCCAAACGCGCACAATTATTCTGGGGATGTCGGCCAGAACGTGGTGTCTTAGACGGTGTGGACGCGGGCATTGAGGGGTGTCAAGCGCCTGTTAGTTTTGCGTGGAGAGCGACTTTGAAATTGCGTGTTTTGCGTGCTTGTTTGTTGTTTCCATGTCTCAGCTGAGGTTTGGACGATACGGAGCCGACTACGCCATAGCGAGCCGACTAGGCCTAGTTCGAGTCAATAAAACAGCGTTATTCGACCAGGCTGGCTCGCTAAGGCGTAGCGGGCTCTGCAAGCCCTGGTCGGCTCGCTGGGCCTAGCTGGCTCGCTATGGCGTAGCGGGCTCTGCACAGCCCACTGGCTCTGCAAGCCCTGCTGACTCCGCACGGCCGGAATCTAGTGAGCATCGGCAGGTTATCCCAAGGCCTGCAAGGTGGTTCTAGTTTGCTACGCACAGTGGTTTTAGTTTGCCGCGCACGGTGGTTCCCGTCCGTTTCATTGAAGCTGGGCGATCCAGCCCCCACAGAAGTATGATTCGCGCCATAATGAGACTGCTAGCCGAAGACACCGACGTCTTTGGGAGGACAACTGGAGGGCAACCATCATGGCTGAACTAGCTGCGCAAGCAATTGTGGATGCAGTAGGGGGACCAGAGAACATCGAGAGCCTGACGCACTGTGCCACGCGTCTGCGTTTTCAACTGGTCAACTCAGAACTTGTAGATTCCGCAGCACTAGATAACATTGACGTGGTCATGGGATCGGTTCCCCAAGCCGGGAATCGCTACCAAGTCATAATCGGCGGTGGTGTAGCCACCGTGTTCCAACAGATCAACAATCTTCCAGCTATGGGAACCACCGCTGCCAAGTCGGCTGACGATGTGAAGGCCGAAGCGCGTTCGAAAGGTCCCCGCGGCAAGCACGCGTGGATGGACGGGTTCTTTGAATACTTGGCAGACAGCTTCAGGCCCATCTTGGGCGTGCTGCTGGGAGCCTCGCTAATTATCGCTTTTGCCGCGGTGATGGACGCTTTCGGAGTCCAAGACTTCCGTGCTGAGGTGAAGCCGGCAGGCTGGCAGTTCCTAGACACAATGTGGCGCTCGGTCTTCTACTTCCTACCAATCATGGTGGCCTACAACGCTGCGAAGAAGCTCAACGTCGACCCTTGGCTAGGTGCGGCGATCATGGGCGCGCTGATGACGCCCGAGTTCATCAACCTTTCTTCACGTGATGACATCACCTGTGTTACCAACGAGGCCCTGGGAACTCAGTCTTGCCGTGCGGATATCTTCGGGATTCCGCTTCTGCTGTCAGACTACGGCGGAAATGTGTTCGTCCCATTGATGATGGCGGCACTCCTCGCAGTCGTCTATCACGGCATCAAGAAGGTTGTTCCTGAGAGCCTTCAGTTAGTGTTCCTCCCCTTCCTTTCAATGATCATCATGATCCCGATCACAGGGTTCATCTTGGGCCCGCTCGGTGTGTGGCTCGGTGGGATCCTGGGTACGGGACTCGCGTGGTTGAACACAACTGCACCAATTCTGTTTGCGGTGCTTATCCCAATGCTCTACCCATTCCTGGTGCCTCTTGGCCTGCACTGGCCACTGAACGCCCTCATGCTGATGAACATAGACACGTTGGGATACGACTTCATCCAGGGCCCCATGGGCGCTTGGAACTTCGCTTGCTTTGGGGCAACCGCCGGGGTTCTATTCATCGCTGCGCGTGAGCGTGACGCTCAGATGAGACAAACTTCAACAGGCGCCCTGATTGCCGGACTCTTTGGTGGGATCTCAGAGCCTTCTCTCTACGGCATTCACCTGCGGTTCGCGCGGATCTATCCGCGCATGCTTGTCGGCTGTTTCCTAGGCGGTCTCACGATTGGTGTGGGGTCGATGTTGCTCGGAACTGCGGGGGTCACAGCCAGTGCATTCGCGTTCACTTCGCTTCTCACCATCCCGCTCTTCTCCCCGATGTCCCTGTACGTCATCGCGATTGCCGTTGCCTTCTGCACCGCAATGGCATTGGTTGTCATTACCGACTACCGCACGCCGGAACAGAAGGCCGAAGCCTTGGCGCGCATTGCTAAGCAGAAGGCCGAGGGCGGTCCGCATGTGGACATCCTTGAGGAGGAAGAGGCCCAGGACGGATTCGAAACACCAGCCCAGCAGGCGGGTATCACTGCTGCGGACGCAGAACCGTTCCTCGAAGCCGGAGCTGTTGCAACCGCAGTCAAGGAGCGGCCGAGGACGCAGGCTCCCGGGATGGTACCGGGTACCGTGACAGTCCTGTCTAGCCCATTGCAGGGAAAGGTTGTCCCGTTGAAGGATGTTCCGGATCCAGGATTTGCCTCGGGAGCGGTTGGTGCGGGTGTGGCCATCGATCCCAGCGAGGGTCGGCTGGTTGCTCCCGGAGACGCCAAGGTGATCATGACTTTCCCAACTGGCCACGCAGTGGGTTTGAAGATGGACAGCGGTGTTGAACTATTGGTTCATATCGGCATAGATACAGTCAATATGGAAGGGTCCGGTTTCAAGGTCTTGGTGTCGAAGGGTGACATCGTCAGTGAAGGGGATCCTTTGGTTGAGTTTGATATCGCTGCAATCAAAGCTGCGGGGTATTCACCAATAACACCCGTCTTGGTGACCAACCATAAGAAGTTTGGTTCGATTGATGCGCGAGCAGATGGCGATGCGACATTCGGCTCACCGCTTCTGAAGGTCGCGGCAAAGGGCAACCAATAGCACTCAAGCGATTAGGTGTTGTGACGTCGTTGCAGCCTTTGGGTTGGGGTCAGTTTTCAGAGAAGAGAGTCGACCCCAACCCGAGCTCGTGATCTCGAACATAGCGGCCGCTCGCGGTTTGCAAGGGATGGTGTGCCTGAAGTAATCTGTCCTCTGTTGCCCCGATAGCTCAGTCGGCAGAGCGTCTCCATGGTAAGGAGAAGGTCAAGGGTTCAATTCCCTTTCGGGGCTCTGACTGTCCCTAGCGCAAGCAAGGAACAGTTGTGGCGAGGTAGCTCAGCTGGTTAGAGCGTACGACTCATAATCGTAAGGTCCGGGGTTCGAGTCCCCGCCTCGCTACAATGGTGAGTTATGGGTCACGGTAGTTGGCGTGATGCCTAATCCGTTCGTAGAATCGCTTGTGCTTATTTATATCCCGCAAGGCACCTTGCGGAAACGTTAAGGAAATATCGTGGCCAGCAAGTCCTCAGATGTTCGCCCCAAGATCACTCTCGCATGCTCGGAGTGCAAGGAGCGTAACTACATCACCAAGAAGAACCGTCGCAACACCCCGGACCGTCTAGAACTGAACAAGTTCTGCCCGCGTTGCAACAAGTCAACGGCGCACCGCGAAACCCGCTAAGCGCTTCGATCTATCTCAGACGCCCCTCCGGTAAGGTTGGGGCGTTTGATTTTTCAACCGCTGTTGCCCGCAGCGGCCAGGCATGGACCGCGGGGTGAAGGACACACTGTCCTAGTAAACTTCACACAAGCCGAGCGGTCCCACGCTCGATACATGGTTTCAAGGAGCAGCGATGGAAGGCCAAGCCGCCCCCCTGTCTCAGCTAACAACGCTGAGGATCGGGGGAGTGCCGAGAACCCTGATCGATGCAGACACAGAGAGTGACTTCATCGATGTGGTGGCAGACCACGATCATGCTGTCGGGATCCTCAAGGAGCGACGCGCGATCCCAAGCGTCTTGGAGGGCGGTAAGCAGTGGTATCGCCTCCCCGAAGAATCAGAGGAGTCCCAAAACCAACTGCTTGTTCTGGGTGGCGGCTCGAATCTGGTGGTTTCAGACGCCCCTTACCTTGGAACTGTCATCCGTGACTCGCGAAGGGACTTTGCGGTTCACGATCGTAGCGAGCGAAGTGGCATCACAGTTGAGGCAACCTCTGGAACGACGTGGGATGATCTTGTCGCCTATGCGATAGGGCAGCACTGGTCGGGTCTTGAAGCCCTCTCCGGGATCCCCGGAACTGTCGGTGCCGCACCCGTGCAGAACATTGGGGCGTACGGCAGGGAGATTGGTGAGAACCTGGCCTACGTGCGTGCTTATGACAGGCTCACGGGCCGGGTCCAGTTACTTTCCCGCGCAAGCCTTGACTTGGCGTACCGTAGTTCAATTTTGAAGAAGTCGCTATCGAACCGCAAGGCTGGTGGTGGCCGAACCTGGCAGCACACGGGGCGATGGGTTGTTCTCAGCGTCGCTCTCCAGTTGCTCGAGGACGACAGGTCAGCACCCATCCGCTATACGGAGCTAGCAAACGCGCTGAGAGTCGAGGTCGGATCCAGGGCCTCTACGGTCGACGTGAGGGCCGCTGTTCTGGAACTGCGCTCCTCCAAAGGAATGGTTCTGGACCCTGAAGATCATGACACGTGGTCTGCTGGCTCTTTCTTCACCAATCCGATCCTCACGGAGCGTGAGGCAGATGAGAAGCTGCCCTTCAAGGCGCCACGTTTTCCCGTTGAAGTGGGATCGAACGCTCCTCTTACGGGCGTGGATGAATCTCACGCGACAGTTGAGGGGAAGATCAAGACTTCTGCTGCGTGGCTTATTCAGCAGGCGGGCTTCTCGAAAGGATTCGGCCTCACGGAGAACGCGCAGGCACGACTCTCAACCAAGCACGTCCTCGCCCTCACCAACCGCGGAGATGCCACCAGTGAGGATGTGGTTGAACTTGCGAGAGCGGTGCGTGACGGTGTGGAGTCGCATTTCGGAATTCGCCTCGAGCCAGAACCCGTTCAAGTGGGAATCTCAATCTGATCGCCCAGAGACGGGGTTGACTCCAGTAAGCTGACAGTTGCTAACCAGTGTCGGTCAGAGGAGTGAAAATGGCGAAAATCAAGGTAATCGGTCCCGTTGTTGATCTAGATGGCGATGAGATGACAAGGATCATCTGGCAGTTCATCAAGGACCGTTTGATTTTCCCCTACCTGGACATCGATCTGCGGTACTACGACCTGTCGATCCAGAACCGCGATGCAACCGATGACCAGGTGACAGTTGATGCTGCGGAAGCAATCAAGAAGTACGGTGTCGGCATTAAGTGCGCCACCATCACACCTGACGAAGCCCGTGTTGAAGAGTTTGACCTCAAGAAGATGTGGCGTTCCCCGAACGGGACTATCCGCAATATTCTGGGTGGCGTCATCTTCCGGGAACCGATCATCATCAACAATGTTCCGCGTTTGGTCCCAACGTGGACGAAGCCGATCGTTGTTGGGCGTCATGCATTTGGTGATCAGTACCGTGCCACGGACTTCAAAGCCCCCACGGGTGGGACGGTGACTCTAACGTTCACTCCTAACGACGACTCAGAACCAATGGAGTTCGAGGTCGTTGAGATCCCGGAGTCCGGTGGAGTGGTGATGGGAATGTACAACTTTAACGACTCGATTCGCGACTTTGCGCGCGCCTCGTTCGCATATGGGTTGCAGCGCGGTTTCCCCGTCTACATGTCGACAAAGAACACTATTCTCAAGGCATACGACGGGCAGTTCAAAGACATCTTCCAAGAGGTGTTTGATGCCGAATACAAAGACCAGTATGAGGCCGCCGGCCTCACGTACGAGCACCGCCTAATCGACGACATGGTTGCGTCTGCCCTGAAGTGGGAGGGGGGCTATGTCTGGGCCTGCAAGAACTACGATGGCGATGTCCAGTCTGACATTGTCGCGCAGGGCTTCGGTTCCCTGGGCTTGATGACCTCGGTACTGATGACACCGGATGGCAAGACTGTTGAGGCCGAGGCCGCTCACGGCACGGTGACCCGCCACTATCGCCAGCACCAGGTTGGGAACCCGACCTCGACCAACCCCATTGCATCCATCTTTGCTTGGACCCGCGGGCTTGCCCACCGTGCGAAGCTGGATGAGACGCCCGAGGTCGCGGACTTCGCGAACACGTTGGAGGACGTGGTCATCAAGACTGTTGAGTCCGGCAAAATGACCAAGGATCTCTCCCTCCTGATCGGGCCGGAGCAGCCTTGGCTGACAACGGAAGAGTTCCTTGGCGCTATTGATGAGAATCTGCGTGAGCGACTCTCTTAGGACGACTGCCTGAAAGCAAAGCCTCTCTCGGGAAGGGAAGCCAGAAATGTCCATCCGCAACTTCGTTGAACCATCAGACGTTGAACTAATTAGTGGGATCAACGAGAGGACCGGGGAGCCGTACAGACTCGGGGTGCTTACTTCCGGTGGGGACGCACCGGGAATGAATGCCGCGGTTCGAGCTGTTGTGCGCACGGCCCTGGCCGCAGGTGCTCAACCCTTCGCGGTATTGGAGGGGTGGGATGGTGCCGTCCGGGGTGGGCAGTTCATCAAGGAGATGGATTGGTCTTCTGTATCCTCCATCCTCGGTAAGGGCGGCACCACCATCGGGACGGCGCGAAGTGCCGAGTTTCGTGAGTATGACGGGCGCCACAGGGCAGCCAAGAACCTCATCGATAAGCGCATCGACGGGCTCATCGTCATCGGTGGGGACGGCTCCCTCACCGGAGCTGATCACTTCCGTCGCGAGTGGGGCCAGCACTTGGCCGAACTCGTGGAAGAGGGGCAGATCACCCCTGAGGTCGCTCGGGACTACCCGGAGTTGACGCTGGTCGGCCTGGTCGGGTCAATCGACAACGACCTCGTCGGCAGCGACATGACTATTGGTGCTGACACCGCACTGACCCGCATCATTGCCGCGATGGACATGCTTGCATCCACAGCCGCCTCCCACCAGCGCACATTCGTTGTTGAGGTGATGGGGCGTGCCTGCGGGTACCTGCCTCTTATGGCGGGCGTTGCTGGCGGTGCAGACTATGTTTTCACACCGGAAGAACCCGCTGGAAACGGGTGGCAGCAAGACATGTGCAGGAAGCTGCAGCTGGGAAGGCAGGCTGGCCGCCGTGAATCGATCATCCTTGTGGCAGAAGGTGCTCGGGACATTTATGGTAAATCGCTGACCACAGAGGATGTCAAGACAGCACTAAAAGAGGGGTTGGACGAGGACGCCCGGGTGACGATCCTGGGTCATATTCAGCGTGGTGGCGCCCCCACGGCTTACGACCGTTGGATGTCGACGCTTCTGGGGTACGCCGCGGTGCAGGAGCTGTTTGATCCCGCCGCGTACGGGCGCGGGGTGATCCTCGGTGTACGGAGAAACCGCGTGACCCGACTACCCCTCGAAGAGTCGATTCAGGACACGAAGGCTGTTGCTGGACTCATCGAAGAGGGGGAGTACATCGCTGCTCGGCGTGCTCGCGGCAGAAGCTACTACCAGATGGGGAATGTCTTTTTCACTCTCTCTGCACCACCACAGTTGACCAAGGACAGGAAGAAGACCAAGCGCGTTGCGATTCTGCATGCGGGCGGCCTGGCACCCGGAATGAACACCGCCGTTCGTGCCGCGGTTCGGCTTGGCTTGGATTGTGGTTGGGAAATGCTGGGTATTGAGGGCTCTTGGGACGGCCTCATCAATGAGAGTATCCGCCCTCTGAACTGGGAAGCAGTCGAAGGATGGGCCTTTGATGGGGGTGCCGTCCTCGGGACGCGCCGTCCCGTTCCGAAACCGGAAGAGTACTACGCGTTGGGACGCTCCATCGAACGCAATGACATAGACGCGCTTCTTGTCATCGGCGGGCATTCCGCCTACATGGCAGTCAGCGACCTCAACGCGGCGCGGGGGCACTTCCCAGCCCTGAATATTCCGATCGTCCTCGTCCCCGCATCTATCGACAACAATCTGCCGGGCACGGAGCTAACAATTGGGGCAGATACGGCCATTAACAATGCGGTGTGGGCCCTGGACCGCATGAAGGAATCTGCTGCTGCCTCACGACGCTGCTTTGTTGCAGAGGCCATGGGGCGCAAGTGCGGCTACTTGGCGCTGATGAGCGGTATCGCTTCGGGAGCCGAGTATATTTACCTCAATGAAGAAGATTTGGCTCTTGACGACCTATCTCACGACTTGACACTTATGAGGAAGTCTTTCGAGGACGGTCGTCGGGTGTTCATGGTAGTCATGAATGAGGAGACTTCAACGCATTACGATCGCGAGTTTATCTCTCGCGCCATTGAGGCGGCTGGTGAAGGGTTGTTTGATGTCCGTGACTCCGCCCTCGGTCATATTCAGCAAGGTGGGATGCCTTCGGCGTTTGACCGCATTCTCGCTACTCGGCTAACCCATAGGGCCGTGGTCTACCTTGAGCAGGCGTTCCGTGGAGGAAACACGGATGCGGTCTTCATGGGAATGGCCGATGACGGTATCACAGCGCAGCCCGTGACCATGATGTCGGAACTGTTGGATATGGTTCACCGACGACCCAGGGAGCAGTGGTGGTTGCCGCTGCGACTCATGAGTGAAACTGTTTCTTTGGAGAACGCCGAACTGCAGGTGCGACGCATCCAAATCGCTGGTTCAGCGCCCGCTGCACCGGGCGAACAACGGGTCATGAAGGAAGCTATGAGAGAAGGAAAGAAATGACCAAAGACGCCGTACTTGGCTCACCGGTTGATCCCACGACAACGGCTGCCTGGGACACCCTGGAAGAAACTGCTCAAGAGTTCGTGCCTGACATCGGTGGGTGGTTTGCTGCGGACCCGAAGAGGGCGCAGAGGTACACCCTCACTGCCGGTGATTTGCATGTGGACCTTTCGAAGAATCTGATTATGCCCTCCGTCCTCGCCCAACTCATGGCTCTGGCAGAGCAGACGGGCGTGACAGAGCACCGGGACCAGATGTTTGAAGGCTTGCGGATAAATGTAACGGAAGACCGAAGCGTCCTCCACACGGCTTTACGCCGACCTGAGGGGGAGGCCCTGCTGGTCGATGGAGCCGATGTGATGCCGGCGGTGCATGCCGAACTCAAGAAGGTCTACTCGTTTGCAGACCAGGTCCGGGACGGGTCCTGGACGGGAATCACAGGCAAACCTCTGACAACGGTCGTCAACATTGGCATCGGGGGTTCCGACCTCGGCCCCGTCATGGTCTATGAGGCGCTGAGGCCTTTCGCAAAAGAGGGGATGGAAGCACGTTTCATCTCGAATATTGACCCGACCGACGCGGCGGATACGGTTCGCGACCTTGATCCTCAGACAACGTTGGTTGTTGTAACCTCCAAGACCTTCACAACGCTGGAAACCATCACGAATGCGCGTGTTGTCCGCCAGTGGTTCCTCGATAGTCTGACTGAAGAGGGCGTAATTGATGGTCCCGACTCCGCGAAGGCGCAAGAAGCGGTTGCCAAGCACTTTGTCGCCGTGTCGACGGCACTGGACCGCGTTGCCGACTTTGGGATCGACCCTCAGAACGCGTTTGGGTTTTGGGACTGGGTGGGCGGAAGATACTCTGTTTCGTCGGCCGTTGGAACCTCCCTGGCTATCGTCCTCGGCCCGCAGGTTTTCTCTGAGTTCCTTGACGGGCTCCATAAGATGGATGAGCACTTCTTGAGCACTCCAGCAGAGAAAAATGTGCCGATGTTGATGGGACTACTGAACGTCTGGTACGTGAATTTTCTCAACGCTTCTTCCCACGTGGTGCTGCCCTACTCCCAGTACCTGCATCGCTTCCCGGCCTACTTGCAGCAGATGACCATGGAATCGAATGGTAAGGGGGTGCGGTGGGACGGTTCACCAGTTTCTTATGACACCGGGGAAGTGTTCTGGGGTGAACCAGGAACGAACGGACAGCACGCCTTCTTCCAACTGCTTCACCAGGGCACCAGGTTAATTCCGGCTGACTTTATTGCCTTCGCGAACCCGACCTGGCCGCTTGCGGACGGTGATGCGGACATGCACGAACTGCTACTTTCCAACTTCTTTGCACAGACCAAAGCGCTGGCATTTGGTAAGTCTGAGGACGAAGTGCGTGCGGAAGGAACGGCAGAAGAGTTGGTATCAGCGCGCGTGTTCACTGGAAATCGCCCCACCACTTCGATCATGGCACCCGCTTTGACGCCCAGCGTGCTCGGCCAGTTGGTTGCCCTCTATGAGCACCTGACCTTTGTTGAGGGAGCCGTCTGGGGAATCGACTCGTTCGATCAGTGGGGGGTTGAGTTGGGCAAAGTTTTGGCTATGGGTCTGCTTCCCGCTATCGAGGGCGACCGTGAGGTCCTGGATGAGCAGGATCCTTCAACCAAGGAACTCATCGAATACTACTTGGCTAACCGTAAGAAGTGACCGGATGGCCCGGTTCCCACCGGGGTCTAAGGGCCCTGCGGGACCGCGGTTGTCAGACCTATGATTGACCAGAGAAATCAACTTGTTTTTTCACAAACACTGAGGAGTTAATAAATGTTGGAACCCCGCACGATAACCGTCACAGGTGCAGCTGGCAATATCGGCTATGCCCTCTTGTTCCGCATTGCGTCGGGCGCTGTGTTCGGTGATGACACGCCTGTGAAGCTGAACCTTCTGGAGATCCCCCAGGGCGTGCGCGCAGCCGAAGGTACCGCAATGGAACTGCTGGATTCGGCGTTCCCCCTGCTTGATTCAGTGAACGTTTTTGACGATGCCAACAAGGCATTCGAAGGTTCAAACATGGCATTCTTGGTTGGGGCTCGCCCTCGTACCGCCGGTATGGAGCGCGCAGATCTCCTAGAGGCGAATGCTGGAATCTTCGGCCCGCAGGGCAAAGCAATCAATGACCATGCCGCTGAGGACATTCGTGTCCTAGTTGTTGGCAACCCGGCCAATACAAATGCTGTGATTGCTCAGAACGCAGCGCCGGACGTCCCCGCAGAGCGCTTTACTTCGATGCTGCGTCTTGACCAGAACCGGGCTATTGCTCAGCTCGCCGCTAAGACAGATGCATTTGTTCGTGACATCAAGAATGTGACTGTTTGGGGCAACCACTCCGCAGATCAGTACCCGGATGTTTCCTACGCAACTGTCAACGGCACACCCGCTGATGAGCTGGTATCGGCAGAGTGGCTGAAGGACTACTTCCGCCCAACAGTTGCCAAGCGTGGCGCGGCAATCATCGAGGCGCGCGGTGCGTCTTCGGCTGCTTCGGCTGCTTCGGCTGCAATTGACCACATGCATGACTGGGTCAATGGCACCAAGGATGGCGAGTTCGTGACGGTTGGACACTACTCTGACGGCACACACTACGGCGTGCCAAAGGGCTTGTCGTTCGGCTTCCCCTGCGTTTCGGTGGGTGGCGAATACAAGATCGTTGACGATCTTGAGATCAACGCTGGCACGCGCGGCGGCATTGAAGAGAACATTGCTGCGCTTACTGAAGAGTACGACGCCGTGAAGGCGATGGGCTTCATCAAGTAGTAGCAGATTTGTTGGAGGGGGCCGGACCGGTTTGGTTCGGCCCCCTCCTCATGTGTTGTGACCCGGTATGGTTCGACCCCTTCCTCATCTGCTGCGACCCGGTTTGGTGTGGGCGCCCCGGTGTGGGTGGGGCGACCCAAGTGCAAGGCTCCCGCGGGGTTCCCCAGCATTGCGGAGCCGCCTACGCCATACGGAGCCCGATAGGCCCAGCACAGCCAGGGATTACACCGTTATGCCAGCCTGGTCGGCTCCCTATGCCCTAACTGGCTCCCCATGCCCTAACCGGCTCGCTAAGCCCAACCGGCTCCGTAAGGCGTACCAGCCACAGCCCCCAACCAAACCCACAGGCAGTCGGACACGCACAGGGCCCCAATGAGTTGAGAGACGGACGCTGCCAAATGTATACGTGGGGATGAAAAGCGCCCCTGGGGTACGTACCCCAGACGAACATTTCGCCCCCACGTATACATTTCGCGAAAGGCTGCGCTGGACGCTTGGTTGGGGCCGATGCGGGGCAGGCGTCCGTGGCCGGGGCTGGGCAGTGGGCTGGGTGGGCCGGGCGCTTGGCTGGGCGCTTGGCCGGGCTGAGGCCTGACGTCTCACCTCTTCATGTGTTCTGACCTGCGGCTTTACGCTTATGATGTTAGCGGCAACAAATTGCCTTGCGTCGAGTGGGGGCCACCTGCGTACACTCGACCAACGACATTGAGTTTTGGGTGAGGAGCCGTGACAACACCAGCAGATAGCGCTGCACCCGTGGCAAAGCTTCCAACAAGTGAGCGCCAGCGGGCTGTACTTCGTGCCGCCCAACTTTACTTTCTCGATGGCCTTACCCAAGCAGCTGTTGCGGAGAGAATGGGGTGCACTCGTTGGACCGTGGGACGCCTCCTCAAAGAAGGTGAGGACTCCGGAGTTGTCGACATTCGTATTCGTCATGCACAGGCCCGGGTCCGTTCACTCGAGATTGAACTGGAATCACGTTTCGGCCTGGCTGACGTTCAGGTTGTTGGCACCCAGGAGACCACCGGACAAACCCTGGCACTGGTTGCCCAAACTGCTGCTGATTATCTTGCTGACATTCGCCCTCGTCCGACGGCGGTGGCCCTCGCGTGGGGTCGAACAACTTCAGCGGTGGCACGCGCCGCAGCACCACGATGGTCCCCAGGTACCCGCGTCGTTCAAGCAAATGCTGCACCCGGAGGAGTTGATGAGCTGCTTGGTTCTGGAGCTACCCGACTCCTGGCCCGCAAAGCCCCCGGCACAGTCTCCCTATTTGACGAGGTTCTGGAGAATTCGTTGCGGGGAGCGAGTCCCGATATCTCACCCGCAGCACGACGCGTTGTGGACGAGGCCGAGAGTGCTGACGTCATCATCTTCTCACCCGGATCTATTCCTTCATCATCGATTATCGTCAAGTCGGGGATCCTGTCCCACGTGGAGCTAGAGGAACTGTGGGAGCGCGGCGCGAGGGCGAACGTCCTCGGCAGGTTGGTTGATGCGGAGGC
Organism: Schaalia sp. JY-X159; assembly: GCF_014525425.1. Classification (NCBI taxonomy): domain Bacteria; kingdom Bacillati; phylum Actinomycetota; class Actinomycetes; order Actinomycetales; family Actinomycetaceae; genus Schaalia; species Schaalia sp. JY-X159. The sequence goes on along the minus strand of NZ_JACEXI010000005.1, from coordinate 141,019 downwards.
TCAGCCGGTGTCAGACAGGCTTGAGGGGCGCCTTCCCGCAATGTCGCTGCGATCACTAGCGCAGGCGCCGTGGTCCATAGCTGTTTGCACAGGTCCAGACAAAGTTGCTCCGCTGGCAGCTACGCTGAAAGGCCGTTTAGCAAACGTGCTGATCACTGATTCACAGACCGCGACGGCCCTCCTCGACTAACTGTCTTCCACTGCAAACCTTGGCGCCGCCCGCACTTGTTTGGGCAGTAGGGTAGGTACGTTCCTATGTTCGGGAGCCACGCAAGTATCGAGGGGAAGTATCGTTTTGTCTTCTAGTCTCTACCAGCCGCTGTCAATCGTAGATCCAGAGATCCATGCCGTCGTCGAGGGCGAACTAGGGCGCCAACGCGGAACCCTTGAGATGATCGCATCAGAGAACTTCGTGCCGTATGCAGTCTTGGAAGCGCAGGGCTCCGTTCTGACGAACAAGTACGCGGAAGGCTACCCAGGACGCCGCTACTATGGCGGTTGCGAATGGGTAGACATTGCCGAAGAACTGGCGATCAGTCGAGCCAAAGAGCTGTTTGGCGCCGATCATGTCAATGTTCAACCCCACGCTGGAGCCCAAGCCAACGCTGCTGGCATTCAGGCTCTTGCAGCACCCGGCGATCGTTTGCTCGGCCTCGAACTGGCACACGGTGGTCACCTCACGCATGGAATGAAGATCAACTTCTCAGGGCGTTTCTACGAGTCGCACTCATACGGCGTTGACCCCAACACCTATCTGATCGACATGGACGTTGTGCGCGACCGCGCTCGTGAGGTCCGTCCCAGCGTCCTTATTGCCGGATGGTCTGCCTATCCGAGGCAGCTGGACTTTGAGGCGTTCCGCTCAATTGCGGACGAGGTCGGGGCAGCACTAATGGTCGATATGGCCCACTTTGCCGGTTTGGTGGCTGCGGGGCTGCACCCAAACCCCTTGCCGTACGCCGACCTTGTCACCACCACTGTGCATAAGACACTGGGAGGACCTCGGTCAGGGATGATCCTCACTTCACGGGGTGAGCAGTGGGGGCGGAAGATTGACTCGGCTGTGTTCCCGGGACAGCAGGGTGGTCCGCTGATGCAGGCTGTTGCGGCGAAAGCCGTCGCAATGAAGATCGCGGCCTCGGAGGAGTTCCGTGAGAGGCAGACCCGTACCCTTGCGGGCGCCAAGATCCTTGCTGACCGCCTGCTACAAGATGATGTGACTGCGGAGGGGATCTCGGTTCTCACAGGCGGCACGGATGTTCACCTGGTGCTGGTTGACCTGCAGGCCAGTCCCCTGAGTGGTGCGGATGGGGAAGATTTGCTTCACCGCGTCGGGGTGACGATTAACCGCAATGCTGTTCCGTTCGATCCTCGCCCGCCCAGGGTCACATCGGGCTTGCGGATCGGCACCCCCGCCTTGGCTACCCGCGGATTCCAAGTGGAAGACTTTGTGGAGGTTTCCGACATCGTTGCCACCGCGCTTCGTCAGGGTGCTCGCGGAGAGGTCGACGAGGCCGGACTGCGTGACCGAGTTGCAGCTCTCGCTTCAACGCACCCGCTCTATGAAGACATCGCTGATCTCAAGGTCATGGCATGAGGTTTCCTTGGCCGACAGGTTCCGCAGGCGAAGGGGAAGATGTTGCCTTACCGCTTGACGGGTCGTCGCTCGCTGCAAGGAAGAAGCAGCAGCTCCGAGATCGAGTTGAGGTTCTCAAGTCCAAGGGCGTGACGCCCGGGCTGGGGACGATCCTGGTTGGGGAAGACCCGGCCTCGCACATCTATGTTGGCGCGAAACACCGCGACTGTGAAGAGGTGGGGATCCGCTCTATCGACGTCCGCCTCCCGGCAGATGCAACGCAGGCGGATGTGGAGGCTGCGGTTCGCAGACTGAACGCAGATCCATCCTGTACCGCCTTCATCGTGCAGCTCCCTCTGCCGGATCACATTGACGAGTCGGCGATCTTGCACCTCATGAACCCTGCGAAGGACGCGGACGGCCTCCACCCGTACAACCTGGGTCTCCTGGTTGAAGATATTGTGGGCACCTCACAGGCCCCTCAACCATGTACGCCCAGAGGCGTTGTGGAACTCCTCCGTGACAATGGAGTGGAACTTCGCGGGGCGCGAGTCTGCGTTGTTGGGCGTGGTCTGACGACGGGACGCCCCCTGGGTCTGATGCTGGGACAGCGTAGCGTTGGTGCCACTGCGGTTCTTTGCCACACCGGGACCCGTGACCTCCGGGCTGAGATGCGAGCAGCTGATGTCATTATCGCCGCGGCAGGGGTTCCCGACCTGGTCACTGCCGAGGACGTGAAGCCAGGTGCTGCAGTTGTTGACGTGGGGGTATCAAGGCGGGACGGGAAGATTGCCGGGGATGTGGCAGACGGTGTTCAGTTCGTTGCGGGCTGGCTGTCACCCAATCCGGGTGGAGTCGGACCGATGACGCGCGTCATGCTTCTTGAGAATGTGGTCCACCAGGCGGAGCTGCAAGCATAGAGCAGAACGTTAGTGGGCCAGATCCTCGTGTGAGGCGTGCAGGTCTGAGTCGATCTGAAGCGTGACGTGGTTCAGATCGACATCAAACCCGGACTTGAGTGCTTCCTGCAGGTCGTGGAGTACTTCTACTGTTTGACCAGATGACACGCACTCTTCGGAGACGATGACGTGTGCAGTGAGGATGTTCAGTCCTGTGCCGATGCTGGAGACGTGGAGGTCGTGAACCTGGCGCACAGCCGGATTCTCACAGATCCTCTTGCGGACCTCGTTGAGGTCAAGCCCGCTTGGTGTTTTTTCCAGGAGGATGTCGACTGACTGTCGCAGGATAGCCACGGCGCGCGCCGCAATCATGATGGCTATTAGAAGGGAAGCCAGAGAATCGGCGTAAGGCCACCCTGTCCACATCAGTACCAGGGCAGCTACGATGACAGCCACGGAACCCAGGGCATCCGCGCTCACCTCAAGGAAAGCTGCCTTCATGTTGAGGGAAGCTCCGCGTCCTCCAAAAAGGATCGACATGGAGATCACGTTGGCCACCAGCCCGATGACACCAACTAGGAGCATGGGCCCGGCCTCGACGGCCGTGGGGTTCATAAAGCGTCCGACCGCTTCCCACCCAATGAATCCGCAGAGAACAATGAGAAGACCAGCCTGGAGCCCAGCCGCCAGTATCTCTAGCCGCGCAAACCCCCAGGTCCACTTGTCTGTTCGAGGGCGGGTCATCAGGTGAGCTGCGAAGAGCGCAACAACCAGGCCGATTGAATCGGTTGCCATGTGGCCGGCATCAGCGAGGAGAGCTAGTGAGCCGCTCCAAATAGCTCCGACTATCTCGACAAAGAGAATGGATACTGTGACACCTAGGGCCCAAGCAAGGCGCTTCCGTGACATGGTGGCGGTTGCGTGGGTGTGAGAGTGACCATGGCTTGGGGCCGGCGGATCTCCCGGGGTGTTGCTCATAGTGATTCAAGCTATCCCATATTTGGTTCCTGGGCTACCTGCGCCACCTGGCATACTGGGGCGGTGACTTCTACCAGTTTCTCTGTAGCCTCTGTAAACGTCAACGGCATTCGCGCCGCATACCGGAAAGGGATGGGGCAGTGGATTGAAGAAGCACAACCCGATGTGATCCTGCTCCAGGAAGTGCGTGCCGAGGAGAAAATCGCGGCTGATCTTCTTGGCGACCAGTTTGATACTTTCATTGCGCCCTCACTGATCAAGGGACGCGCGGGAGTGGGGGTTGCCGTTGCCAAAGACTCCACCAAGATTGGGCTGGCTCCCGGCGCACAGCACACCATTGGTCTGGCACAGCAAGAAGAGCTGGTTGATTCAGGTCGTTGGATAGAGGTCGACCTTGTGACCGCGAGCGGGTTTCCGCTGCGTATGGTGTCCGCATACTTCCATTCGGGCCAAATCAACGACCCGAAGCAAGATTCCAAGATGCGCCACCTGGCGAGCATTGATGCCCGCGTTCGGGAACTGTTGTCCCGCAGTGGTGAGGGCGGTCCGCAGACGCTGGTGGCCGGGGACTTCAATGTTGTTCGCTCAGAGATGGATATCAAGAACTGGAAGGCCAACTACAACAAGACTTCCGGTGTCCTTGATGAGGAGATAGCCTACTTGAATGGCTGGGTCGACGCTGGTTGGTGCGATGTGGTGCGAACACTCACCGGGCCAACTCCGGGGCCCTACTCCTGGTGGTCCTGGCGCGGCAAGGCGTTTGACAATGATACTGGTTGGCGCATCGACTACCACTATGCAACACCAGGACTGGCGGTACGTGCGCTCGCAGCGAGGGTGGATCGCGCAATTTCCTGGGACACGCGGTTCTCAGATCACGCGCCGGTAGTTGTTCAGTTTGAAGCCTGATCGTCCTCGCTCGCTTCGAGTTCATCAGGATCTGCGTGCCCATCCGCATCTAATGGATGTGCCGGAATAAGGTCCCCCGTCACCGGGTTGTGTGGCCACGCCAGCGTCGCGGGTCGGCTGAGTGTGACGTAGTTCGGCCGTTTGTCAGCGTGGACTGAGTCCTTCTTAACCTTCATGACCACGGCAGGCGGATCCGCCATCCACGCCGAGACCATTAGTGCAGCTCGTGCCACAAAGTTGACCCAGAGGAGCAGTGCTGCCGCCGTAGCGATGGTAGCGATGACGGGGTCGTTAGACGCGCCCATCAGTGCCTCACCACCAAAACGGAGGGTGGTGGAAGCAACTGCAAACATGACGGCCCCAATAAGGAGGGTGCGGCGAGGCACCGCGATGCGCGCCACAAATGTCACCATCACCATGAACATGAGGAAGTCAACCAGTGAGGGAACTCCGAGACGTATGGCCCCAAAGGTGTGCGTTTCGAGGATCTCGCGGACTCCCGGGAAGACCGACACGACCCACTCTTCGAAGCGTCCGGTCATAACCGTCAGGACAGCGGTCGTGATCACTCCTAGGAAGAGCAGTATCAACCCGGCAAAGTACCGGGGGTATGCGGTCACTGCCGTGCCAGGGTAGTCAAGAAGGCCGAACATGGATCGGAGTCCGTCCACGATGTAGCGGATAATCTGCATCGCCGTCCAGAACGCAGCAACGAATGCAATGATGCCCGCGACAAGGGTCCCATTGCCCAGAGATATGTCGGAGAGATCAACAATCCCGCTCGTGCCCGTCGCCGGGTTTGCAATCAGTCCGGGAACAAACCTGTTGACCGTATCGATAACCAGAGACTGGAACGCAGCGCTTGCGGAGAAGAAGTGAGTAAAGATCACCCACGCGACCGTGACCACGGCACTGAGCGAGAAGATTGCCATATAGGAGATTGCACCCGCGGCAATTCTCCCCTTCTGCATGGAATACCGCGCCAGACCGCGTCCAATTCTGCTGTGCTGGTAGACATCAATTAGCGAGGCGATCTTCGACTTGAGGCCCTGCTGTCGCAATGCTGGCCCAATGTCCCGCACCCCTGACTTCCACTGCTTGGCGTGCACGAGGACGTACGAGACGTCCCCGGACTGTGCAACCTTGCTGTCAGGTGACTGCGCATCGGAGTCGGGGTTTGACATAGGCAAATCCGTTTCTAGGAGGAGAAGTCGAACAGCGCCGCCGAGTTGTAGGAGCCGCTTGCATCAAGGCGGTCCAGTCGGAAGCCAGGAACCATCCACGTGGCTTCGAAGTCTTGCCCTAGGGCAAGGGCTGTCTCGAGCTGAGGTTCGTCTAGACCCTGAGCAAGTGTGATGTGTGCATGATAGGGGAACCGCAAATCATACTGCAGGGGCCCCGAACGGACGTCATCCGCGAGGTCTTCACATTGGCGCGATCCTTCCTCTACAGAGAGGAAGACAACGGGGCTGACCGGGAGGAATGATCCGGTGCCTCTAACGGTGACCCGAAATGGATGGTGGCGCTTCGCGACAAGAGCGAGGTGCTCAAAAACGGCCTCGCGCTGATCAATGGGAACCGCAAGTGGCGGCATGATTGTGATGTGAGCGGGAACGCTTGCCCCGGCCTCGTCCCCGAGCGCCAAACGTGCCTCACTAATGCGTGACAGCCATGGTTCAGGGACCGCTATGACAACACCAAGCCAGTCTTCTGATTCATCGCGTGTGGGGAGGAACATCGAACCTCAAGACTATGGTGGGAACGGTTTGCAGGGGACCGATTGAGTCTACCCCGGCGCAGTGGGATCGTTCATCCCCACTTGTGGGACCTAGGGGTCGATGGGGAGAATCGGTAAACTTTGCCGTGGTGGATCCTGGCGTAGAGGTCCCAAACCGCAGGCAAATGAACGGAGCATACGTTGGATAAGCAGTCGCCGTGGCTGATCGTCGGCCTTGGCAACCCCGGTTCCACCTATCAGTTCACCCGTCACAACGTCGGTAGGGACGCTGTGACGATACTTGCCGCTAGGGAGGCGAGCAGCTTCTCAAGAGACAGGAGCGGATTGATGGTGGCTGACGCATTTCTCGGCCCGGGTCCGGGCAACGGTCGCACCTACCTCGCCTACTCGACCACCTACATGAACGTTACGGGCCCTCCCGTGGCTGCGTTTGCCCGCAGGTTCAGCATTCCAATCGAGCAGATCCTAGTAATCCACGACGACCTCGACCTCGAACCCCATACCCTCAGACTCAAGAGAGATGGGGGAGAAGGTGGACACAATGGACTGCGGTCCATATCAGCTGCTCTGGGCACCAAAGACTACTTGAGGTTACGCATCGGCATTGGACGTCCGCAGGGTCGCCAAGATGCGGCAGGCTTCGTCCTCGCGCCAATCCCAAAGGCAGAGCGAACCGAGTGGACGGTGACTGAGGAAATGGCGGCGGATGTGGCTTGTGATGTCGTGAGACGCGGGTTCATCCCAACCCAGCAACTTCTACACTCGGCAAGGTAGGGACGAATGAGCGACGAACACAGCATGGAGCTCTCTGCGCTACTAGAGGTCGTCCAAAATGACGGTGCCCTTGCCGCGACCCTGCCAACTATGGCGCAACCAGGGTTTGGCACTCTAGTTATCCCCGATGGACTGCGCCCGGCAGCGGTTGCGCTTGCGGTTCAAGAGAGAGTCTCTCGGGGCGTGAAGTCACCCGTGGTCGTGGTGACGTCCTCGGGGCGCCAAGGCGCGAAGTTCGCCCAGGCAGCATCCGCCTGGACAACCGGGGTGGCCATGATGCCCTCTTGGGAGACCCTGCCGCACGAGCGACTTTCACCCCAGGTCGACACGATGGCTCGACGCGCCACTATTCTTCGTCGCCTGACCCATCCGCAGGATGATGTCCCAGGCGCGGGTCCCATCTCGGTTCTTGTGCTCCCAGTTCGAACCCTGATGCAGCCCCTCATTGCCGGAATCGGTGAGATCACTCCGGTGACCGCACACGTTGGAGACTGGATCGATCCAGGTTTACTCCAGGAGCAGCTGGTCGCACTGGGATATGAAGCAGTGGATATGGTGGAGAAGCGCGGACAGGTGGCTGTGCGTGGCTCCATTGTTGACGTGTTTGTTCCCACCAGCCCCCACCCGCTCCGCCTGGAGCTCTTTGGCGACGAAGTTGAGGAAATCCGCCACTTCAACCTGTCCGACCAAAGGACCGTTGGGGACGCCGAGGGCGGACTGTGGGCGCCCCCCGCCCGAGAGTTCCTCCTCACCCAGCAGGCTCGGGCGAAAGCGCTTGCGGCGCAGTCCGACCTGCCGGGAGCGCGAGAGATACTCGAGTTGGCAGCTGAGGGAATTTATGCGCCTGGTCTTGAAGCGTTGGCGCCCTCGTTGGTGTCCGGTATGGAGATGCTCAGCGACCTGATTCCGCAGGACTCACTTTTCATCCTTGATGAGCCGGAAAAAACGTTGGCCAGGGGCGCTGACCTCCTGCGCACGGCCGACGAGTTTCTCTCTGCTGCCTGGGGTAGCGCTGCGGCCGGTGGGGCGATTCCTCTCTTGGCCCAGGATGCTTCTTTTGTGCCTTTGGAGGACATATGGGGGCGCGGTCCCTCAAGGGCATGGTGGGAGTTCACGGCGTTGCCGCCACCCGCCCTCGCCGACGCCATGGTGGATGAGCAGGACACCACCATTCCAGATCAGGGTGACAGTGGTGATGCTTCCGGTGCGTCGGTGGAAGCAGTGGTGGTTAGCGCCAGACTCGCGCGCGTCGGAGGGCGCGACGTGCAGCCCTACCGCGGTGAGTTCGACCGCGCGACGGATGACTTGCGTTCATTGGCAGGGCGTGGGTGGCGCCTCATCGTTACGGTGCCAGCTCCTGGGGCTGGTCGCCGCATTGTTGAGGTGCTGCGCGAACGTGACGTTGTTGCCCGGCTGGTTGAAGATGTCACCGCTGATGATCCGGTGGGCGTGGTTGCGGTTATTCCCGCTCCGGGTAACACCGGGTTTGTCATGCACTCTGAGAACCTCGCCATTCTCACCGAGCAAGATCTGACGGGGCGTGCTGGCGCGAACACTCGGGACATGCGCAAACTTGCCGCTAAACGAAAGAAGGGCATCGATCCCCTGACGCTGCGAATCGGTGACTTTGTCGTCCATTCCCAACACGGCATCGGGAAGTTCCTCGGTATAGAGACCAGAACGACGGGTAAGGGTGAGGATCGGGTCCAGCGCGACTACCTGGTGATTGAGTACCAGGCCGCGCGGCGTGGTCAACCCGGGGATAACCTCTATGTTCCGACAACTTCGTTGGACCAGGTTTCGGCCTACTCCGGGTCAGATGCTCCCAAGCTATCCAAGATGGGTGGGGCTGACTGGGCAAAGACTAAGCAGAAGGCCCGCAAGGCGGTCATGGAGATCGCTGCGGAACTCGTGCGCCTCTACGCGGAACGTGCAAAGGCGGAAGGGTACGCTTTCGCTCCTGACACGCCGTGGCAGCGCGAGCTTGAAGATGCCTTTGAGTACACGGAAACCCCCGATCAGTTGGCGACGATTGATGAGGTGAAGGCGGATATGGAGAAGCGGGTCCCGATGGATCGGCTTCTGACCGGCGACGTCGGGTACGGCAAGACCGAGGTCGCTGTGCGTGCTGCATTTAAGGCCGTTCAGGATGGGAAGCAAGTTGCGATCCTCGTGCCCACAACGCTGCTTGCCCAGCAGCACTACGACACCTTTGCTGAACGCTATGCGGGTTACCCCATCAAGGTTGCACAACTGTCCCGCTTCACTTCGCCCTCGGACGCCACCAAGGTCAAGGCGGGCCTTGCCGACGGCACCGTTGACGTCGTTATTGGCACCCACACCCTGTTGACAGGGTCAGTCCAGTTCAAGGATTTGGGGCTGGTTGTGGTTGATGAGGAACAGCGATTCGGGGTGGAACACAAGGAGACCCTGAAAGCGTTGCGAACCAACGTCGATGTGCTGTCCATGTCCGCCACGCCAATCCCCAGGACCCTGGAGATGGCGATCTCTGGCATCCGCGAGATGTCGGTGTTGCAGACCCCTCCAGAAGAGAGACAACCGGTCCTCACTTTCGTGGGACCATACTCGAACGCCCAGGTCGCCGCGGCAGTGCGTAGGGAGCTACTGCGGGACGGCCAGGTCTTCTTCGTTCACAACCGAGTCGATTCGATCAATAAGGTCGCGGCAGGACTTCAGGAGCTGGTGCCGGAAGCCAGGATTCGGGTGGCGCATGGAAAACTGTCCGAAGCCGAACTTGAGAAGACAATCATTGATTTCTGGAATCACGAGTTTGACGTACTAGTTTCCACGACCATCATTGAGACCGGCCTCGACATCTCTAACGCCAACACCCTGATCGTTGACCGGGCAGACACGTTTGGACTGTCTCAGCTTCACCAGTTGAGGGGTCGCGTTGGACGAGGACGGGAGCGGGCGTATGCCTACTTCCTCTACGGCACCAACAAGACTTTGTCTGAGACCGCCCTCGAACGACTGCGAACAATCGCTTCCAACACCGATCTGGGTGCAGGGCTTGCCATCGCACAAAAGGACCTGGAGATCCGCGGGGCAGGAAACCTGCTGGGTGGCGCTCAGTCGGGTCACATTGAAGGGGTGGGCTTTGACCTGTACATACGCATGGTTTCCGAAGCTGTTGCGGCGTTCAAGGGGGAAAAGGTAGAGGACACGACGGATGTGCGAGTTGAACTGGCGGTGGATGCTCACCTCCCGGAAGAGTACGTGCCGGGTGAACGCTTGCGCCTGGAGACCTATGGGCGCATCGCAGCGGTGACGAGTGATGTCACCGAGGCCGAACTGCGCGAGGAGCTTACCGACCGATTTGGTCCGATTCCCCGCGAGGTTGATCTAATGATTGCCGTAGCGAGACTGCGAGAAAAGCTGCGGCAGGCCGGTATAACGGAGGCCCTGACACAGGGGCGTTACCTGCGGCTCGGCCCCGTGCAGCTCCCCGAATCAAAGGCGCTCCGACTGCAACGCCTCTATCCGGGGACCACCATCAAGCCGACGGTTCGCCAAATCCTTGTGCCGATCTCACGACCGAGCATGGCTTCAGAGTCATCCCCGGCCGATGAGGAGCTTCTAGAGTGGGTTGAGAACCTGTTGAAAGTCCTCAGTGCTCCCATAGCGCGGAGTTAGGGGCCCGAGTTTGTCGTACACTGGGAAGCGGAGATTTCCACGAAGGGGGCGAAGTGGCTCGAGCCTATAAATTTCGATCCATTGGTAAGACACTGGCCGCAGCGGCACTCGCTTCGGCGGTTGCACTAGGACTTTCTGCCTGTGGCACATCAGGTAGTCCGGGAACTGCGTTCATTGTGAATGGTGAAAGCTTCTCAGAAACGGACCTGACAGACACTGTTACGCAGTGGGCTGAATTGTCCGGGGTTGAGGTTCCTCGTGATCAGATGGCTGGGTTTCTTGTTGAGACCACTGTCCGACTTCAGGCAGCAGATGAAGTTGGGGTTGGGCTGAGTGAGGAAGATGTGCAGCAGACCCTAGAGGGTACGCTGGCGCAGGCGAACAGTGACTTGTCAGTCAGTCAGATTATTCCCCCTGTTCGTGAAATGTTCCGCGACCTGCTACTGGTCAACACCGTGCAGAGTGGCGCTGTGAGTGAAGAGCAGATCACTGAGATGAACACCCTGATTTCGGATGCATCCATCACACTAAACCCGCGTTACGGCACTTTCACCGACGGGCAGATTCAAGCTCCCGGTGCCCTGCCGGGAACGGTAACGGGAAATCTGCTTGAAGAGATCCCTGTCGGCTAAGGCCAACTAAGCTGTTCCTACTAAACCTGTTCGACAATCCACTGCTAAATAAGGAGAAACACCGTGGCAATGATCGAAGACATTGAAGCACGCGAGATTCTGGACTCCCGCGGCAACCCGACCATCGAAGTTACCGTCTACCTTGAAGACGGTGCAGAGGGCACCGCAGGTGTTCCCTCCGGTGCCTCCACCGGCGCATTTGAGGCAGTAGAGCGTCGCGATGGTGATGAGAACCGCTACCAGGGTAAGGGCGTCCAGGACGCCGTTGACGCTGTTGGTGAAGTCCTCGCCCCCGAAATCATCGGGCTTGATGCTCGCGATCAGCGCGAAATTGATCGTGTCATGCTGGAAATCGATGGCACCCCCAATAAGGGAAAGATTGGCGCAAACGCCATTCTCGGCGTTTCACTTGCAGTTGCACGCGCCGCTGCTGAGTCCGCTGAACTTCCCCTCTACGAGTACCTGGGTGGACCGAACGCACACGTCCTGCCGGTACCGATGATGAACATCCTCAACGGTGGCTCCCACGCGGATACCAACGTTGACATTCAGGAGTTCATGATCGCTCCCGTTGGCGCCCCCACATTCCGTGAGGCACTGCGCATGGGTGCAGAGGTCTACCACACGCTGAAGGCCGTCATCAAGGAGCGTGGACTCTCCACCGGTTTGGGTGACGAGGGCGGTTTTGCTCCCGATCTTCCTTCCAACCAGGCAGCCCTTGACCTCATCGTTGAGGCGATTGAGCGCGCTGGCTACAAGCCGGGCGAAGATGTTGCGCTGGCACTGGATGTTGCCGCTACCGAGTTCTTCAAGGATGGCGCCTACCAGTTCGAGGGCGAGCCGCGCTCGACCGAGTACATGGTCGACTACTACGAGAAGCTAATCACCGACTACCCGCTGGTTTCCATTGAGGATCCGCTGTCAGAAGATGAGTGGGATGCGTGGAAGGCACTGACCGACGCCATTGGTGACCGTGTCCAGATCGTTGGTGACGACCTGTTTGTCACCAACCCGACCCGTCTGGCACGCGGTATCGAAACCGGTACTGCAAACGCCCTCCTTGTGAAGGTCAACCAGATTGGTACCTTGACTGAGACCCTTGAGGCTGTTGAGGATGCTCACCGCAATGGCTACCGCACCATGACCTCCCACCGCAGTGGTGAGACAGGCGACACCACTATTGCTGACCTAGCAGTTGCTACCAACTCCGGTCAGATCAAGACTGGTGCACCTGCCCGCTCAGAGCGTGTTGAGAAGTACAACCGTTTGCTCCGCATCGAGCAGGAACTGGGCCAGGATGCTGTTTACGCAGGCCGCAGCGCATTTCCTCGCGCTTCGTTCTAGTGTCTCGTTGCGCGTGAACTAACGCGTAGTCGTCAGGGCCCCCGGTTTTTACCGGGGGCCCTTGGCGTGGTGGATTTGGCAATGACCCGACTTCCGACAAGATGGACACTATGAGTTCCACATCCGGCCCCCCGCAGCGCCCTCGTGCGCGCGCCATGCTGGATGCGTCGGAGAAGCAGACGGTGGGGGCCCCGGAACGAGAAGTATCACGAAGGGCGCCTTCGTCCTCGACACTGAAGACCGCGACCTCGCCGCGGACGACCTCAAGTGGGATTGCAACCCGGGCCAGGAAGCCCACTACCGGGTCTTTTCGGCCCTCCACCCCCCGGAAGGAAACCTCCTTCACTTGGGGTGGTCGAAAGGGCAGCGCCGGGCGTCCCGGAAGCAGTGGGACGAAAAACCATTCCAAACCAGCAGCTCAGAAGCCTGCGGATGCTGCGAAAGCACCACGGCGCCCGATCAAGATTCATACCAAGCGCGCGCCAATGAAATGGACTTTTGGGGGCCTGACCATTTCGGTGAGGTTGTTAGTAGTACTGGCGGTCGTTGGGGTCCTTGTTGTGACACTCGTGCCCCTGGGTCTGCAGTGGGTGAAACAGGAGCAGGCATATCATTCCGCCGTCAATGAGGTGGCGACCGCCCAGGCGCGAGTCGAAGAGCTGCAAGGTGAGTTGGAGCAGTGGAATCAAGAGGACTACATCGCGGCTCAGGCTCGGGAGAGACTGGGATACGTTAGACCCGGCGAAACCCAGTATGTGATCACCGATGCGCCAGAACCCGAAGAGGACAAGGAGCACACGGTCGCACATAACAATGCGACAGGGCCGGACAAGCCGTGGGCCTGGACGGTATTGGAGTCCCTCAAGAATGCTGATCAGCCACCGGCCTCAGCGGGTCTCGTTGACTCGTCGACGAATGGCGAGGGCGGATAGTTACGACGATGCAGAAGGATGGATGAGAGATGACGTGGTTGCAGGGAGTGCGGTGGGACGAAGCGGACCGAGAGGCAGTCATTTCGGACCTGGGTCGCGAACCGCGGGGTGTCGTCGGAGTTGGGGCGCGCGGCACTGACGGACACCCCCTCGTCCTCGTCACTTCCCCGAGGCTGCCCGACGGAACGCCGTTCCCGACCACCTTCTACCTGACAGACGCGACGCTCACAGCCGCATGCTCACGGCTGGAGGCAGAACACTTCATGGAGCAGCTCAACGCATCTTTGGAAGAAGATGCCGGCTTTGCCACCCTCCATGAAGCCGCTCACCAGGACTACCTTTCCCGCAGGTCCGAGGTCGGTGCCGTAACGGGAACCGGGGAGGTTCCCGAAGTTGCGGGCATAAGCGCAGGTGGGTTGCCGAACCGCGTGAAGTGCCTGCACGCCCTCGTCGGACACGCCCTCGTGGCAGGACCCGGAGTTAACCCAGCGGGGGACGCCGCTCTGGAAGAGATGAAGCGTCGGGGCTTGATTCCCGCGGGTTTCAGGGCAGTCTCGGCACAAGAACTTGCTGAGGGCGTCGGCAATGACGACTGACGTGGTCCGCGTCGCCGCAATCGATTGCGGGACAAACTCGATCCGCCTCCTGATTGCCGATGTGCCGCAGGGGGCCGAGGACGCGCGCGACCTCAAAGACGTTGAGCGCGACATGATCATCACTCGCCTGGGTCAAGGAGTTGACCGCACCGGAATGCTTGATCCCGCAGCAATCCAGCGAACCCTGGACGCTGCACGCCTATACCAGGAGCGTATTGAGGATGCTGGCGTGGCGGACGTGATTATCGCGGCGACCTCTGCGAGTCGAGATGCGTCCAACCGGGCCGACTTTGTTGAAGGTATTCGCGCGATCACGGGGATTGAACCGAGGGTCATCACGGGTGCGGAAGAGGCCGCATTGTCTTTTGTTGGCGCCATTTCTTCGCTGCCGCGTGACCTCAAGACGCCCTACCTGGTTGTGGATATTGGTGGGGGATCAACGGAGTTCGTCCTCGGTCATTCCGAGGTAGAACAGGCCGTGTCGGTGAATATGGGGTCGGTTCGAGTCACGGAGAGATTTGGTCCGGAACCATGGACGCCGGACAAGCAGGCGGCCGCCAGGGCTTGGATCGATACCCAACTCGACGTGGCTGAGGGTTCCGTGGACTTCGCGGCTGCCCGGACCGTCGTGGGAGTGGCAGGCACAGTGACTTCGTTGGCGGCGCTGATCGCGCAGGTCCCGGAGTATTCCCCGGACGCCACCCACGGCTTGATCCCAACGGTCGAACAGTGGGCCTCCGCCCTCGACCACATGGTCAACGATTCGGTGGAAGAGAAGTCACGGCAGCCTGCCATGCCACCTGGGCGCGCTGATGTTATTGCGGGGGGTGCGCTGATTTGGGAGAGGATTTTGGTTCGACTGGGGGTCATCCCGGATCACGCGGCGGGCCCCACTACCGCGGCTCCCACAGTGGTCGTTTCCGAGCATGACATCCTGGACGGGCTGGCGTTGAGCGTTGCGGTGGCGCTGCGGGACTAATCCCGGTTTTCACGGTCCCGTCGCCTTGATCCCGGTTTCACGGTCCCAGCGGTTGTGAATTACAATCGGAGGGCCGCATCTGGCGCACACGCCCCCGTAGCCCAATGGCAGAGGCAACCGACTTAAAATCGGTACAGTGTCGGTTCGAGTCCGACCGGGGGTACTTCTCTAAGCGACTGGGCGTGCACGCCCTCCACAACCCTGAAATGTTTACGTTGGGAACCAAACTGCGTCTGGGGTAGGTACCCCACGGCCGCATCGGTTCCCAACGTATACATTTCGCGACGCTGTCGTCTCCTCCTACAGCTGTTGGGTCTGTTGTAACTGGAGTGCCTCGTCGGAGTCTGGGGCGGGACTGATCCGCCTGGCGATTGGCATTGCCATCACCAGGATGACAACCATCAGTCCGACTGCGGCCGCGAAGGCGGGGGATAGGTTCGGCAGTACCAGGGCATAGGCGATTCCCGCTGCTGCCACACAGAATGCGCCGCCAAGGGTGTCGGCCATCTGCAGAGCGGATGAGGTCTTCCCTTTGTTTCGTGTCTTGGTCATGGCGAGCGCATGAACAGTCATGGTGGGGTAGATGAGGCCGATGCCAAGTCTGGTTATGGTCCAGCCGATGATGATTGCTGCGCCGGGTACGCCCTCGAACACGCCTGCGAAGGTGATCGCGGTACCGACAAGTTGCACCAGCGTGCCGATCACTGGGAGTTGCGCTCGCTTAGCCTGGTCGGTGATGCGCCCGGAGACGGCTGATCCGATAGCCCAGGTTATGGAACCGACTGTTAGCACGAGGCCGGCGCTGGCGGGGTCCCACCCGTGTACCAGTTGAAGTAGGAGCGGGAGAAAGGTCTCTACCCCGATAAAAGTTCCGTTGGCCAGTCCGCGCAGTAGTACGGTGGAGGGGAGCCCTCGTTTTGCGGTGAAGGTTCCCGCGGGGAGTAGCGGCTTCATGAACACGAAAGTGAGGATCGCCGATACCGCGATTATGAGGAGGATCAAGGGGTCGAACTCGTCGGGCTCTGTCCCGGACATCACCTGGAGAAGCGCCACGGATACGCCAGCGCCGACCGCAAGTAACACTCTGCGCTTAGTTGAACCATCTGAGTCCGCCGGTTCTGTCCGGGGAAGTGCGGCCGTGACTTTGACCAGAACTGGAAATGCGATCAGGAAGACGACAGGGACAAAACCAAAAATCCACCGCCAGCTCGCATACTGAACAACCAGGCCCGCAATTCCCGGGCCGATTAGCGCTGGCAGGACCCAGGCGGCCGCGAAAGCGGCGAAAAATGGTGGTTGTCGAAGCGGGTGTACGTGGTTGCCGATGATGGTGTAGAGCGGAACCATAGAGAGACCGCCGCCGAATCCCTGTATTGCCCTTCCCAACACAAAGATCTGCATGGATGGGGAGAAAGTGCAGATCGTCAGCCCGACGACGAAGAGTAGTACGCCGGGACTTGACCCCTGATCTTGGACACGCTGATTCCAGCACTGGGCTGGGGAAGCGAGAATCTAGGGATGGCAAGGAAGAACTACACGGACGAGTTCCGGCAGCGGGCGGTGGACTTGTACGAGTCCACGCCGGGGGCGACGCTGAAGGGCATCGCGGCGGACCTGGGGATCTCCCGGGGCGCGTTGAAGGAGTGGGTTGAGCGGCTGGGCTCCGGGACGACGACGAAGTTGACAGCGGCACCGCCGGCGGGTCGGCCGGAGTCGCAGTCGGCGAGGATTGTGCGGCTGAAAGCCGAACTGGCCGAGTCGAAGGCGGAGCGGGTCAAGCTTGAGACGGAGCGGGATATCCTCCGTCAGGCGGCGAAGTATTTCGCGGGGGAGACGAACTGGTGAACCGCTTCCAGTTCGTCGAGGACCACAAGGACGCCTACGGCGTGAAGCGGTTGTGTGAGGTCGTCGAGGTCGCCAGGTCGTCGTTCTACGCCTGGCTCGCGGCGGCCCCGGGGCGGGCAGTGAGAGCGGTGGAGGACGCGGAGTTAGCAATTGAGACGACGTTAGTGGAAATCGCCTTGTAGAACCACGGGCGCATCGCTGGGGGGGAATGATCCCACGGGTTCGCGGCATCCTACCGACCTGTATCGACCTCGGCTCCCGGAAGCTCGCGGGCTGGCAGGTCGCCGACCACATGCGCACTGAACTCGTCGAGGACGCCCTCCGTGCCGCGCATCGCGACCGTGGGTCATTGGCCGGGGCGGTGTTCCACAGCGACCACGGAAGCGTCTATACGTCGAAGGCTTACGCCGCGCTCTGCGAGCAGCTCAAGGTGACCCAGTCCATGGGGGCGGTGGGCACGAGCGCCGACAACTCCTTGGCGGAGAGCGTCAACGCCACGCTCAAGCGCGAGCTCCTCGAAGGCGCGTCCGCGTTCCCGGACCAGGCCACCGCCTACCGGGCCGTGTTCCGGTGGGCGAACCGCTACAACACCCGAAGGCGGCACTCCGCGATCGGCCAGATCGCACCGAACACTTACGAGACCGCCTACACGGCAACCACGGCTGCTACCCTCGCGGAAGCGGCATAACCGAAACGACACCGTGTCCACGATCGAGGGTCAAGGCCCCCAATAGCCTGACGGACCAACTCCACCGCAGCATCCATCTCCGCACTTCGATCTTCATCCTGCGTTTTCTTTGTTTTCGATGCCACAGGCACCAGTGTTGCAACAGGCATTTCTCATGCCCACCTGCCGTGCCGACAACCAGTCAGCGAACCAGGCCAGTCACACACTTCCTTGCATAGTCCCCATTCCAGCCGTTGACGGCATAGGGTGCGCATGACGCGGTCTCGACAGAACTACATCCAAAAAACAACATGTGTCACAAATCGAATGATATCGTGGCACTAGACAAGCAACGATTGGCGCCGGCGAAACGTGTTTATCAGAGGGAAGGCTGGCACTATGCGGTCCGTAACTAACGTTCTTGCAGCTGTGTTTCTTGCTACGACACTTACCGTTTCGCTGAGCGGGTTTGCGAGTGCCGTACACCCCGAAGAAGCTCAACGAGTCGAGGCAACGCAGCAAGCAAATGAGGCAACAACCGTCCCTCCATTAAAGCCTCGAGCTGCGCCGACATGGCACGACTATGGCTCCAGATACCAATGGATTTGCTATCTGCAATACGACGTAACTTCAATGTCGAAGTGTAGAGGCGGGACGCTGGTTATCTGGGATAAGACGCTGAAAAAAGAAGCCTCTCGTATGTTCATACCCAATTCGCCAGCAGCGCCCGCGAACGTCAACTGGTATTGTGTGGCCTCCGGGGCATCTTTCGTGTTGAGCCTTCCTGGTCAACCCGCGTCCGTTGGAGGCTGGATTTTGAAGGCATCGATTGCTCTCTTAGGAGCAATCGGCATTAAGGGCTCTTGTCCATGAACCGTGGAGACAAGGGTGTCGTCATTGCTGCCCAAGTGTTGGTCTTCTTTGGCGGACTTCTTGTACTGCCGGGGCTGTGGGGAGGCTTGTTGGGTTGGCTCTATCTAGGCTTTCTTATCCTTATTCAGCTCGTGGTAATTTGTTGGTACCTGTGGTGGAGGAAAAGACCGAATTAAGATGTCATTCCCAACCTCTCGCAGCACAGGGTGAAGCGTGGAGGTGTCGATGGCAGAGTCGACGTTGGACTCTTGGGCGGCCGAGCGGGGATGCTCTCCGAGCCGATCCGAGTTCCCTCCACCAGAGGGAACATTTCTGCTTGCTCTCACATCATCGGATTATCAGATCCGACATGACAAACACAGCTTGTCGAGGTGTTGTCGATTGGACGCAACCCCAAGAGTTCGAAGTAGACCACTACCAGACCAATGCCACGGCAAACGCCCTAGAGCAAAAAATGCTGGTCCGGCACCATACAGACCTCGTGCACGGTCGAAGTATTGGTGCTTCTAGGGTAGGTCCCCGGTCCGGGTGAAAACCATCGAGATATTCTCTATTTCGTCTCCCGCGTACCCTATTCCCACCACGGGTTCGGCACCAATGTCGAAAGTAACAGTTGTCTGCGCTCGCTGGTATAGGGGAATGTCCCACGCTTCCCCGGATGCCGGTGAGTTGTCGATTCCCGTGAAGGTGTTTGTCTGCGAATCAAAAGTACCTTGCAGGACCGTTGGTCTGCCATCATCAATTGTGATTGTCATTTTGTTCTCGTCTAGAGTGATGACCGCTTGGTGCGGGTCGAACTCAGTCACCATCGGTTCATCCCCGGGGTCGAAGGGGTGTGCAGAATAGGTCCCACGATACTGGTAGACGCCTACCACCGGAGAGTCGGATGCCTGTTGTTCGGCCTCGGGTTCTCCCGGTTGATCGGGGCTTGCCAGTTCTATTTCTAGTTGTTGTGCCAGCGCGTCGAGGACCTCCAACGCTTTGCTCAGTTCCATTACATCCACTTGGGCTATTGCCTCATCGAGGCTCTCAACCTGTTGTGGTGGAAGGCTCAGGCCAGCGGCAGCTAGGTTCGATTCGAGTTCCGCCTCCGTGTTAGCCTCCGGTAGGGGTGTGACAGTGAGGACGGGGGAGTTATCCCCAGCAAGGAGTTTGTCGAGGGCGACTTCGCCTTCCTGATAGCGTTCCATTTTGAAGCCCCAGAGGCGACCGTCAGCAAAGTAGTCCATGATGTTGCCTGAAAGGTCGGCAATCAGGCCTACGGTGTCGGTCGGGTTCGGGAAAGCGACGAAGGTAGCTCCGGACAACGGTCCCGTGGTGTCCTGCATGGAACCGAACGCGGCGGTGAGTTTATGGTCTTCGCCTAACGTTATCGCACTGGTAGTTTCCCCTATTTCCACCATCACGTCGGCGCCGTTGATCACGATTGAGGCCGCTCCGGCAAGCCCAACACCCCCGGTGGAGGCAGCGGCCGCCAGGGAACCAGCCGCTGTTGGGGCTGCCAGCGCTGCAGCTCCGCCGGCAGTGGCGATTGTGGCGCCCACAAATAACCCGACTTTCGCGACTGTCTTGGTGGCCATCGCAGCCTTGGTCATCTTGTCCCAGAACGAGGCATCTTTGGTGGCCCCAGAATGAATGATCTCTTGCGCTGCATCCAATTGGGCTTTGATGTCCTTTACGTCTTGACCCAATTGTCGAGCGAGTGTCTGCAACTTTTTAGGGCCCTTGGTCTGGTCGTACGCTTTGGTGAACTCTTCGGCCCATTGCTGTTGGTCCCCGGGCGCAGCAGGAAGGAGCTTGGGTAGCGAAGTCGCTTGGTACGCTGTCGGCTGACCCCAAAAAACATCCGACGGTGGCGCGTTTGAGCTGGCCGCATCTGAATCTGTTGAATCTGAACCAGCATTCTCCGACGGGGCTGTTGCTTCCTCTCCTACGGCCGCGTCGATGATTTGAAGGCCCTGACTGATGATTAGGTCTGCATCCGCTAGCGAAGCTAGGGCTTCGTCGATTATCGTTGCGACCTCGTCTATGTTTGGTTCCTCGGCAAAATCCACCACTAAGAACCGCTCTGTCACCAAGCGTGCGTCAACGTACTGTTGCATGGCAAGCGTTGCTGCGACGTTTGCGGCTTCGACTTCTTCGGATGGCTCTGGGTAAATAAACTGGACCGGCTCAACCACCTGCGTGTCCGTGGTGGGAATTGGGGCGCTGATGTGGGCGCGAAAGCCCAGTCCTGCGAACACGAGGCCACACACAGCCAGCACGGCCAGAACGATTTGAGCGGGCAGCAAGTTGACTGGGCGGCGTACAGATGGGGTCTGGTCGGGAGCGACTGACATGACTAGCTTCCTGCCCTTCTGATTAGCTCTATGGTTGCAACTGAGTAGACAGTGGCACCACCGACCTCGATCTCATTTGCCTGTTGGCCGTAGCCAACCATGAGCCCTTCAACATCCTGCACAACCACAGGGAAATAGGCTGGCTCGACTGTTTCCAGAATTTCGGCAGTGAGGTCAAGATAGAAAGAATCAATATCTAGATACAAGAGGAGCTCAGATCCATGCAGCTCTCCGGTCACTAGCACGTCCCCCGTAGCCACGTAACCTGGGTCTGCATCCCCGTTGATGGTTGCGGTGAGGGAACTGAGAAATGCCTCAAAGCCAGCTTCACTCTGATCTGCGGGGATGGTAAGTACGCCGGTGACCAGCTCTTCAGCCATGGGATTCCCGGCTGCGTCCTCGCTATCGAAGTACCCGCGAGTAAACGTCATATCCCACGTTCCGGCGATGTCTGAGAAGACGAAGTCTGTCTTCACGTCGGCTGTGTCACCGCCCTCGACGGGGTCAGATTCGTCCGCTTGCCCAGCCGCTGCACCACCCAGTTCTACAATTGCCGGAGGAGCAACACTGATAGTTGCGCCCTCTGTTGCGTTGGACCTGGTGAGCCAAAGCAGTGCTCCGCCCGCCCATGCCAACAAGGCAACCACACCGAGCACTACCGTGATCACAATTGGTGTAATACTCGAACGTTTCACAGCACCCACCTCCGACTTGTAGATCAACTGGCCTTATGATGATTCCGCAGTTTCGGCCCTAACTATCCTTCTCCAGAACCATCCGAGTCTCTTCCCCATCGTCAACGGATAGCTGGTTCCCTTCAACGGTGCCGATTATTTCTGCGCCGTCGTCAGTTAGCAGCTTGATGTGAGAATCGTCGATCTTTTCCCATGTAAGTGATGTGTCCGTTTCGCCGTCACTGAACGCCCCGCTGCCGTCAACCGCCAAAGTCAGGGACACGGTGAACCCGTCCTCTTGAAGTGCGGCCAACTCTTCGGAGCCAATTGCAACACCGTCCGTCTCCATTTCGACCATGATCCAGGTGCCGGGGAAGTCCACTGACTGCGACACCACGGTGTCGCCCGCTGTGTCCTCCCCGGACTGCACCGCATCACCCGATGTCTGCGAGGTCGGGGCGCCACTTGAACATGCAACAAACAGTGTGGTTCCTAGTAGTGACAGCACGGTTGTAAGTAGTTTGTGTGTCCGCGTCATGGCTCCTCCTTGAGTTGACTTATCTCAATCTTTCCGGATCACGGACAGGCAGGCAGGCGAATGAATCTAACGTTTTGATTGCGACATTCGTGGTTGTGCCGTGCTATTACGTGAGAGTCAAATTGTGGCGAGTTTTATCGGAGAGAAGGAGAGCAGTGCAATGAGAGTCCTGATACGTTGCAGCATAAACTGGGAGCGATCGCTGCGAACGAGTGTATTGGTAGGACTTTGTCTGACCCTTGCCGGAGGAGGGGTTCTTGGGGCCTGCAGTAGCGGCAAAGACTTGCAAACTCTCCCGACCAGTGGTGTCTTCGACTATCAGCTCGGAGGAGGATACTCCCCAGTTGACGGAAGGAGACCGAATGTTGTTGTCAGGGATGTGACGGACTCTCCCGAGCCTCGTGCGTACAGCATCTGCTATATCAACGGCTTCCAGACACAACCTCTCAAGGAAGCGGAGTTCGCTAACGAGTTAGTTCTCACCGATTCCTCTGGGACACCGATAACTGACCCCGATTGGCCAGATGAGCAGATTCTTGATCCTTCAACAGAAAGCCAACGTGAGGGGATACTCGCGGTTATTGGACCAAAAATAGATGCCTGTGCGGCAAAGGGTTTCGATGCAGTTGAGATCGATAACCTCGATACTTTCACCAGATTTGGACAGATTGACCGCGCCGGTACCATTGCCTTGGCAACCTCTTACGCGACTCGCGCCCATGACGCGGGTCTGGCGATTGGCCAAAAGAACACCTTGGAATTCGGTCGTATTGGCAAGGATCAAATTGGGTTTGACTTTGCTATTACTGAGTCCT
The DNA here is from genome assembly GCF_014525425.1 of Schaalia sp. JY-X159. Taxonomy (NCBI): domain Bacteria; kingdom Bacillati; phylum Actinomycetota; class Actinomycetes; order Actinomycetales; family Actinomycetaceae; genus Schaalia; species Schaalia sp. JY-X159. The sequence goes on along the minus strand of NZ_JACEXI010000005.1, from coordinate 118,254 downwards.
GTGCGGTGTATGACGAGTGCTCCTCATACCGGGAAACCTATGGCCCGCACGTTCTGCAGATTGAGTATGACGACGAGCTCGCTGAGGCTGGGATGACGTTCGAGGACGTCTGCTCCCTGCCGAGTCGCGCGCCGTTGACGATCCTGCGTGACCATGACCTTGTGCCTTTTGGTTCGCCGAGCTACCTCTATGAGAGATGCAGTTCCTAGTGGACCGGGTCTCCCAACGCCTGGATACAGAGTCATAGAGGGCGACAGGGCGCTGCGGCTAGTCGCCAGGTGAAGAGCCTTGAAACTCGCGCGTTCGGCGCCAGACGGCGCCTCGGGATCAGACTAGGGACTCACACGAAACCAGGAGGTCAATCTTCTTCCACTGCGTTGCTTCGTCTATGGAGTTGCCCTCCTCAACTGAGGCAAAGCCACACTGGGGAGACAGCGTGACGTTGTCGCCGATGATGGCGCGGGCCTGTGCAAGGCGGGCTTCTATATCGGCGGGTGTCTCCATTGCTGGGTTCTTGGTAGAGATGAGGCCGACGACAAACGTCGTCCCAGTATCTTTGAGTACCGCCCACGGTTCGAATGATCCCGAGCGGTCATCGTCGTACTCCACGTAGAAGCGGTCAAACGGCAGTTGCGCAATGATCGGTGCGACCGAGTCGTAGAACCCTGAGAAAAGCGGGTGCCCCTTGAAGTTGCCCTTGCAGAAGTGAGTGGCGATCGTCATGTCCTCAGGCTTGTTCTCTAGCGCCAGCGTCGACACGTGGCGGAACCACTCTAGGACCGTGTCCTTGTCGTAACCCATTGCCTCAATGCGCTGGTTGAAGTTGTCGTCAATCAGGTACGTCCACGAAGTGTCGTCAATCTGCAGGAAACGGCACCCGTGATCATAAAGATCCCTGATGGCGTCCTGGTAAGCGAGGCCGATATCCTCGATGAGCAGGTCGACATCGTCACCGTAGTAGGGGACATCCCTCTTACCAAGCTGCAGATAGTTGTCGACCAGGATCATGTTCGGCCCAGAAATGCACTTCTTCGCTGCTACACCCGGATACTTGGCGGCCTCGTTAGCGAGGAACTCAAACGCCTCCACTTCTGGGTGTGAGCGATCCGAATCGTAGGAAACCTTGCCGTCTATGTACCCCAACTCAATCTCATTGCTGACCCCATTGAGCTCTTTCACAAGGTGGTGGGTTGAGAAACCATCGAACTCTTTGAGCCAGTCGAGGTGCCACCAGCGGCGGCGGAACTCTCCATCCGTCACAACAGTCAAACCATGCTCCACCTGCCGGGCCACAAGGTCAGCGATTGCGCCATCCTCAACTTCGCGCAGTTCCGCCAAGGAAATATCGTCAGCTCTGAAGGATGCACGGGCCCGCTTCACTTCCTCCGGCCTAAGGAATGACCCAACGATGTCGCATTTGGGGTTGTGCTTGCTCTTCGACATGGCGTCCTCCGTGTGATCGGCGGCGTAAGGCATAGAACGGTCTCTTCATGGCGCCGCGCATCCCAAGATACGCCCACGAGCATCGCCATGATCCCGCGTCCGTCAGTCGGCCGCGTGACCGGGGTAGCATGGCGACCATGACGTCACAACCGGAGCATTCCTTACCTTCGCGTGCGCAACTGCACCATGGTGCCCCGCGTCAACCCTGGTTCAAGAAGTTGTGGGTCTGGGTTGTCGTGGCGCTTGCGGTGGTGGCTGTGGTCACCGCGGTCGTCCTCGTCAACAATGCCCGGCAGGTCGCACCTCCGCAGAGTGGTGAGCAGTCAGGCGAAGTTGAGGAGTCAGTGGTTGATCCGCAGCAAAGTGACGAGGGCGCCCAAGTCGAAGATCCGGAGAGTAGCGGTGGGTCCGAGGGCGATTCCGCGACGACCAATGATTCAGAGGACTGTGACGCTGCCTTCGCGCAGGCCGAGTACTACGCGGGAACTCTCTACGTCAGCGAAGCAATGGCCAAGTCTCTCTTGATCAGTCCTGATGGTGATGGGTTCAGTGCAGATGCGGCATCGTGCGCGATCGAAAGACTGGATTGGGACTGGAACGCCAACGCCATTGAGAAGGCGCGGCTGCTCAGTGAGGATCCAGACCTTACTACGGAGGACATTTACGACCTGCTCACCAGTGAACACGGCGAACTCTTCACCCCCGCCCAAGCCGAGCACGCAGTAGCGCAGCTCGGGTCCCAGGGTTAGCGATCGGGCCAGTTGATGAACTCGGCCTCGGGAAGCCTGGAACGCATCACTTCGATGGCCTGTGGGTTCTGATCGACGAGGACGAATGGCCGACCCAGCTGTGAGGCTGCAACCCCGGTTGTGCCAGAGCCCGCGAAGAAGTCGAGGACGGTGTCGCCCGGACGGCTGGAGGCTTGAATGATGCGGCGCAGGATTCCCAGGGGCTTCTGGGTGGCGTAGCCCGTCTTCTCTTTGCCGGTAGGGGATACGATGGTGTGCCACCACACGTCTGTCGGTAACTTGCCGCGGGCCGCCTTCTCAGGTGTGACGAGGCCGGGAGCCATGTAGGGTTCGCGGTCGACGTCTTCAGAGTTGAAGTAGTACGAGGACGGGTCCTTGACGTAAACCAGGATTGTGTCGTGTTTTGCCGGCCATTTCTTCTTAGAGCGCGCCCCGTAGTCGTAGGCCCAGACGATCTCGTTGAGGAAGCACTCCCGCCCGAACAGGGCGTCGAGTAGGACCTTTGCGTAGTGCACCTCGCGGAAGTCGAGGTGGAGGTAGAGGGTTCCGTCCTCGGACAAGAGCCGCCAGGCTTCCTCAAGGCGGGGCTCTAGGAACTCCCAGTAGTCGACGAAACGGTCATCATAGGACGTCACCTTCTCTACGACCTGCTCGTAATGCACCCCTTTGAACCCGACGCGACCCGAGTCTGTGACCCGAGTCGAAGTTGACGTTTGGCGGGTCTGGGTGCGACCCGTGTTGAATGGCGGGTCGAGGTAGATGAGGCGAAATGCAGCATCTGGCATCTCGCGAATCACCGCGAGGTTGTCGCCCTCAATGACGACATTCCCAAGTCTGTGCACATCCATTGACTCATTTTAATCCAACCAGGCGCCGGAGCGATCGCGATCATCAAGCCGAGGGCGGAACGCTGGCGCAGAGGTAGCTAAATATGGAAATCTTGGATTAGAACTACCTAGAACTTGGAGAGAGAATGTCGAACCCGGTTTTCAACCGCATGGAAGGCCAGTGGGCTAACCAGTCGACGGCCGCAACGGCTCAGGCGACACACCCCCCTGTTTACGATCAGAAAGCATTTGAGGAGGCGCGGCGTTCGTATGAAGCGCCCTCGGCTGATGCAGTTGATATGGGACGGATGACGTACGACGACGTCATCGTTAAGACAGCCCTCAACCTGGGTGTGCTGATTGCTGCTGCTGCGGCTACGTGGTTTGTGGTGGCCTCGAACTTTAGTTTGGCAATGCCGCTCATGATGGGCGGCCTGCTGCTTGGGTTCGTCCTCGCGATGGTCAACATCTTCTCTAAGACGATTCGTCCGGGTCTGATCCTGGCCTACTCTGCACTCGAGGGCGTTGCTCTTGGCGCGCTGAGCCTGGTGACGGAAATGTGGGCCCCAGGCGTAGTTCTTCAGGCCGTGGTTGCAACATTCGCGGTCTTTGGTGTCACCCTTGCGCTATTTGCGTCGGGCAAGGTTCGCAACTCCCCAAAGATGCAGAAGTTTGCCCTGATCTCCATTATCGGTTTGATCCTCTCCCGCGTCCTCATTTGGGTACTCGGGATGATGGGTGCGCCGATCGGTGGCATCGACGGGCCCATGATCATGGGCTTCCCGCTCAGTGTTGTCCTCTCAATGTTTGCAGTGCTGATCGGGGCTATCTGCCTGATCTCTGACTTTGACCAGGTCAAAGTCGGTGTCGCTCAGGGCGCTCCCGCGAAGTACTCATGGATGTGCGCATTCGGCATGATGGTGACACTGGTGTGGCTGTACGTGGAGATTCTCAACATTCTCTCCCGTTTGCAGTCCCGCTAGAAAGACAGAAATTACCCAACCCTCCCAGGCGGTGAGGCCGCCCCGAAAGACAAGGAAAACCTTTGGAAAACGTGACAGTATCCGGCCAGTTCGGAGATAAGCCCGCAATCACATTCTCTTCGGCAGTTGCTCCGGAGGACCTGGTGGTAGAGGTACTGGAAGAGGGCTCAGGCTCCGTCGTTGAAGCAGGTGACACGATTGTCTGCAACTACCTCGGCCAAGTGTGGAACGGTAACGTCTTTGACAACTCCTACGACCGTGGGGCGCCGCTTGACTTCGCGATCGGTGTTGGAATGGTGATAGCGGGTTGGGATGACGGGCTCGTTGGTCAGAAGGTCGGTTCTCGCGTTCTTCTCTCGATCCCGTCGCACCTTGCTTACGGGCCAGCGGGCGTTCCGCAGGCCGGTATCAAGGGTGGCGACACGCTGGTCTTTGTGACCGACATTTTGGAAGCAATCAAACGCTAGGGTTCTCCACAACGCTGCGTTGCAGCACAACGCCCCACTGAGATCGCTCGGTGGGGCGTTCTTGGTTCTGTTCTCGTTAGAGCAAGCCTCGGGGGCACTCCACTCCGTTGAAACCATGGTTGCAGTAGCCGCCAGGGTTCTTCTGCAGGTAGCCCTGGTGGTAGTCCTCGGCGAGGTGGAACACCGGGGGTGGTGGTGAGTGGATTTCCGTGACGATAGGGCCGTATCCGGCCTCGATCAGCTTGGCTTCGTAGGCAGATTTAAGACGCTGTGCCACTTCGAACTGCTCGGGTGTGGTTGTCCAAACTGCACTGCGGTACTGGGTTCCACGGTCGTTTCCCTGCCGGTTCATTTGGGTTGGATCATGGTTTTCAAAGAAGACGGCAAGCAGATCATCAGTGGTTACTTCCGTGGGGTCGTAGACAACGCGAACTGTTTCAGCGTGACCCGTGAAGCCCGTGCAAACCTGCACGTATGAGGGATTCGGTGCCGCGCCACCCATGTAGCCAACAGCGGTGACTTTCACGCCGGGGGTTTCCCAGAGGAAGCGTTCCACGCCCCAGAAGCACCCGCCCGCCAAATAGATCTCAAGCAGGCCATTATCTGCAGGAAGGTTCAGTGGTGCACCGAGAACAACGTGTGGTGCTGTGGAGTTTTCCGTCATAATGGTCCTGACGTGATAGATGATGGTCAATCCAGTCTCGCACTTTCAGTACCCGCATAGCCAGCAACCAGCTAAAGGTGAACATGAGTCAAGAACCAGTGTCTAAGCAATCCGCAAATGCCTCGGATCGGAGTATCTCAGAGCAGGTTAGTGTGCCACTACGAGTTGCAGCAGCCTGGAGCTGGCGCATACTGATCGTGATCGTGACTGTCAGTGTTATCGTCTGGGGGCTGCGCTACGTGGCCAGCATCGTTGTCGCTGTTCTGGTTGCCCTCCTGTTGGCTCTCCTTTTGGCGCCGCTTCTGTCGTTCCTTCGCGGTAAACTCCACATGGGCAAGACCTCTTCGGCTGCGGTGGGTCTGGTCTCTGGGCTGATCCTTGTCACCGGGCTGATGGCTATCGCATTGGGTCAGGTTGTCGCGCAGCTACCGGCCCTGGTCTCGCAGACCCTTGGTGGTTTAGATGATTTGCTTGCCTGGGTCCAAGATGGTCCCCTCGGACTTGATTTCGCGTTCTTGGATGGCTTCTTGGAGAGCTTCCAAGATGACCTGACTTCTGTCCTGCGCAACTATGGAGGGGTAATCGCCTCTGAGGCGTGGAGTTTCGCTACGTCGGCGGTCAGTCTTGCAGCATCCGCCTTGATTGCGCTCTTCACCCTGTTCTTCATGCTCAAGGACGGCCGGTCCATGTGGATTTGGTTCCTTCGTTGCCTGCCCAAACAGTGGCGTGAACAAACAAACGAGGCCGGAATTCGCGGCTGGGTGACCCTTGGTTCATACATCCGCACCCAGCTGAAGGTTGCTGGTATCGACGCGATTGGCATTGGCCTTGGCGCCTTCGCGCTCGGTGTACCCGCAGCTATACCGATTATGGTGTTGGTGTTCTTCTTTTCCTTCATCCCGATTGTGGGTGCGTTCATTTCGGGAGCCGTGGCCGTGCTACTCGCCCTCGTCAACAATGGGGTCACTAGCGCAATCATCATGCTACTGGTGGTTCTCGCGGTTCAGCAGATTGAGAGCAATGTCCTGCAGCCCTGGTTGATGTCAAACGCAGTGTCGCTGCACCCGGTCGCAGTGGTGTTGGCGGTAACGGCCGGTAGCGCCGTTGCAGGAATCGTTGGTGCGATCTTCGCAGTTCCGCTTCTAGCCTTCATTAACGTGACGCTCATGTACCTGCACGGGCATGACATGTTCCCGGAGTTGGTGACTGACGATAACCGCCCAGGAGGGCCGCCTGGTTCACTTCAGGAGCAGATTACTGCCTCATACTGGACAGCTCGCAAAGTGAACAAGGGATCTGGAAAGAAAGGGAACGCGGACGCGGGCCGGGTCGAGATCGAACAGGCCATAGTGGCAGGGCCCGAGGTGTCTGGCGCTCCGTAACAGCTAGCGGTACCATTGCGCCCCATGCGTGAGTGAAGCCCAGGTCATGAGTAAAGCCCGCACCCCCTGCGAGAGGGGGTGCGGGCTTTACTCATGTACGTCAGCCTTGGAATGGTGAGACAGAGATTATTTCTACTGCGATCGCCTTTCCAGCGGGCGTCTCATACTTGACAGTGTCGCCGGCGGTGTGACCGATAAGCGCTTTGCCAATGGGAGCGGCTGGGGAGTACACCGACATGTTCAGTCCTTCGCCGGCATCACGAGCTCCGAGTAGGAAGGTTTCCTCAACTCCAGCAATTTTTGCAACCACGACCATACCCGGCTCGACTACGCCGTCATCAGCAGGAGTCTCTCCGACCTCGGCATCGCGCAGCAGATCTTCAAGTTGAAGAACCCGGGTCTCATTCATCGACTGCTCTTCGCGGGCAGCTTGATATCCACCATTCTCGCTGAGGTCGCCCTCACGGCGCGCGTTCTCGATAAGCCGTGCGATCTCCGGACGCTTCACATCCCTGCGTTCGTCCAGCTCGCCCTTCAATTTGTCGTACTGACCCTGGGTCAGCCAAGTCTTCTCTGCCATATGGGAGATCTTACGCTGGCGCTGGGATTGTTGTGATGTGACTCTTGAGTGAACTCACACTTAATCACGCTGTGGGTTAGCTAAGGACAGCCATGTATGCTGCCACGCACTGGCAAGCCCAGGCAAGAACTGTGAAGACATGGAAGATCTCATGGAAGCCGAACCATTCGGGCCACGGGTTGGGCTTCTTCAATGCGTAGGCAACCGCGCCCACGGTGTAAAGCACGCCGCCGACTCCGACGAGAATGACGATTGCAGGCCCCCCCTGTTGCCACATCTGCGGCAGGAACCACACGGCCGTCCAACCCAGGATCACGTAGATAAGGGTGGAGAGCCAACGTGGTGCGGAGGGCCAGAGGAGGTTGATGCTGATTCCGAGTAGAGCGCCGATCCACACGACGCAGAGAAGAACGACCCTGCTATTGCCTGTAAGGGTGCCAACGGTGATGGGCGTGTAGGTGCCAGCAATGAGAAGGAAGATATTGGAGTGATCAAGGCGCTTCAGAACCCGCTCAAACTTCGGCTTCCAGTAGAAGAGGTGGTAGAGCGCAGAGACTCCGAAGAGGATGAAGGAGGATGCCAAGTAAACGGCTGAGGCCCATTTCAAACCGGTGGTCGGGGCTAGGACCACAAGCACGATGGAGGCTGCTAGTGAAAGCGGCGCAGCAATGAAGTGGACCCATCCGCGCAGCTTAGGTTTGCGAACAATGGGGTTTCCTGGAATCCAGGAGACTGGCTGTCTTGAAGCGACTGGCATTTGATTCCTCTCCGGTTCACAAGGCTACCGCATCCGCTGTGGCATAATTGCCTGCCCGGGACTACCCGCATTTGCGGGCGCACGGCTCACTAAATTGCGTGAAGATTCAACCGCGTTCTGTAGAGTAATCTCATCGACTGAAAGTTGTGGCCATGCAAGCAAATCTTCTCTATGAGGTCTACGAGTTCCGCTTGCAACGCTCCTTGGATCCCGGGGTCCTTCCTCGGCACATCGGGGTGATCCTCGACGGGAATCGTCGTTGGGCTAAGGCCTTCGGTTCCCCTGCTTCGGAGGGACACAGGGCGGGCGCCGACAAAGTGCTGGACTTCTTGCAGTGGGCTGACGAAGTCAAGACAGAGGTAGTAACGCTGTGGCTACTATCCACCGACAACCTCTCAAGAGAACCCCAAGAGATAAACGAGCTGCTAGAAATTATCAGGCAGCTGGTCGGTCATTTGGTTGAGTCCGGGAACTATCGGGTGAAGATTGTGGGAGACATGACGCAGCTGTCACCCGAGTTTGTGGAGGACGTGGGGCGCGAAGCAGCGAAAACATCTGGGCTCAGTGACGCAATGCAAGTGAACATCGCCGTGGGGTATGGCGGCAGGCAGGAACTTGTCGATGCAGTGCGGGGCGTTCTGAAGGATGCCGCCGATGAAGGTCGGTCTATCGAGGATGTAGCGAGCACCCTCAGTGTCGATGACATTACTGAGCACCTGTACACCCGGGGTCAGCCAGACCCGGAACTGATCATTCGCACATCGGGAGAACAGCGTCTTTCAGGGTTCCTTCTCTGGCAGTCCGCCCATTCTGAGTATTACTTCTGCGAGACCTTCTGGCCCGACTTCCGTAAAGTTGACTTCCTTCGCGCACTCAGGTCGTTCTCACAGAGGGAGCGACGCCTCGGCAAGTAAGCGCCTGCACCCCCTCGGCTATCTCCCTAGTTCGCTAGCCCAGGGAGGATTGGCTCCGCGCCGCTGAACGACGATATCCGCAACCTCACTGGCATCGCTGAGAATCTCGCGGAGGACATCGTCGCCGATGAGGGCAAGTTGAGATGCTGCGTGTGCGCCACGGAAGCCCCTGCGCCACAGGGTATCGATCAGTCCACCCATGAATGTGTCACCTGCGCCGACAGTGTCCACAACCTTTACCTTGGCAGGTGTGAATTCCACCTTGGAACTGGTTGGCGTCCATGCGATCGGGCCCTGCTTGCCCCGAGTGATGACAAGGAGGGTTACCCCGAGCTCATCAGTCCAGGTTTGGGCTGATGCAACAGGGTCAGCTCCTTCGTAGAGCCACTCCAAGTCCTCATCAGAGACCTTCACGACATCCGCTTCGCGGACGAAATCTTCAACAATTGTTCGCGCCTGACTCACTTCACCCATGAGGGTGGGGCGCGCGTTGGGGTCATACGTGGTTAGTGCCTGCACGTGAGCACGTTTGAAGGCATCCAGAACCGTTGATGCGCCCGGCTGGAGCACCGCACCAATCGAACCCGTATGGGCTATCTTCGCAGTCTCAGGAATCGCGATTGGAGAGAGCGGAGCCCACTCAAGATTGAAGGTGTAGGTGGCAGCGCCCGAAGCATCAAGGTGGGCCTGTGCAGTAGGGGTGAAAGCAGCCTGGTCCGAGCCAGGCATAATGCGAACGTTTGAGGCCGCCAAATGCTCCGCAATCATGGTCCCGTAGTCGTCGCGACCAAACCAGGCAACCAGGTCAACATCCACGCCCAGGCGACTGAGAGCTAAAGCGACGTTAGCGGGTGAACCGCCTGGAACAGCAGTTACATTGCTTGAGTCACTTCCAGCCTTGATAACCAGGTCAACCAGGGCTTCACCCATGACCAATACGGAGTCGGTACCGGTGGCCTTCATTTCATTCCCCTTCTGCGGTCTGCGTCGACACTCTAGAGTGAACCTGCCACAGTCCCGTTCGCTGACTGATCCTCAATCTGCTTCGCCGCACTCTCAAGGATTGAGCGGCATCGAGATGCAAGAGCTTCCCCCCGTTGCCACAACTCTAGTGTCTGTTCTAGTGGGACAGAGCCAGCTTCGAGCTGTTGAACAATGTTCCACAGCTCCGCCTTTGCCGCCTCATAGTTCATGGTGGCTGGGTCCGCTAGCGTGGAACCGCCATTTGCGGGTGCTGGTTCGTTCTTTGCGTTCACCGTGATTCCCCTTCTGTTGAAGACTGACTTGGTTGTGGGTCCGTTACGAATGATCCCTTGGGGTTCACCCCAACAATGTTTGCCACAAACGTTCCTTCGGAAAGCATGCCCTCTATGAGTGAGCCTGCCTTGATCTCACCAGTAGTGCGGAGGATAGTCTTCGAAGGCGTTCGCAGAATCGAATATCCCCTGGCCAAAGTGGCGGTGGGAGACAGCGTGTTGAGCATGGCCTGTAGTTGCGCGACCTCAGCCTGCTGCGCGGACAGTGTTCTTGAGACCCCCCCGCGCATCCGGAGCATCGCCTGTTCCAGGCTTGATGCCTGCTGTTCAAGTGCAGCAGTGGGCCTTTGAAGAATAGGGCGTGAGGTAAGTAGGTTAAGGCTTTCAGCTTCCCGGGCAAGCACGCGGCTTGTCGCCGCAACCAGTCGGGTATGCAGATGGGAAACCCCGCTGAGTTCTTCCCGAAAGTCCGGGACCACACGCCTAGCTGCATCTGTCGGCGTGGAGGCACGATAGTCGGCAACCAGGTCCAGAAGCGGCGCATCGCCCTCGTGACCAATGGCTGACACGATTGGTGTCGCAGCACCTGCCGCGGCGCGGACCATGCGTTCGTCAGAGAACGGCAACAGATCCTCAACCGACCCGCCACCTCTAGCAATAATGATGACGTCCACGTCCGGGACCGCATCAAGTTCGGTGAGCGCCGCCGTGACCTGTTCAACCGCGTACTGGCCCTGAACCGCGACTTCCCGAATCACAAACTGGGCAGTCGGCCACCGCAGCCGTGCATTTTCAAGAACGTCCTCCTTGGCCTTCGCATCCCTGCCGCAAATCAGACCTATCCTGCGCGGAATGAATGGGAGCGGATGCTTACGCTGCGCCGCAAACAGCCCTTCCCTCGCTAACTGGGCGCGCAACCTTTCGATCTGGGCAAGCAGTGAACCCAACCCCTGGAGACGGATTTCCTTTGCCTGCAGGGAGAGGGAGCCGCGCTGTTCCCAGAAAGACGGTTTGACGCGCACAACTACCCGTGCTCCTTCAGCAAACCCCTCCCCAGCGTCTGCAACCGCACTACCGAATGCGGTAACGCGCATTGAGACGTCCTCATCGACATCACGCAGGGTAAAAAACGACATGCGTGTTGACCCCCGCGGGCTGTACTCAACAACCTGTCCCTCTACCCACATCTCAGACATGCGGTCGATGTAGCCGCGGATATTGCTGGTGAGGAGTTTCAGGGGCCACGGATTTTCCGCCGTGGTCATGGCAGCCTTTAGTGCCAAGCCTTGGTTCTGATGCGGGTTCGTAGTCATGATGACAGTCTCCCACGGGCCTCCGACACTATGCCCCCCGGCTTGTTTTCAGTTGATCATTCCGTCCCGAAGCGCCGCAGCAAATGCCGGTGCGACAGGCAGCCTTGGCAGCAAAACCATCTGGGCCGCGTGGTAGACATCGGGTTTGCCCGCCCAGGTTCCCCCCGCCTTTTGATTGCTCGGATCCAGTTCGTGGGTCCACCTACCCGGAGCCTCGATGAAGGAAGGCTTTGCGTAGTTCCACCATTCATCGACCCGCTGCCTCGCTGCCTGGGCGCTGGCGTGTTCCCCAAGTTCCTCGGCTACCGCGGCAGCAACCGTCGCCTGACCGATTGCTTCACAGACCACCCAGTGCATGCGTGCCCGCACCACTGGAACACCTTCGAAAGTGGTGGTGTAGACAAAGCCCGGCTCCCCATCGACTTCCCATCCGTCAGCAACGGCAGTCCGCGCAAGCTCTTCAGCGCCCTCGAGCAACCATTCCTCCTCGGGAAGGTCCCGCAGCGCCCGGGAACCCCGCGTTGCCAGCATCAACCTGGAGAACTCCAGCCCGTGCCCGGGTGTCACGCCGTAGGGGCGGAACGGGTGAGCCGGTTCATCGACGTTGTAGTCGGGATCAACCTGCCAGTCGGCCGTGTAGTGTTCCGGAATGCGCCAGCTGTTTTCACCGGCCCGGTCGTAGGCAAACTTGAGGATGCGGGTTGCGCGCTCCACCAACTGCGGGTCGCCGAGGACGTCCCCCGCAGCCACCAGCGCTTCAACAGTGTGCATGTTGGCGTTGATGCCGCGGTAGTCTTCACATTCCGTGAAGGAACGATCCCAGGATTCGGCCACCAACCCCGTTTCCGGGTCGAGCCAGTGCTCTTCCTGCTGGGCGAGGGCGTCCTCCAGAAGAGGCCCAGCGTCGTGATTTCCAGCAGCAAGAGCCGAAGCGGCAGCGAGGATCACGAACGCCTGTGCGTACGCTTCCTTTCTGTCATTGACAGGCACCCCGTTTCCGTCCTCGGCCGCAGTTGCCATGATCGACGAGTACCATCCGCCATAAACAGGGTCGTGGAAGTACTTCTTCAGGGAGTTCACCCCGTGCGCGACGAGTTCCTCGGTGCCAGGTATCCCGTACATTTGTGCGAGGGCGAAGACATGCGTCATCCTGGCCGAAATCCACAGCTCAACGGGGCGTTCGAGGTCGACTTCCCCTTTAGCATCCATTGTTGCGAACCCGGTTGGGACCCGCGAACCTCTCGCAAAGTCAACGAGGGCGCGAAACTCAGCATCCAGTTCGGTGCTTTCCACTGCTAACTCCTTTGTTGTATGCGGTGCCTTGTAGAGATGATGGTGATTACCCTGCTGTTAGTCCCGTGATCGCAGCAATTATGTCCTCGTAGGAGGCGTCTGCTGAGTTGAATCTTCCGACAATTCGTCCGTGGCGTAGTACGAGTATCCGGTCTGCAACGGCCCGTACATCCGGCAGGTTGTGACTGATAAAGACTACCCCCTTGCCCATCGCGCGCAGACCTTCAATATGGTTCAGTACCTCAGCAGACTGGGCGACCGAAAGCGAAGCGGTTGGTTCATCCAGAACCAGGAGCCGTGGGTTTGTCACCAGGGTCCGTGCGATGGCCACGCACTGCCTCTGCCCTCCGGAAAGGGTGTAGAGAGGCGCGCGGACGTCCGGGATACGTCCTCCGAGTTCGTCGAGGTACTCCCGTGCCAAGGTTTCCATCCTCCTCTCTGCAAGAAGACGAGTACCGTCGTGGAGCTCGCGGCCCAGGAAGATATTCGCCGTGACGTCGAGGTTTTCACATAGGGCGAGGTCCTGGAAGACAGTTGCGACGCCGAGTTCAAGGGCCTCGTGCGCCGAGCAAATCTGCACTTCTTCTCCGCAGAGTCGAATGACACCCGAACTCTGCTCGTAGGCTCCGGAAATGATGCGTGCAATGGTCGATTTTCCAGCCGCGTTATCACCAACCAGGGCAACAACCTCATGTTCATAAACGTCAAATGAGACGTCCGTGATTGCATTCACGGCTCCAAAGCTCTTGCTTAGGTTCTCAACGCTGAGAACGATTCCTGACTTTGTCATTGCACCTCATCTCCATGAGTAGAGTCTTCAACTGCAGTCGTTCCTGCCGACGCGGCTGCCTGGGCCGCTCGGTTCGCAAGAATAAGGGCGCCCATGAGCTCCGCGTTTCCGCCCAGAGCCACCTTCTCCACCGAGATCGCGTCACGGAGGAGTGGGCGGGAAGCCAATGCGGTCCGGATGGGGTCAAGGAACATGTCGCCGGCCTTGACAAGCTCGCCGCCGACCACAATTTTCGAAGGTTCGAAGAGTATGGCGAAGTCTGCGAGGACTCCACCGACCTGCGCTGCGGCATCGACAATAACCTGTCGGCAGCCGGGGTCATCATCCATGGCAAAGTTGATCATATCGGAGAGGGAAAGCTCCCCTCGATTGAGTCGAAGGAGATCAACCAGGGCCTCTGCGCCAACCACGGTGTTGAGACACCCTCTACCCCCGCAGCGACAGATGAGCCCAGTGGGTTCTATCTGGACATGTCCAATCTCTCCAGCGGTTCCGTGCGCTCCCCTGTGTACCTCACCATTGATCTTGATTGCGGCACCCGTGGCGTACGAGGCTCTCAGGTACATCGCATTAGATACGCCACGCAGACTCCCAAAGCGACTCTCAGCGAGTAGGGCAGCATTCGCGTCATTGTCAACGAGGACGGAGCGGTTCAATCGCTTACTGAGGACCTCACCCATGGCGATGTTGTCCCATCCCGGAAGTATCCCGGGGACGGCAATCATCTCGGAGGTGGGGTCGATCGGTGCGGGCACGGCAACCCCAGCAGCCAGCAAATCTGTTGGGTGCGCCCCCATACGGTCAAGCAGTTCTGCGACGAGAATCGCTGCCCTATCCAAGGTGGTGTCCGGCCGGTGATCCACTGGAAGGGGTAGGGAGATCTTCTCTTGAATCTCTAGTGTCGAGTCGGCAATCGCCACGGCCATTCCCCGCCGCCCGATTTGCAAACCAGCTACCAACCCGCTATGACGAGCCAGGGAGACGCTCTGAGCACGCCGCCCCGAGCGGATGGTGTTCCTCGCTTCGAGGATTCCACTTTTGACAAGACGCTTGACGATGTTTGACACGGAGGCTTGGGACAAACCTGTGGACGCGGCAAGCTCAACTTGAGTTAGCTGGCCATATTTTCTGACAGCCTCAAGAACGCGCGCTGCATTTGCTTCACGAAGTGAAGACTGAGAGCCCGGTCCTGTAGTCACGGCCTGATCTTACCAGTTTCTCCTTCATCAACCCGTTCGTTTGCCGGGAAGGTGTCTCCCCACTATGTCTTTATATCGTGAAGATAAGATATCGTGTGACTCAAGTGTGGGAGCCTTCCGATAGCAGGGAAAACCCTCTCTAGAACGACGAAGTTCGTGTATGCGGAAGGTAACAGTCTGGTAACAGATTGACTTTTAGAAGTGAAGACTAAGCGGTGAGGTATATCGTTTCAGGCGGGACAAATGGTCCCATCCACTCAAAGAAGCGTTGGAGGATGCATGGCACAGAAGCCGCCCCCAATCCTGGAGATGCGTGGCATTGTCAAGGAGTTCCCGGGCGTTCGCGCCCTCGACGATGTGACCATGACCGTGCGTCGCGGGGACATTCATTCAATATGTGGAGAGAACGGAGCTGGCAAGTCAACCCTTATGAAGGTCCTTTCGGGGGTCTGGCCTTCGGGGACCTATGAGGGGGAGATCTTTTTTGATGGTGGTCTCGTAGAGTTCTCCAACATCAAGGCCTCCGAGCATGCTGGAATCGTCATCATCCACCAGGAGTTGGCACTCATTCCTGAACTCTCCGTGACAGAGAACGTCTTCCTGGGATCGGAGATCATCAACCGGGGCCTAATCGACTGGGATGAGCAGCGGAAGGTCACTAGGGACCTGCTCGCCCGTGTGGGGCTGGCGATTGACCCGAACACCCCGATTAAGAACCTAGGTGTTGGGCAGCAGCAGCTGGTTGAGATCGCCAAAGCACTGGCCAAAGATGTGAAGCTGTTGATCTTCGACGAGCCGACCTCGGCGCTCAATGAAGAAGACTCTGCCAACCTGCTGGATCTGATGCGTAGTTTGAAAGCCAAGGGCATCACCTGCATCATGATCTCCCACAAACTCAATGAGATTGCTGCTATCTCGGATGCGGTCACAGTCATCCGCGATGGCAAGACAGTTGAAACGTATGATGTTGTTGCTGGAAAAGTGGATGAGGATCGCATCATTCGTTCGATGGTGGGACGCTCTCTTGACAACCGGTATCCTGACCACTTTTCACGTCCAGGGGAGACCATGTTTGAGGTCAAGAACTGGAGTGTTGAGCACGCGACGATTCCGGATCGCCTGGCGGTAAATGATGCTTCCTTCAAGGTTAGTAAGGGTGAAGTAGTCGGGTTTGCGGGGCTCATGGGAGCCGGTCGCACCGAACTAGCGCGGTCGCTGTTTGGCCGGACCTATGGGCAGTACCTGGGTGGTGAGCTGCTGATCAACGGAGAGAAGAAGAACCTTACGAACGTCCAAGGGGCCATCAATGCCGGTCTCGCCTATGTTCCTGAGGACCGGAAGACGCTGGGTCTTAACCTCTTGGACTCCATCCAGCGGACCATTGTCAGTGCCAACCTGAAGGCCATCATCAAAGGCGGCTTGCTGGATCTGTCGGAGGAGACCTCGGTAGCCGAGAAGTACCGCAAGGACCTCCAGATCAAGACGTCATCGGTGCGTGACGGGGTCACGACGCTTTCCGGTGGAAACCAGCAGAAGGTCGTGCTCGGAAAGTGGCTCTACCCAGACCCCGAAGTGCTCCTGCTGGATGAACCGACAAGAGGTATCGATGTCGGCGCAAAGTTTGAGATCTACAGGCTCATATTCCAGCTGGCAGACGAGGGGCGAGCGGTCATCGTCATTTCCTCGGAGCTGCCGGAACTACTGGGGATCTGCGATCGGATCTATACGATCTGTGAAGGCAGAATTACCGGCGTTGTAGATGCCAAAGTAACTAGTCAAGAGGAGTTGATGCGCCTCATGACGCTATCGTCCTCGACAACAAGAGAGACCGACGCTGAACTCGTGGGCGCGGTTGCCACGAATACCCAGATTACCGATTGAGACGACAGGACTCACAAAATGAACAAACTTAAGGAAGTGTTCGGGGGCAACATACAGCAGTACACCATGATCATTGCTCTGGTTGCTCTGGTTGCTATCTTCCAAGTCATGTCTGGAGGGCGCATGCTTACGCCCTCGAACATGCAAAACCTGATCTCTGGTAATGCCTACGTTCTGATTTTGGCAATTGGCATGGTCATGGTGATCGTGATCGGGCAGATCGACTTGTCAGTTGGTTCCGTCGCGGGCCTGGTTGGCATGGTTGTAGCGCTATCCATTCAAAGCCTGGGGATTCCATGGTGGCTTGGAATGCTGGTTGGTATTGCCGTTGGAATCCTCATCGGCTCCTGGCAAGGATTCTGGCTCGCTCAGATGGGTATTCCGGGGTTCATTACGACTCTTGCGGGTCTACTCATGTTCCGCGGGGTGGTCATCTGGATCTCGGGCTCAATCTCGGTTCCAGTACCGCGTGAGTTCGCGACTCTTGGTGCGGGGTACCTGCCGGAATGGGGACCAAACACGGGGTTTAACAACTCCACACTGCTACTGGGCATCTTGGGTATCGCCTACTTCACCTGGGCCCAGTTCAGGAAGTTTGCGAAGGCGCAGAAGCGCGGCGAGAACATGCCGATCTGGGCGCCAATCTCACGCTCCGTCCTCATCGCACTTATCATCGGATACTTGACGTACTTGTTCGGTACCGGTCGCCCCGGCACATCGTTCCCAATTCCGGGTCTGATCCTGCTCGCGCTGGTGATCATTTACCACATCATCACTCAACGTACCGCTTTCGGACGGCACATCTACGCGGTGGGTGGGAACCGAGCAGCGGCTGCCCTGTCCGGTGTGAACACCAAACGCACCTACTTCTTGGTCATGGTGAACATGTCCTTCCTTGCCGCCATTGCCGGAATCCTCTTCGTAGGTCGCGCTACCTCGGCAGGTCCTAATGATGGCAACAGCTGGGAGCTTGACGCGATTGCCGCTGTGTTTATTGGTGGTGCGGCTGTCTCGGGCGGTATCGGTACGGTTTTCGGCTCTATGATCGGTGGCCTGGTGATGGCAACACTGAACAATGGGCTGATGCTCCTCGGTGTTGGTCAAGATCGCACAGCAGTTATCAAAGGCCTGGTGTTGCTTGCAGCAGTTGCCTTCGATGTCTACAACAAGCAACAGGGCCGCCCATCGATAATCGGCAGACTTATGCGCTTCTCGTCGAAAGACGGCGACGGGGAGAAGGGAATAGAAGACGTGATGGTGTCACTCGAGCCTGCCAATGCGGGGCCTGAGAGTGATGCACAGACCGATCCCAACCGTCCGATCCCAACCGAATGATCACTAAGAACCTGAACGCGGCCGCCGGCTGATTCGTTCAAAGCATGAAATGGGCTTCTGGAAGGAAGCCGTGAAAGGAAAACAATGAAACGACGTATTGCAGGGTTTGCCGCAGTTGCGGCGGTGGCCGCCCTTTCGTTGAGCGCTTGTGGTGGTGGCCGTACCGGTACCGAAGAGGAGTCAACCGGTGGCGCGGAGTCCGGTGGGGATGCAGCGGCAGCCGGTGGTTTCGCCGCTGATGCAGCCATTGGTGTGTCATTGCCTTGGCTTGGCACTCAGAACTGGAAAGAAGCAGACACGATGTTCCAAGAGGAACTCGCGGCTGCTGGTTTCACCCCAATCGTGCAGGCTGCTGACAACAAGGTTGCCCAGCAGCAACAGCAGATTGAAGCAATGATCGAACAGGGTGCGAAGGTCATCGTGGTTGGCCCCATCGATGGCACTCAACTTGGTTCCGTCCTTGAGAAGGCAGCTGCCGAGGGTGTCTACATCATCGGATATGACCGAATGATTGAGAACACCGAGGCCGTGGATGGTGTCGTGCAGTTCGGCTCCATCCGCACCGGTGAGCTCCAGGGACAGGCACTTCTCGACGGCCTTGCCGCAGAGAAGGGTGAACCTCCATACAACATCGAGCTCTTCGCGGGTGGCCCAGCTGACCCCAACGCGCAGCTGTTCTTCGATGGCGCAATGACAGTTCTGCAACCCAAGATCGATGACGGCACGCTGGTCGTCGTTTCAGGTCAGACGGACTTCACCCAGGCCGCAACGCAGGACTGGGACAACGGTAAGGCGCAGGCGCGAATGGACTCCATCCTCGCGGGTAACTACGCAGACAAGGAAATCCAGGGTGTCCTCTCACCGAATGATGGCATTGCGCGAGCAATCATCACCTCGGCAGAGCAAGCCGGTCAGGCAATCCCGGTTGTTTCAGGCCTTGATGCAGAGAACGAGTCCATCGTTTGGATCGCCCAGGGCAAGCAGTACTCCACAGTCGCGAAGCCGACGCAGGACCTGGTTGCTGCAACGATTGAGATCATCAAGTCTCTCCAGGCCGGAAATGGCATGCCTGAGCCGAGCGAAACGATCGACAACGGAGTAAGGGAAGTTGGCGTTTATGCCCTTGAGCCCGTGGTCGTTACACAGGCCAATCTCAAAGAGGTGTTCGCCAACGATCCGGAGCGCATGGCTTTGATTGACGAGAACCTCAAGTAGAGCAGTACTAAAATGCGATTGGGTGGGTGTCTTCGGGCACCTGCCCTTTCGCATGTGTGGCCGACCGCGCTATCTTCACTCGTCAAAGCTTCGATAGATTGGACCCATGAGCGTTGTGGATGCAGACAGCAAGCGGATCCTCCTAGCGGCCCCACGTGGGTATTGCGCGGGGGTTGACCGGGCAGTGGAAGCCGTGGAACGCGCCCTGCAACTCCACGGCGCACCCGTGTACGTGCGCAAGGAAATCGTTCACAACAAGTTTGTTGTAGAGACGCTGACTGATCGGGGTGCGATCTTCGTTGAGGAGGTTGATGAGATTCCCGAGGGCGCGGTGACCGTGTTCTCCGCCCACGGAGTTTCACCTCAGGTTCACGCGGACGCGGAGGCACGATCGTTGCGGACCATTGATGCCACCTGCCCGCTGGTGACCAAGGTGCACCGCGAAGCCGTACGGTTTGCGGAGCGAGACTACGACATCGTCCTCGTCGGTCACAAGGGACACGAAGAGGTTGAGGGAACATACGGGGAAGCACCCGACCATATCCAGATTGTGGGAACGCCCGAGGACGTGGACCAGGTTGTGGTTCGCGACCCTGAGCGGGTGGTGTGGATTTCGCAGACCACACTGAGCGTCGACGAAACAATGGAGACCGTCGGTCGCCTTCGGCAGCGCTTTCCAGCTCTGATTGACCCGCCCTCGGACGACATTTGCTATGCGACGCAGAACCGCCAGGAAGCGGTCAAGGCTATTGGCGCGCAGGCAGACGTTATGGTCGTGGTGGGCTCTGCGAACTCATCGAACTCAGTTCGACTTGTCGAGGTCGCCCTCGAAGCCGGCGCTGGTGCCTCATATCGCGTTGATAAGGCCGCCGAACTGGACCCGAAGTGGTTCGAGGGCGTCAACACGGTTGGTGTCACCTCGGGCGCCTCCGTCCCGGAGATCCTGGTCAAGGACGTTATTACCTGGTTGCAAGACCGCGGGTTTGGCGAGGTCGAGGAAGTTCGCACCCAGGTTGAGACCATCACTTTCGCACTTCCGCGCAACCTGAAGAATGACCTGAAGAATAACGGTCTTCTTCCCCTGCACGTCAAGGGCAGGTCGCCGGCGCCGAATCACACGCGCTAGTCGCGTCCCGCTCTGAGCCGGTTCTCACCGAATCGGAGCGGTCTATTCGCGCCTACCTCATTTAGACTGGGGGGCGTGTCTTTGACTATTGGTATTGCTGGACTGCCCAACGTTGGCAAGTCGACCCTGTTCAACGCCCTCACCCGCGCCACGGTTCTGGCCGCGAACTACCCGTTTGCGACCATTGAGCCCAACGTCGGAATGGTGCCACTGCCCGACGAGCGGCTGGCGAAGCTCGGAAGCCTCTACGACTCTCAGAAACTGGTGCCCGCGGTGGTGTCGTTCGTCGACATTGCGGGAATCGTCCGCGGAGCTTCACAAGGGGAGGGGCTGGGCAACCAGTTCCTCGCCAACATTCGTGAAGCCGACGCCATCTGCCTGGTGACCCGCGTGTTTGCTGACGAGGACGTCGTACACGTCGACGGTCGCATCAACCCTGAAGACGACATTGAGACCATTACGACAGAGCTGCTGCTAGCAGACCTGCAGACCATCGAAAAGGCGATCCCGCGGCTTGAAAAAGAGGTGCGGGGCAAGAAGACGGAGAAGGTCGTCCTCGACACCGCGCTTGCGGCGCAGAAACTTCTGTCGGAAGGCCGGCTGCTGTCTGGACCGGAGGGTGCGAAGTTGGATCAGGAAGCGCTTCGCTCCTTCCAACTCATGACCTCTAAGCCCTTCATCTACGTGTTCAACATGGACCAGGACGGGCTGGCGAACCAGGACCTGCAGGCTGAACTCAGCGCCCTGGTCGCGCCCTCGCCCGCGATCTTCCTTGACGCGCAGTTGGAGTCAGAACTGGTGGAGTTGGACGAGGACGATGCCCGCGAGCTGCTGGCTGAGACGGGACAGGAAGAGTCCGGCCTCGACCAACTGGCACGGGTTGGCTTTGACACCCTCGGGCTGCAGACCTACCTGACTGCGGGTCCCAAGGAATCACGTGCCTGGACCATCAAGAAGGGCGCCACTGCGCCCGAGGCGGCGGGTGTGATCCACACTGACTTCCAGAAGGGCTTCATCAAGGCGGAGATCATCGGCTTTGACGAACTCATGGAGCACGGCTCCCTTGTCGAAGCGCGCTCGAAGGGGAAGGTGCGCATGGAGGGCAAAGAGTACATCATGCGCGATGGAGACGTAGTGGAGTTCAGGTTCAATGTGTAGTTCCGGTTTGGCGTGATGGCTTGAGCCGGGGCCTGAATTGCGGTTGCGACCGTTTCTCGGCGGGTGGGATGATGATGGGATGACGACACCGACTGGCTGGGCGAACGACGATGTGGTGATTGCCAAAGCGATGGAGCTTGCGGCGACGCTGGGTGATGACCAGAATCACACGGTCGCTGCGGCTGCGATGGATCTGAACGGCAACATCTACGCCGGGGTGAATAACTATCACTTCAATGGGGGTCCGTGCGCTGAACTCGTCGTTCTTGGCATAGCGGCCAGCGCTCACGCGGGGCGGTTGGCGACCATGGTTGCTGTGGGCGATGGCGGACGTGGCGTCATTTCGCCGTGCGGGCGCTGTCGTCAGGTGATGCTGGATCAGCACCCTGACATCTGTGTGCTGGTGCCCAACGATGACCAAATCCGTTCTATCTCCGTGCGTGAGTTGCTGCCATATTCCTATGCACAGCCGGACGAAGACCCGGACCGTTTCGTACGATTCAGCCGCCGTTATCTCGACGATGTGCTTGCTGGCCGCAAGACGAGGACTATTCGTTACCGGGATCCGGTGCCCTTGGGGCTGACTACCTTTGTCTTTGAGGACGGGGAGCATCTCGGCTTCGTGACAATGTCTGGTGTCGTCGACGACGTGCGTCCCATTCGGATGTCGGATTTGGATTCCGATTACCAGGAGGGCCTCCGCGGCCACTACCCGGATATGCCTGCGGATCCGCAACTCACCGAGGTGCGCTTTCACATCTGATCACGTGTGATCGGTGAGCAAACCACGCCGAAGTCGGCGAATCCGTGCCTACGGGCGTGCGCTCTAGAGGTTTGGTACGTGCGTGAACTAGGGGAGTTCAAGGTTGCGCCGGTTGCGCCGAAGAAAGCATGATGCTGGCCGGTGCAATCTGGTCCGGGATCCCGACTGCCACGAGTGACATTTAGGCTGTTGTCATGGCCATGACGTGGGAGCAGAAGTGCCAGCTCTTGTTCGAGGAGTCGGACGGAGTGAAGTTTGACGCTCGTGTCAAACGGTTGAAGCGGGCGGGGTCACGGGCGCAACTGATCGACTTGCTGTCCTCGTATGTGGTGCAGGGCCAGCTCCTTCATTGGCGGGGGTTTCTCTGTGCAGATCTCGCAGAGATGGCAGAGCCGACGGATGCTGCGTTGGGGGACCGCTTCGCGACGTGGCTCACCTCGGATCACGGGGCAGACGTCCAGTACTGGGCTGTCCTGGGCCTGGTTCGGGTGCGAGGCCGGGCAGCGGAGCCCACCCTCGTCGCTCTCGCCTCCAACCCGGACGCCCCCAAGAATGTGCGGGCGCACGCCTTGAAGCAACTCGCGTGCAGCGCGGTACAGCCGTTCGACCGTGGGCTGAGCTCTGATCCAGGGTTCTGGGAACCCGACGAGATCGAATCCCGAGCTGCCGAGGCCGTCGCATGGTTCAACAGTGGCGCTCCCTCGGGGACTGGGTCCTCGGACCCCCAGCAGCACCCCGCGTTGGCTCGACCCCGCTCCCAGATTGAGCTCTTGGCCTCGAAATTGGCGAAGAAGCTCGCGCGACGTCGGCTGGCGGATGATCGCTATGACCCTGCGAATCCGACCGGCTGGCTGGTGCCCGCCGAGGCAGGGGATCTGGCCGCCATCGATGCGGTGTGGAGTCTGCCGTCGGATTACCGAGAGTTCTTGGAGAAGTTCTCTCCGCTGAAGGTGTACCTACCCGGCCGCCGGTTCGGCTGGCATGGTGAGCTCAACTTGTACGGTGCGGCGGAACTTCTGGAAGCACAACGGGGGTACTCCACCACGGGCACCGAGCGACTTCCCGGTTGGCCTCAGGGACTCGTCGTGATTGCCGACGTCACCGCCGATCCGTGGGTGATCGAGGTCAATACGGGCGAAATATTTACGGCCGGGCACGGGAAGGGAGAGTGGGACTTCTCCAAGGAATGCGGGACCTTCGCTGAGTTCTTGGCCGCACTCGCAAAGTGAGCCTAAACACGTTAGCCCTGTACGGAACTCGGTGGAGTTTAGGTTTAGCGTGTAGCGCCGCGGCGAGAGCCACTACCCGATTCGGGCTATCTGTCTGATTAATAGTCTGCTAATTGACTGATTCGAATCATGCTAAGTGTATGATGGGAGCATGGGATACGAGCGAAGAATCGTCGATGGTGAACTAGACGAACTTTTTGAGCATGTGCCCGCTCTTGTGCTTGATGGCCCGAAGGCGGTGGGTAAGACCACGACAGCCCGTCAGAGGGTTCGGGAAGTGATAGAGCTTGATTCGCGTTCAACTCGACTGCCAGTTGAAGCCGACCCATCTCAGGTACTTAACCGTCCGAAACCGTTACTGATTGACGAGTGGCAGAAAGTTCCGGAAGTCTGGGATGTAGTGCGTAGAGCAGTTGATGCGGACAATTCTGGTGGGCAGTTCTTGCTGGCTGGGTCTGCTAGTCCCAGAGATGATGCGCCGCAGCACTCCGGGGCGGGGCGAATTGGTCGTCTGCGGATGAGGCCGATGACGTTGCTAGAGCGTGGCTTGACCAATCCCACGGTGAGTTTGCGGGAAGTACTGACTGGAAAGCTCCCTCCAATGGAAGGGGAAAGCTCGCTAAATTTGAGCGATTACGCCGAAGAGATTACGGCCTCTGGATTCCCAGGGTTGCGTCGGATGTCTGAGCGTGCTCGCAGATTCCAACTTGATTCGTATCTGCGCAATGCTGTTGAGCATGATGTCCCGGAGCAGGGGCTCGCAGTCCGGCGTCCGGAAGCAATGATGGCGTGGCTAAGGGCTTATGCTTCTGCGATTTCGAGTACGGCTAGTTATTCTCAGATTCTAGACGCGGCTACTCCAGGTCAGGGTGAAAAGCCCGCTCGTTCGACAACTATCGCTTATCGGGATGTGCTTTCATCATTGTGGCTGCTCGATCCAGTGCCAGCATGGTCCCCGATGGGTAGCCCTATGACACGGCTGGGGCAAGCGCCTAAACATCATCTTGCTGATCCAGCTTTAGGCGCGCGTTTGTTGGGTTTATCTCCAGGAGCATTGCTAAGGGGAGATGGAATGCCGCTGGATTCTCGCGCGGGAAGTCTGCTTGGGGCACTATTTGAGTCCTTAGTTACGCTATGCGTTCGAGTGCCCGCACAGGCTGCAGAAGCGGACGTGTTTCACTTGCGCACTAGAAATGGAGATCATGAAGTTGACCTGGTTGTTGTGCGTCCAGACGGGCGTGTTGTCGTGGTAGAGGTAAAACTAGCGGGAGCTGTGGATGATCGGGACGTTAAGCACTTGGTTTGGCTAAAGTCACAACTGGGCGATCGGCTGCTTGACGCGATTGTGATTAACACTGGGCCGTATGCTTATCGCCGCCCCGACGGCATCGGCGTGGTGCCGCTGGGGTTGCTCGGAGCGTGACGTGTAGCGGCGCCGGAACTCGGTGGAGTTCAGGTTTAACGTGTGATTGCGTTCCGCAATGCTGATCGCCCCGGCTGCCTCGTGACGCGCCGACCGAAGCAGCAACTTGCCACGCAGGCGAAGGGACACGGCCGGTCCATGGAGGCCGAGGTCCGCGATATCCTCACCAGGGCGGCTCGACGGCCATACATCGGGATGGCACTGCTGGCTGCTACTCCCAGAGACCGGTACTGTGTTGTTCGTGAGTGGATTGACCGCGCGGTCTAGGAGCCGGATTGGGTGGATCTTCGTGGGAATCCTAGTCGCGTTGATCGTTGCCGCACCCTTCGTGTTCCCAGCCGCAACTCGGTGACCTCTCTGTCACCGTGGTTCCCGCGACAGAAGTGCAGGGGTTTCATGGGATGCGCGGATTTATGGCTGAAGGCGGAGATACTGGCACCTTCATTGTTGAAGCGTGGGGAAGCGGGCCCGGTTGGCTCTTTGAGGAGTTTGATCTCAGGGGGCACTAGCCAAGTCTCGGAGGGTGCTGACCTCTTGCTTGGAGTCGTCCTCGCCCCTGAAGTGGCTCTTCCATGTCATCTCCCCATAGAGTAGGGCGATGAGTTCAACCATGCTCCCCTCAAAGCCCGACGGCGTGACTATCACCCAGTTCACTACCAGTGACAGCAAGCGCGGCGCGCAGTGGGCCCAAGCGGTCAACATGGGTTTCAACCAGCCCCAGCTTTCGGAGAAGGCGATCGAGGCGCAGCTGAAGATCTTCGGGTCAGATGACCTGGTGGTTACGGCAGCGTACTTGGATTCTCCCGAGGGCGTCGGTGGGGCGGGTGCGTTACCCGTTGGAACCTTTGGTGCGTTCCGGGAGTCTGTAAACCTGGGAGCCGCCAGAGTTCCGGTGTCTATGTTTACGGCTGCCACCGTCCGCAATGCATACAAGCGTCGCGGAATCCTCCGGGCAATGATCGAACTGAATCTGCGCCAGGCTGCTGACGAGGGCGTGCCCCTCGCACTCCTGACCGCTTCGGATGCTTCCATTTATGGTCGATTCGGGTTCCAGAGTGTGGTGTCTGAAGCAAGCGTGGAGATCAAAGTCGACAAGTTCAAGTTGACCAAGGAAGCCCAAGCAGTGATCGACGGCTACTACGTTGACTGGGCGCTACGCGACGACCTGTTCAAGGCCGTGCGTGAAGTTGCCCTGAAGGCACACCAAACCACCCGTGGGTCCACTTCTCGCCACTTCACATTCGACCTTGAGATGTTCATGAGCATGGAGTCTGGGGAATACGAGTCGAAGTACCGCGGCGTCCTCGCGCATGATCCCGCGGGTGAAGTCGTCGGGTACGCAGTGTATGAGTTTGTTACTGAAGGTTGGAAGACGAAGGTTCGCGACCTCGATGCGACCGATCCGCGTGCCGAAATTGCACTGTGGAACCACCTGGCCAGGATCGAGGGTCAGACAGAGGTTTCCTACGCGGACATGTCGGTCAGCAATCCACTCCGGCTGGCACTCGTCAATGAACGTGCAGTCAAAGTGACCGGTGTTTCCGACTTTCTCTGGGCTCGCATTTTAGATCCGGTCACATGCCTGGAGGCCCGCTCTTACAGCTTCTCTGCGAGGAGCGCTGCCCTTTCTGCAGCGTTCACGGTTGAGGATCCGATGGGCTACTGCTCTGGGACCTTCCAGATCCAACTTGGGGACGAGGGCGCCTCTGTGCGCAAGTTGGATCCGCAGGACCCGGTTGCAGTCGCCACTTCGACGACCATCTCCGTTAACGCCCTCGACGAGCTCGTCTTCGCCTCTGCCTCTGTGAGCGACCTGGTCACAGTTGGGATGATCCGTGGGCTTCCCGCTGAGGACGTTGAGAAGTGGGATGCCATGTTCGCGCCTGCCACCCCGGCGCGGTTCAACAACTTTTTCTGATCCTGGAAGAGTACGGCGGAAGTGAAACGCCCTTGCGCTGGTGGGTAGGGATCTGCCTATAGTCCTCTTGGCGTCTCTCAAAGAAACGTCATCAGAAAGTGGAGGACCCGTGAACGCACAGCGCATCACCGCTACACACGTCGAGCTTTCCCGCTCGGAGATGTGTCGCTGCATGCCCATGGTGTTCACGATGTGTCAGCAGCGATAACCCTGCGCCCCGGCCGCCGCCCAAACGGGCGTTGAGCCCCACTACACCCACGTCGTAGCACCGTTCCTGCGCGAACGGTTTGGCGCGCAGGTTTGTGCTCGGCAAACCTCATCCACTAACAAAGGACAGAACTGTGTCTTCTGCACCCACCGCCACGAAAAAACGATTCAAGTGGCCATCATTTTCCGTCCAGGTCATCATCGGTCTGATCTTGGGCGTACTCCTGGGCTGGTTAGCCCTGACAATCGGGCCGCCCGCTGACGGCAGTGACAACTGGCTGGTTGTCACACTCTCCACCATTGGCTCATCGTTTGTAACACTCTTGCGCGCTGTTGTCCCACCACTGGTTTTCACCGCGATAGTTGCCTCGATCGCGAATCTACGCGGCATCGCCAACGGAGCACGACTTGCCGCCAAGACGCTGATTTGGTTCGCTATTACCGCCCTGATCAGCGTTGTTATTGGTATCGCCCTCGGTCTCATAATGAAACCCGGCCTGAATACCACAGTCTCCGCCGATGCGGTAGCGGACCCGTCCCGTACCGGGTCTTGGCTTGACTTCCTCAACGGCCTGATTCCATCCAACTTCCTGGGTCTTGAGGTTTTTACCCGGCTTGCCACGGACGAGGGCGGACTCGTCACCGGCGCGTCATCGAACGTCGGCTTCAACGTTCTGCAGATCTTGATCATCGCGATCGTGGTCGGCATCGCCGCGTTGCGCGTTGGCGCCAAGGCGCAGCCATTCCTTGACTTCACCGCGTCCGCGCTGAAAGTGATTCAGAAGGCCCTATGGTGGATCATCCGGTTGGCGCCGATCGGCACCGTGGGTCTGATCGGAAATGCGATCGCCTCCTACGGTTGGTCATCCGTTGGTTCGCTGGGCACTTACGCCCTCGCCATCTACATCGGATTGGCCCTGGTTTTACTTGTCGTCTACCCGGCGATCCTTCTTTTCAACCGCCTGTCGGTTCGCAGCTATTTCCGCGGTGCGTGGCCAGCGATCCAGCTTGGCTTCGTCTCGCGATCTTCCATCGGTACGCTGCCCGTTACGGAGGCCGTCACCCAACGTAACCTGGGCGTACCTGCCGCATACGCGTCGTTTGCTGTGCCGCTCGGCGCGACAACCAAGATGGATGGTTGCGCTGCGATCTACCCGGCAATTTCGGCGATTTTCGTGGCCCAGTTCTTCGGTGTTCCCCTGGGCTTTTCGGACTACCTGCTGATCGTTTTCGTTGCAGTCGTTGGCTCCGCTGCGACTGCCGGAATGACGGGCGCGACGGTCATGCTGACGCTAACCCTGTCGACGCTGGGCCTACCCCTGGAAGGTGTTGGCCTGCTGCTCGCAATCGACCCCATTTTAGACATGGGACGCACTGCGGTGAACGTTGCTGGTCAAGCACTGGTTCCAACGGTTGTGGCGAAGCGGGAGGGGATTCTGGACTTGCAGAAATACTCCTCCACAAACAGTGCGGACTTGCTCTCCGATGATCAGAGTGAAGGAATCACAAAAGAGGTAGTTGGCGTTCGCTAGTCCGTCAGTCCGCCTCCACGATTCGGGTGGCCAACTTAGCTCGATATTACGGGCTGGGTTGGCCACCCGCTTGTGTCAAGCTCGTCCTCATCCCCATTGACATAGGGGTCTTTGAACTCGGGTGCTTCCTCATCAATTTGCGGGTCAATGACGATCTCTTCCTCCGGGTATTGAGACTCATACTCGGCGTCATCGCCCGCGCGTCGCTCTGCTTCCTCAGGTGGAAGCACTTTCTTCCACCGACGGGTGCGTAGCGGGGGCAGTTCCGAAGCGTCCTCGCGCAATGCGCGGTAAAGGGCGTACATCTGGAAGAACCCAATCACGAAGAATGGGGCAACCAGAGCGATAGAGAATGCTGATACGAAGCCAGCAAGGGGGAAGTGTTCTAAGAATGCGAAAAGTGCACCGGGAATGTCGTTGTCACCAACAACCCTGTCAACCAGCCCGCCTCCGCCGTT
Source organism: Schaalia sp. JY-X159 (assembly GCF_014525425.1). Taxonomy (NCBI): domain Bacteria; kingdom Bacillati; phylum Actinomycetota; class Actinomycetes; order Actinomycetales; family Actinomycetaceae; genus Schaalia; species Schaalia sp. JY-X159. The sequence goes on along the minus strand of NZ_JACEXI010000005.1, from coordinate 89,392 downwards.
CATTTCAATGTTGATTGCTTCCATGCCGAAGATCCCGAACCAGAGGATGGAAAATGTTGCGGGGACGACGAGCACGCCGGTTACGAACTGACGGATGGTCCTTCCCTTGGAAATGCGCGCGATAAAAATACCGACGAATGGGGACCAGGTGATGGTCCACGCCCAGTAGAAGACGGTCCAAGAATTCTGCCAGCCGGTATCCGCGAAGGTATCGTTCCAGAATGCCAGTTGGGGAAGGCTCGCCAAGTAAACGCCAAACGATTCGATCGTTCCCTTCAACGTGTAGAGCGTGGAGCCTGCAAGCAGAACGAACACCAACAGGCGAACCGCAGCCCAAATGTTGATGGTGGAGAGAACTTTGATGCCCCTGCCCATTCCGAGGGCGACGGATATTGTGGCCAAGCCGCACACCACGCCGATGATGATCAGGAAGACCAGGAATGCGGTGACTCCAAGGATGTAGAACCATCCCATGTTCGTAAGCAGCCAGTCGTATGCAGGGATGTTCCGCTTGGCTGGGAGCTCTAGTTTTGGGCTCTTACCTTCTTTTGACCTTGGCGAGGCTAGCATCACGGCGACGGCGGTGCGACGGGAGGTGCTCCAACTGCAAGCGTGCGCCCCGTTAGCTCCTGCCCAGGAGGTCCACTATCGTTTGCGTGGACTTGAGGCCGGATCCGGTCAGTAGAACAACGGTCTTCTCACCCGGCGTGATGCGGCCCTCAGCAAGGAGTAGTGAGAATGCTGCGGCTGCGACAGCACTGGTCGGCTCCACGAAGAGGCCGCGATCGCAGAGAGATCCCAGCGCGCGGACGATGTTCGACTCAGTGACGGCGACACTTCCTCCCCTGGTTTTGCGAAGCGCAGCGATCATTTGCTCCAGTCGAAGAGGGCGGGAAATAGAGGTGCCCTCGGCAATCGTGGGGCGTACGGGCCGGTCCACGGGCTTATCGGTGCCGGACACGAACCTGGCGTCAACTGGCGAGCAGTTCAGTGGTTGCGCAGCGAACAGGCGTGGCATCGAAGCGATTTGGCTGGAGTTGACAAGTTCCTGGAAGCCGAGCCAGCATCCCAGCAGGGAACTGCCCCCACCGACTGGAACAATGACGTTGTCGGGAACGTGGAACCCGAGGTCTTCCCAAATTTCATACGCCAAAGTCTTGGTTCCTTGGAGGAAGAACGGCTGCCAGTTATGGCTGGCGTAGAAGCCCTTTCGCTCGGACTGTCGGATCGCTTCATCTTGAGAAGCAGACCGCGGCCCGGGAACTAGTTCTACCTTCGCCCCGTATGCCTTGACCTGGGAGATTTTCGAGGGCGATGTTGAGGCGGGGGCGAAGACCTTGACGTCCAGGCCCCCAGCGGCTCCGTAGGCCGCTGCAGAGGAGCCTCCATTTCCTGAGCTGTCCTCAAGGACGGATGTTATGCCTTTCTGGCGCAGATATGAGAAAAGGACGGATGTTCCGCGGTCCTTGAAGCTCCCTGAAGGGTTCAAGAAGTCCAGCTTGAGTAAGACGCGACTGCGACTTTCCCAATCTGCTTCGATTAGTGGAGTTCGGCCCTCACCCAAGGAAATGGGAGTGTGGATCTCGACGGGAAGTGCCCAGTGGTAACGCCACAGCGAGCTAATGCAAGTGTCAATGTCGCTACGTGTGATTCCAGGACCAGGATCGATCCACAAGGGCCTTCCGGCGTCGGAGCGCCACCGAGGCTCAGCCAGACTGTACTCGCTACCGTCTACGGGATCGGCGTATTTCTCCACGACTTCATTCTAGATTCAGGCTCGCACAGGCTGCGGTGTCGCAGCCTGATTACGGAGCGCGACCTCAGATGACCGAAGATGGTGACGCATAGTCCACCCGAGGAGGTGGCATCGATCGTGTCAGAGGGATAGCGTGGAAGTGCCATCCGGCGACCCCTGCTTGAGAGCATCAGTCGTGGAATGTGTCGACTAGTCTCGAGAAGGGTAACCCGTGGGCCAGCAAGCCGCGTCCATCCTCACTGTGCAGCAGTACCTTGATGAGCCACCACGTCCACAGGCGGGTCGAGGTCGTTCGGCGAAGACGCCCATCCAAAGATTGATTTTCTTCCTCGCCAGCGCGGGAAAGCTGTTTGAGGGGCTGGTCATCTTCATGATCGGGATGGCCCTGCCGCTCATCACCGAAGACTTCGCCCTAAGTTCGGCCGAGGCCGGACTGGTAACCGCCACGAGTCTGGTGGGGATCCTCCTTGGAGCCCTATTCCTCGGTCATCTTTCCGATGAACTTGGACGGAGAAAGATGTTCATCGCTGAGATGGTCCTCTTCACCGTTTTTCTAGCGGGCTTCACGATCAGCCCAAGTCTTCCGGTGCTACTCGCGTGTCTCCTGGGCATGGGTATGGCGCTGGGGTGTGACTATCCCACCGCTCACCTCATGTTGTCTGAAACAATGCCGACATCCTCTAGGTCACGCACCGTCCTCGGCGCTTTTGCGTTCCAGGCTGTCGGTGCGGTGGCAGGGGCCACGCTGGCGGTGGTTGTGCTGAGCATGCCGAACGCTAGCGTTTCGAGTTGGCGGGTCATGTTTGGTCTGGTGGTTCTTCCCGCAGCCCTCGTGACTGTGGGAAGGTTCTTCACTCCTCAGAGTCCGCATTGGCTCCTGACAAGGGGGCGGGTTACGGAGGCCGAGGACGCACTCGCCCGCATCCTTCAAGTCCGGGGTGAGAAGTCGGCAGGCGTGCGGCTGGATGCCCTCCCAGCCAGTCAACGAGTATCGGAGAGCTACGCTGACCTGTTCCGACATGATGGGTCGCTACGGGCGACGATTCTTGCTTCGGCGCCTTGGTTCCTTCAGGATCTATCTACCTACGGAATCGGTATCTTCACACCCGTCATCATTGCCACCGCGCTTAGTGACCCATTTGCCGAGGCCGCAGATGCGCAAGATTCGGTGTCGGGTGTTGTCCGCGACAGTCTGGTAGGAGCGCAGGGTGCCGTGATGATTGATCTGTTCCTAGTCGTTGGGATTTTGGTCGCGATTCATTTTGTTGACCGATTCGGGTCGATTCGCATGCAGATCGTGGGTTTTGTTGGCTGTGCAGCAGGGCTTGGAATTGCTGCCGCGTCGGCCGTTGTCCCAAGTGCAACGATGCAGACCGTACTTATCTTCGCCGGGTTTATTACCTTTCAGTTCATGACCAATGCTGGGCCAAACGCACAGACTTACCTGATTGCGGGGGAGGTATTCCCGACATCGGTGCGTGGTACCGGAGCAGGGTTCGCCGCAGCGTCTGGGAAGGCGGGTGCTGCCATCACGGCGTTTCTCTTTCCAACTCTGCTAGATGGGTTCGGACAGACACCTATCCTGATCGGGTTGATGGTGTGCTCATTAGCCGGAGCAGCAGTGACCAGTCGCTTCCGGATTGATACGACAGGGAAGAATCTTGAGGTGGTTCACGAGGTCGGACAGGCTTTGCCGCTCACCGTAGAACCAGATTTGTACGCGTGATCTTGCAGGTCCTCCCTGGTAGGTGTTCCTCCGAGGTGTGGCTACCCTGCGGCGCGAGAGTCGGAGATGGCCCAGATGCGCATTTCGTGGGGGTCAAGTTCGACGTCGAGGGCCTGCGTCCCCGTCGTGACATCGAGGGCGATGCGGTTACCAATCCGCTCCCGAAGTAGGTCTTCATTGAGTCGCGCACCTGTCCGTCCGCGATTGAGGATGCCGAGGGCGAAGCCGTGAGTCAGGTCGCGGCGCCAGAACTCCAGGTTGCCGACCCGGCCCGTTCGCTGCCCCTGTTGACCCGCGGGATCCATCGCGATGGATAGCAGTGCGGGGTCTGTGAGCACTCCCCGGGTTTCCTCCGTCATGGTGCGCAAATCGTTGCCCGCCCTGTTAGCCCGACACCAGTCATATTTCAGATAGTCGACGCCCCATTCCGCCATGGTGTCAGCATCAGTCTGTTCATGGCCCAGCGATCCGAGGTGGTCGCCCGGATAGCGGTCGTAGATCCTCGCGCAAGTCTTGCGGCCCGGACTGGCGTAGAGCCCGAACTTCAGACCGCGGGCGTGGATTTCTTAGCCGAGGGCGGCCATGCCGGAGGGGAAGCGGTCTGGGTTTGGCAATCTTCTGCATAGCCATTGACCTCTCGATCGGGGGCTTCTCCATTCTAAGTTAGAACTGGGGCGCTTGACCCACTTAGTGCTATGGTGGCAAAGCCGGGGTCTTCGCGCTGATCAGCACTCCTCTGTGGGGGGGGGGGGGAGTACGCCCAGTTGCTGTCCTCAAGTGGTGGCTGACCCGACGGGATGCCCAGGTTGGCAAAATAGTTGTGCTCTCGCAAAATTAATGTGTGTGGGTCGACCTGGCGTACCGCAGATACGACTCGAGCCATCAGTGGTGCCACTAGTTCCGTCTCAAATGCCGCGACTAGGGGATGGAGAGAATCGCCGATCTGCCGGTGAACGTCCTCGTCATTCAAATGGTCAAGTTGGCTGAACTTTGCCTGTGGATCAGAGAAGTCGGCCGCCAATGCTTGAGGATCCTGTCCTGTTGCGGCGGCGAAGGCGCCAATGAGGTTGGCAAAAATCTCAGGCGCTGCGCTTCCCGGTGTTGGCTCATTAAGGAGGTCGTAGCCGGCCACCGCCGGGTGCTTCCCCAGTCGCTGCGCCACGTGCGCCCACATTGCAGCGAAGCGATCCTGCAGGCCAACCCCACCGGGCCCAGCCGTATTAGCCCAAAAGTTATCCAGTGCTTCGTGGACCGCAGGGCTCGCCAGGTAGGCATCACTCCACAGGTCCGTTGCGGCGAACTCATGGGACGTGAGGGTAGCCCACGGTGGTGCGCCATCACTGTAGCTTTGAGAGTAGAGGTCTTGGTGGGCATCCAGCACCGCACACATCCCGGCTGCGGCAATCAGGTCAAGCTGGGATTTCACCCAGTCGAGGTAATCACTGTCGTACTCCCCGGGCTGAGGTTCGATTGCAGCCCAGATGATGCCCAGCCGAATCAGGGTGAAGCCGCGGGATGCTAGGTCAGCGATGTCCGCCTCATCCCAGGAACCCTTGAAGCCACGATCGACGAAGCTTCCTTCCGAGAGTGCAGTTCCCTTCGCCACCAGGTTGATGCCGTGGAAGACCCTGTGGCGTCCCGCGTCATCGCGAAGTAGCTGCCCGTCAGTACGCAGCTTCATTGCTGTCTCCTTCTCTTACTTTTTGCGAGGCTGGCGATGGCTATCGCCGCCGCCTCAACTGAGGCACGCGCGTGCGCGTCATCTCGGTCAATCAGCCATGAAATAGTGAACCCGTCGGTGAGAGCGACCAGTAGGCGCGCTACCACCGAGGTAGGCACAGTCCACTCGGAATCGGTTTGCTCGGCCGCCAGCTCCAGGGATTCCAAGGCAAAACGGGTGTACTGGACATACTGGCCCTCGGCCAATGGGAGCGCGGAGCGCAGGGCATACTGGGTCAGTTCCAGCATCGCCTGTTCCCGACCCGGGTCGGCTCTCAAGTGGTTCAGGTATCCTTGCAGTCCTTCCGTAAGCAGCGCGGTGAGTGATTTCCCCTTCAGGTTTGCGGGCAGAATCGCTCTCTGTTCACTCGCCAGGACCTCCGTGATCAGCAGCTCTAGGAGTTGATCGCGGGACTCGAAAGCGTAGTGGAAACTTGCCAGAGACATTCCAGCCTCAGCAACAATCGCGCGTGTTGACGCGCGGCTGAGCCCCTGTTCGCCGATGACCCGGAACGCTGCGTCTATGAGGGCCTCACGACGTTCCTCCACAGGGATTCTTGCCATCTCTCCTCCTCAGCCTTGCTGCCCGACGAACTTACCCATACACTACACGGAAGTGGGACGAGCGTCCCACTCTTGCTTGTAGGTTCTCGCAGCGGAGACAAAAATGCACAACGACACCCCTGTCCACAGGGATCCCCTGGTTACAGCGCAGGCCCTTCCGCCCTCGTTCATACTCGGGACCGCAACCGCTTCGGCGCAGGTTGAAGGCGCCACACGGATTGGGCGCCGCACCCCCAGCGTGTGGGACAGATTTGCCGCGGAGCCGGGACGAATTCTTGACGGATCCACAACGGCGGTCACGGCAGACCACTATTACCGCTATGAGGAGGACGTCCGGGCCATGAAAGAGCTCGGGACTGATGCATACAGACTCTCCCTGGGTTGGACTCGCCTTCAGCCAGAAGGCACAGGCCCGCTTGATGCCGGGGGAGTCGACTTCTACGATCGCCTTCTCGATGAGCTCTGCCAGGCGGGGATATCCCCGTTTGTAACACTGTCCCACTGGGATATTCCCGTTCAGTACGAGGGCGGGTGGCTAAGCCGAGACACAGCGAAGCGACTGGGCGACTTCGCGGGACTAGTTGCGCAGCGCTTCGCAGACCGAGTTGACGGGTGGATAACCATCAATGAGCCCGCTACTGTCACACTGAACGGTTACGCCCTCGGCATTCACGCGCCGGGGGTCCCGCTGCTGTTTGATTCGCTACCAACTGTGCACAACCAACTTCTCGGCCACGGCTTGGCGGCCCAGGCCCTTCGGGCGGCTGGGGTGCCAGGGCAGATCGGTATCACCAATGTCCACACGCCAGTCGTGCCCGCCAGCGACAGTTCGGAAGATGCTGCAATGGCGCAACTGTTCGACATTGTGCACAACCGCGTCTTTGCAGATCCGGTGTTGCTTGGCCACTACCCGGAGGTGCCGGACTACCTGGGTGGAATCCTCGATGTCCTTACCGATGTTCCCGCAGGGGACTTGGAAATCATCTCCACCCCGCTAGACTTCTACGGCCTCAACTACTACATGCCAACCCGCGTGGCCGCGGGTAGCGGTTCAGGAACAAGCCCGGATGGGGAGGCCGAGGCAATGGCGGCACTGCCCTTCCGCCTCGAAGCCTTCCCCGAGTACCCAACGACCGGCTTCGGCTGGCCAGTTGCTCCTGAGTTCTTCGCGGTGGCTCTCAAGGAGGTTCATGAGAGGTATGGCGACAGGCTGCCCCCGATCTACATCACCGAGAACGGGGCAAGTTTTGCGGACGAGGTCGGAGAGGATGGGAAGGTCCACGACGCCCAGCGCACGGCATACCTCGCCCGACTGGCTCGCGGAAGTAGCGCGCTTGCGACCTCGCTCCTAAAGCGTCTTCTCCATGACGATTCCGCCGTTGGGAGCCATCTCATCGGTTTTTTCCCAACCCAGTGCCTCCCAGAAATCGAAGGTGTCCTCCGTTGTGAGGTAGGCGCGGGTTGCGCCCGATTCCTTCATCACCCGCGTGGCGATGTCGGCGAGGACGGACCCAACTCCACGCCTTCTCCACGCCTGCGCGACGTGGAGTTCGCGAATCATCCCCCAGCCGGGCCTTTCATTCCAGTTGGAGGCTTCGGAATCGATCTGGAAGTTGATGAATCCGATCGGCTCCCCGTCCTCGAAGGCCATGAGTAAGGGGGCTATGCCGCGCACGGATAGATCGACGTACTTCGGCACGATGTCGCTGCGGATCATCGCCTCCGAGAAAGGGGCATGGAAGTCCAGGGTGAAGTAGTTGACGAACATGTCTTCAAACTGTCGTCTGCGCTGGTCGTCGTAGAGTTCAATCTCCATGGCACTACTTTGCCATGGTCCGTGCGGTGGACCGGGGTTAATTATTGGGCGTGGCCGTGATACTTTCAATCTATGCGCGTGATAGACATCATAAAAACAAAGGGTAGTGAGGTCGTCTCGCTACCACCGTCCACTACGATTCGCGATCTGGTTGACGTACTGCAAGAGCGACGGATCGGCGCCGTGGTCGTCGTTGATCAAGGCTCTCTTGCGGGCATCGTCTCAGAACGTGACGTGGTTCGATTTGCGCGGGGTGCACTCACACTTGAGGATCCCCTGTCGGCGATCATGACAACCACGGTTATTACTTGCTCTCCAGAAGATGAGGCGCGTGATTTGGCTGAAATCATGACCAAACAGCGTTTTCGCCACCTTCCCGTTGTGGAGGACGGGGATCTGGTGGGTATCGTCTCGATCGGTGACATCGTCAAGGCAAGACTGGATGAGCTGGAGGCGGAACGTGACCACCTTGTCGGCTACGTTCACGGGCGCGGCGCTTTGCAGGGGACGCCAGAGTAGCTCGCTGTCGGCATGAAGTTCGGAATTATCGGAACGAACTTTGTCAGTTCGTGGTTTGTTGCGGCCGCAGAGAACACCGGTGGGGCAGTCCTTCCAACTGCAGTGTTCTCTAGGGACTTGAAGCGTGGTGAGGACTTTGCGCGTCGCCACAACCTCCCTCTGTATTACGACAACTTGGGCGCGATTATCGATGCTGTAGATGCGGTCTATATTGCGAGCCCAACGAATGTGCACCTCCCGCAGGCGCTGGCGGCGATTGAGCGAGGGCGGCACGTCCTCGTCGAAAAAACGATGACGGAGAGTGTTGAGGGGACGAGGGATCTCTTTGCTGCGGCAGACATGGCGGGTGTTGTGGCAATGGAGGCCACACGAAATCTGCACGCTCCCGCCCATGAGGTGGTAAGAAACGCGCTTGGACGCCTTGGGACACTGAGGTACGCACACCTTGAGAACCTGCAGTATTCGTCCCGATATGACCGCCACCGGGCAGGAGAGGTGCTGAACGCCTTCAATCCAGCCTTAGGTAACAGTGCGGTAGCGGATATCGGAGTGTACTGCCTCGAGCCCGCACTGGACTGGTTTGGTTCACCCCTGACGCACAGGGGAACTTCGGTGCGACTTGAGAATGGTTTTGAGGCTTTGGGATCCATTCAATTGGACTACGGGGCCATGGTGGTAGACGTTGTTTATTCGAAGATCGTTTCAGGGGTTACGCCCTCGACAATCATCGGTGAGAAAGGTGCGCTGACCATTGACAATCTGGGTCAGCCTTCGCTGATTGAATGGCTGCCGCGCGACGGTGAAGCCCAGGTGCTCTCTTGTGACCCGGATGCCGCACCAATGGCGAACATGCACTTCGAGCTGCTTGACTTCGTGAGTCAAGTTCAGGCTGGCCAAGTGGATCCCCGTTGGCGTGACATCACGATTCGAGCTCGGCAGATAATGGATGAACACCTTCGGTAACCGCGCACCATACACGAAACATAATGCGCCTGACCGCATATATAAATGCAGATCGGACGGAGTATGGTGTCATGTTTCGCGTGGTAGGTTCAGTGCGGTTGGTGATCACATTCATATGACCACATTTGAGGAGTGGGCCCCGCGCCCCGTCTGAGCAAAGGGGTTAGGTGTGTCTAAGAGAGGCAACACCGAGGAGTGGGCCGAGTACGTCCGCGAACTTGGGGATTTGATCAAAGAGATTCGTGAGATGCGGAGTATGTCGCAGGAACGAGTTGCTTTTGCTTCTGGTCTGGCCAAGTACACCTTTCAGCGGATTGAGAAGGGTCTGAGTAACAAGAACGCTCCTGCGAATCCGACTTTGCTGACGCTTGTGGCAATCGCTAACTCACTGGATGTTTCGCTTGAAGAACTTCTGCCCGCCAGGGAACTTCCCGAACTCGAGTCCATTGCGGGCGAAGACTCTTTTCTCTAGTTTGCGAGGACGCTTCCTAGTAGCCGGTAGATACGCCCAGCGCTTTCACGTGTAACGGTGAAGGCAGTGTCATCGCTCCCGACAAAGACCCATTCTTCTGTGGCAAGTTGGGCGTCGCCCTGATTTCCATGGAACTGGTACTGGAACAGAACAACGTCAAATACTTCACCGCCGATGATTGCGGTTCCGTCACGGTGGCGGACCATACTTACCACGGGGATCGGGGTGGGTTCGGTCGCATGCACGTAGTCGGAGAAGTTGGGATCATACATTTGTTCTTGGGCAGACGCTAACGTCTCATGATTGCCGACGCACCATGAGGGACAATCACTTGTTTCCATCTCTTCACCACTTTCTCGACTATTAGCCAGTCTGTAGTCCAAGCGATGGCGTCGCTAGTCGTCTAGCGCGCAAATGGGGAAAGCTCCGGATTTTGTGAACTGTGGACATCTCACTGTCCCTCGCAGGGGCGAATATCAGGTTTAGGTCAATAGCGACTAATCTGGGCCCATGACTCCAGAAGAACTCAGCCGACTCTTGCACGGTGCCCTAACCAGTCTTGCTGCAGACGAATCCTCGGCCTTGTCCGAGGACGATATCCCCAAGTCGATCGTTGTTGAGCGTCCTCGGTCGCGTGACCACGGGGATTGGTCAACGAATGTGGCAATGCAGCTTGCAAAGCAGATGGGAATGTCGCCCAGGGATCTCGCGCAGATCCTTAGCAACACCCTGGCGGCCGAGCCTGGCATCGCCGCCGTCGAAATTGCTGGACCCGGCTTCCTCAACTTCCGTTTGGATGCCGCATCGGCGGGGGAACTGGTGCGGACGATCGTTTCAGAAGGTGCGAAATACGGGTCGAACGCAACACTTGAGGGCCAGAAAATCAATCTGGAGTTCGTCTCAGCAAACCCAACAGGGCCCGTGCATTTGGGTGGAGCTCGGTGGGCGGCGGTTGGGGATGCACTAGCCCGCCTACTGGAGGTGTCGGGGGCCGAAGTGGTGCGTGAGTACTACTTCAACGACCACGGAACCCAAATCGATCGCTTCTCTAACTCACTCCTGGCGCGTGCCCGCGGAGTCGAACCCCCTGAGGATGGTTACGGGGGTCTCTACATCGAAGAGATTGCCGACCGTGTTCGTGAAGCGCAGGTCAAGGCTGGAGAGCCTGATCCAGTTTCCCTCCCGGACGAAGAGGCGCTAGAGGTATTCCGGCGCGAGGGTGTGGAAATCATGTTCGCAGAGATAAAGAGTGCGCTTGAAGACTTCCGGGTTTCCTTCGATGTTTACTTTCACGAGGACTCCCTACACGAGTCTGGCGCGGTTGATCGAGCTCTGGAGGCGCTGCGTGATCGCGGCGTGCTCTATGAAGCCGAGGGTGCGCTGTGGTTGCGCTCAAGCGACTTCGGAGATGACAAGGACCGGGTTCTCATCAAATCCAACGGTGAGCCTGCCTACCTGTCAGGAGACGTTGCCTACTACCTTGACAAGCGCCAGCGAGGAGCGGACACGGCCATCTACCTTCTCGGTGCCGACCATCACGGGTACATCGGCAGAATGATGGCTGTCTGCGCTGCCTTTGGGGATACCCCCGATGAGAACATGCAGATCATCATCGGCCAGCTTGTTGACCTGGTGAAAGATGGTGAACAGGTGCGCATGTCGAAACGAGCCGGCAATGTGGTGACGCAAGAAGACTTAGTCGAGGCCGTGGGCGTAGACGCTGCGCGCTACGCGATGGTTCGTGTCTCAGCGGACACCAAACTGGTGATCGACCTTGACCTGTTGACAAAGAACACGAACGACAACCCTGTCTACTACGTTCAATACGCGCACGCTCGAACGCGTTCGGTGGCGCGGAACGCTGGTGAACACGGGGTCGTTATGGAGTCGGGTTTCCACCCGGAGCTTCTGAATCACGCAGCAGACACCGACCTCTTGGGCGTGTTGGCTCAGTTCCCAGCGATTGTCGCGCAGGCTGCGGCAATGCGTGAGGCGCACAGAGTTGCACGCTATCTCGAATCATTGGCCTCGACGTATCACGCCTGGTACTCACAGTGCCGCGTCACACCCCGGGCCGGTGAGGAAGTCAATGACGCGCATGTCGCGAGACTGTGGCTCAATGAGGCGGTGTCTCAGGTGCTAGAGAATGGTTTGGGGTTGCTTGGGGTGAGTGCGCCGGACCGTATGTGAGGGGTGCTATAGGTAGCTGTTCTTCCCAAACCCGGTCTCGAAACGTGAGCTTTGGTTGGAGAGCTGAGCTAGGTAGGACTTCATCCATACGGAGTAGGGACTGTTGACCAGTTCATCATTTGAAAAGCGTGAATCCCCGGTGATCTCCGCGGTGGCAAATGAGGGGATTTCAAGGTCGACAACGGGAGAGGTCCGTTCGCACTCCGCAACGACCAGGGGGCGGTTCTCACCGCAAAACTCGTCGATCACCCACCCGTCGGCCCCAAGCCACACGCCATAGCGGCGTTTGGCCAGCGTCGTCCCACCGCGGGCACACATTGCCACACCAACACCTATATCAATGGGGCGTTCGGCTTCGTAGCGGGTCCCTCCTATATTTGGGCCCTTGACAGTTAGCATGCAGAGATCAAACTCATCTGCGAAGCGATGCAACGCGGCCTTGCCATCTATGTCCAGAGGCAGGGCGGCAGTTGGCTGGGTGGCTTGTAGCCTGACGCGAAGTCCGTAGCCATCTTTTGCTAGGAAGTAGGTCTGGACGATTATGTCAGGCGAGTTGTCCTCAAGGAGGTGGTGGGGTAACGATGTCACCAAGAAGCGACGTTCAAACTCAAAGTCCGTGTCGCCTGTGTGCATGTCATCACCGTAGTGCAAACTTGAGTGTGGTGGAGGAAGTTAGGGGCCTGGAGTAGCGATGAGGATTAAGGAAGACCGTGTCAAAGTCAGGGTGCCCGCTACGACAGTCGATTTCGGTCCGACCCACGACTGCCTTGCAATGGCGTGTGCACTCTCCGATGAGGTAACAATCCGCGCGGTCGCTGGTGGCACTCAGGTCCGAGTCATCGACCGAACTCCCGGGGGGTCCCCAGAGCATTGGCTCAGCGCATCCGAAGTTGAGAAGCACCCAACAATCACAGCAATTCGTGGTGTCCTTGATCTGGTTGGTGCACCACAGGTCGGGGTCCACCTCACCTATCGACGGGCTATTCCCACTTCCGTTGGACTGGGGGATGTTGAGGCTGAACTCCTCGCGGGTGTGTACGGCGCGTGGACGATTCTGGGAAAGCCGCAAGCGTTGAACGAGGACGTTCTCGTTGATCTGGTCTGTAAGCTCGGGGGAAACGAGGTGCGTGCCAGAGCCGTCTTGGATGCGCCACTTGTCCTGAGGATTATGGGCGGCTCCTTCCTTCCGCTCCCGGTGGGAGAGGCGGTTCAACCTGTTGCACTTGTGCCCGGCTTCACGGACCAGGAAACGTTGGATCCAGGCCTGCTGCCGCGAGGTGTCTCATTTCCACGCTATGCCGCGAACTCTGGGCGCTCCGCTGCCCTGGTGCCACTAATCGCAGATCCTGCCGTAACCAGTGATGATCAACTGTGGCGTGACAGGCTTGTTCGTGCGACTGTCGATGACGTTCTGGAGGATCATCGTGCCTCCTTCTCCCCAGCCTCTGTCGCCCTAATACGATGGCTGAGGGAGAGGGGTAACGCGGCTTTCCTCTCTGGAAGTGGGCCCGCGGTTGTGTGTCTCTGGGACCTGGGTGCGGACGTGGTCAAGTCTGCACAGCACTCAGGTTGGGCAGTTATCGACCTCGGTGTGAGCACTGAGGGGCTGACTCTCGACGTGTGATTTCCCCCGCACGTAGAGTAGTTTTTCTTGCGCTTCGGGGATGAAAGTCCTGAAGATATGAGTACTATTAACTAGCAGGCGCGCAACGTGGCTCCCAACTGGGAACCGCAGCTCTCTTTGTTCTTAGGCTTTCGTGCCTCGCCACCGCAGATCTCACCACAAAAAGAATGTGCGTGAGCCCGCCGGTACCCACAGTTAGGAATCCTCTTCCCTTATGGAAAGTAAATCGGACGCAAGCGTTGCTTCGCTCGGAAAAATGAAGCTTGCAGAGCTTCAGAGCCTCGCCGCTCAGCAAGGCCTCAAAGGTACTTCGCGCATGCGCAAAGCGGATCTGGTAGAGGCACTCTCCCAGCCCTCGCGTAGCACTTCGGAGAAGCAGGCCACGCGGCCGCCTCGACGTGCTAATGCGGATGCCAAGAAGCAAGGTTCTGACGACTCCAACGCCAAGGGAGAGCGCCGTCAAGAGAAGGTTGCAGAGACCCGTGAGGGGCAGCCAGAGGCTGCTTCCGTGGACGTGCGTGCTGCAGTTGCCGAAGATCTTGATCGTGTTCGTTCAAGGCGCGGCGCGCAGGGCCGTGACGGTGAACGCAGGGACACTTCGGGAGGCAACAGAGGCACTGACAAGCAGGACTCTTCTTCCAACCGTGAGCAGGGCTCCACCAGCCAGCGTGACCAGGGCGCGGTTGCGCTAGATGAGATTGCGTTGCCCGAGGGCGGGGAACCCAATAGGAACCGCAACAGACGCGACCGGAACTCCCGTAGGCGGGGACGGGATCGCAACCCGAATCGCGACAGTACGACTCGCGAAGTGGGCCAGCGTGGTGGGCAGACACAAGGTCAAACACGTGGGGCCGACAGTGAACCAGTCGATGATTCACAGCTGATTCCCATTGCTGGAATCGTCGATATTCAGTCAAATCACGCATTCGTGCGTACCTCCGGTTACCTGCCGGGAAACAATGATGTTTACGTGACGTTGGGGAATGCCCGCCGTTGGGGTCTACGCGGCGGTGATGCTGTCGTCGGTGCTGTGCGACCTGCTCGTGACGGCGATCGTGGCGGGCGCAATCAACAGAAGCACAACGCCCTCGTGCGTGTCGACTCAGTCAATGGCATGACGATTGAGCAGGCGCTGGAGCGGCGGGAGTTCGCCAAGTTGACGCCCGAATACCCGCGCGAACAGCTACGAATGGAGACCACTCCCAAGGCGTTGACCTCCAGGATGATCGATCTGGTCGCCCCCGTGGGCAAGGGCCAACGTGGACTTATTGTCTCGCCCCCTAAAGCGGGTAAGACGATGATCATCCAGCAGATGGCGAAGGCCATCGAAATCAACAACCCCCAGGTCCACCTGATGGTGGTGCTGGTGGATGAGCGACCTGAAGAAGTGACCGATATGCGATCTATCGTCAAAGGTGAGGTCATTGCCTCTACCTTTGACCGTCCAGCATCAGATCACACCACGGTCGCAGAGCTGGCAATCGAGCGTGCCAAGCGCCTCGTTGAACTCGGCCAAGATGTCGTGGTTCTCCTTGACTCCATTACCCGCCTGTCACGTGCCTACAACCTTGCTGCCCCAGCGTCGGGACGTATCCTGTCCGGTGGTGTTGATGCAGCAGCGCTGTACCCACCGAAGAAGTTCTTCGGTGCTGCACGTAATCTACGTGAGGGTGGGTCGCTCACCATTATCGCCTCAGCTCTGGTTGAAACCGGCTCCAAGATGGATGAAGTCATCTTCGAAGAGTTCAAGGGAACGGGCAATATGGAACTGCGCCTCTCCCGTAGCCTCGCAGACCGGCGTATCTTCCCGGCCATCGACATCAATGCTTCAGGGACAAGGCGTGAAGAGCTGCTCCTAAAGCCCGAAGAACTGGCAATTATGTGGAAACTACGTCGTGCGCTGGGGAGCCTCGACCAAGCACAGGCACTGGAAACAGTGCTGGGCAAGCTAAAAGAGACTTCGTCGAACGCGGAGTTCCTGATGATGGCTTCCCGCACCACGTC
This sequence comes from Schaalia sp. JY-X159, assembly GCF_014525425.1. Taxonomy (NCBI): domain Bacteria; kingdom Bacillati; phylum Actinomycetota; class Actinomycetes; order Actinomycetales; family Actinomycetaceae; genus Schaalia; species Schaalia sp. JY-X159. Next base: position 74,039 of record NZ_JACEXI010000005.1, on the reverse strand, counting down.
AGGCGACTAATGACAGGAGCCGTGCCAGATCTCACGGGTGCGCCCGCTAGACCTGGACGGCTCAGAGTGACAGACTTACCTACTGGTTCCGGTTCACTGGTATCTGCCCGCTAGGGGCGGTTTCAGACCCGGGGCACTGATCCTTGAGGAGACATCATGAAGCAGGGTATTCATCCCAATTACGTGGAGACCACGGTGACATGCACCTGTGGTAACGAGTTCGTTACCCACTCCACAGTGGCCGACGGCACCATGCGTGTCGATGTGTGTTCAGAGTGCCACCCGTTCTACACGGGCAAACAGAAGATTCTGGACTCCGGTGGGCGTGTTGCCCGCTTCGAAGCACGTTACGGCAAGAAGGCCGACAAGAAGTAGCGGATGTGAAGAGCGCCGGCGATTCATTTCGTCGGCGCTCACTCATACCCTATTTCCTTCAAACTTACGGAGCATCCTGTGTCTACGCACGCCAGTCTCGAAGCCGTCGCCCCCCTCATCGCAGAATACGAAGATCTCGAAAAGCAGTTGGCAGATCCCACACTGCACTCAAACCAAGCCCGTGCACGTAAGGTGGGTCGCCGCTACGCGGAGCTGGGACGGATCGTTAAGTTGGCGCACACGCTTGCCGAGGTTGACGGTGACCTTGCCGCGGCGCAGGAACTGGCTGCCGAGGACCCGGAGTTCGCTGCCGAAGTTGAAGAGATCTCTCAGCGACGCGAGGAAGCGCTGAAAGAGCTGGTTTCCGTCCTCGCTCCACGTGATCCCGACGACGCATGTGACGTCATTCTTGAGATTAAGGCAGGTGAAGGTGGGGACGAATCCGCACTGTTCGCGGCCGACCTCGCGCGGATGTACACCCGCTATGCCGACAACAAGGGCTGGACTGTTACGGAGCTGTCGACGACTCACACGGGTCTTGGCGGCCTCAAAGAAGTGACAATCGCCGTCCGTGCAAAGGGCAACCCAACACCGGAAGAAGGGGTGTGGACCCACCTGAAGTACGAGGGCGGGGTACATCGTGTGCAACGTGTCCCCGTTACGGAATCACAGGGTCGTATCCACACTTCGGCCGCCGGCGTGATGGTGATGCCCGAGGTTGAGGTTGACGATACTGTTGAAATCGACCCGAATGACCTGCGCATTGACGTCTACCGTTCTTCAGGTCCGGGAGGACAGTCTGTCAACACGACGGACTCGGCCGTGAGGATCACTCATATGCCAACGGGGATTGTCGTCTCCATGCAGAACGAGAAGTCGCAGCTGCAGAACAAGGACGCAGCGATGCGAGTGCTACGGACCCGACTGATTGCGGAGGCGCGTGCCCAGAGAGAAGCGGAAGCTTCTGAGAAGCGCCTCAGCCAGGTACGGACAGTTGACAGGTCTGAGAGGATCCGCACCTACAACTTCCCGGAGAACCGTATCGCGGACCACAGGACGGGATTCAAGGCCTACAACCTTGATCAGGTCCTGGAAGGCAACCTTGACGATGTCATTCAGTCGGCCATTGCTGCCGATGAAGAGGCTCGACTAGAAGCCGCCGGACAGTAGTCACTGCGCTGATGCAGTCCGGCGAAGAGCAGGAGCAGTTCCTGGTGAGCCGCGGGTATTCTCGCGAAAGCGCCAGCGTCCCCGTCGAGATGCTGTTGCGCTGGGGTCGGGGAGAACTTGAGCGTGTAGGAATACCCCAGGTTGAAGCTCGGTGGCTGCTGGAATGGGCTCTCGGCGAACCACTGGGTGTCCGAACGCACGCTGGAATACGAGCAGCCGAGAAGTACCGTAGCGCGATCTCCCAACGCAGGTCCCGAGTGCCCTTTCAGCACATCACGGGAGAGATGACTTTCCGTTACCTAACCCTCAAAGCGGGTCCCGGGGTTTTTGTTACGAGGCCGGAGACAGAGACGCTTGTCGACTTAGCACTTGCTACGTTGGAACCAGGAAGCGCCGTGGTTGCGGACCTCTGTGCTGGTTCCGGAGCAATTGGGTTGGCTTTGGCCACCGAAAGGTCTGACACCCAGGTAACAATGGTTGAGATCAGCCCAGCGGCCGGCCGCTACCTAGAGACAAACACACGTCGAGTGGGCCAGTTTGCCGCCGGATCGAGGGTGCGCATATGCATGGAGGATGCCACAGGGGCTTTGGCAGGGAGTGAAGAGACTCTTGACCTTGTTGTTTCCAACCCGCCCTACGTGGGTATCGTAGATGCACCAACGCAACCGGAGGCCCTAGCAGACCCAGAGATCGCGCTCTTCGGTGGGGGAGAGGACGGATTGGTGACACCAAGAGGCATCGTCACCCGTGCGTATGAACTCCTTCGGAAGCACGGAACACTGTTGATGGAACATGGTGAAGACCAGGGGGCAGCCCTTGTCGGGCATGCTGTCAATGTCGGTTTTTACAGTGCGGAAACAGTCGACGACCTCACGGGCAGACCACGCTTCTTGAGAGCAGTAAAGTAGTGAAACGGAGGCTTTGATGGCGGTGTACAGAGATACCTTGGAGTTTCCTTCCGGGGATGAGAAGTGGTTGGAAGAAGATAGCCAGATTCGACTCCTGCGCGCTGTCACAAAGGGTGAGCTGGTTGTCTTGCCAACGGACACGGTCTACGGCATCGGTGCCGATCCGTTCTCGCATTCTGCTGTTGGTCGCCTGCTTGGCGCCAAAGGGCGTGATCAAACAATGCCACCACCTGTTCTGGGTGGGTTATGTGAGGAGCTTCTTTCGCTTCTTGATTTCACTTCTCTGGAGCAGCGGGACACGGTTGAGCAACTAGCCAGGGAGTTTTGGCCTGGGCCACTGACGATAATTGCCCCGAGTAAGGCCCAATTTGGTTGGGATACTGAGTCCGTCAATGGCACCATTGCCGTGCGGATGCCGGGCTCCGACCTTGCGATTTCGGCACTGCGTGTAACGGGGCCCCTGGCAGTTACCTCAGCAAACAGAACCGGCATGCCAGCTGCCCAAACCTTGGATGAGGCCCGCGAGTACTTCGGCGATGAAGTGAGCGTCTACATTGACGGAGGCGCGTCACCGCTGGGCAGACCCTCGACGATTGTCGACTGTTCCAGATCAGCGCCGCGAGTAATCCGCGCCGGGGGCGTGACCGCAAAGCAGATTGAAGACCTACTAGAGTCAAAGTAGTCCGTAGCGTCGGGTCAGAAGTGTCCCGGACTGTGCGGGACCCACCGCGTAGGCTGGGCAGAGATAGTTAGAGTCAGGGGGTCGAGTGCGCGTATACATGCTTGTGCTCTTGACCGCGCTGGCGGTGACGATGGTGCTGACGCCGATTGTCCGTCGCATGGCTCTAAGTTTAAACATCCTCACGCCTTTGCGCGCTCGGGACGTCCACGCACATCCCATCCCACGCCTTGGCGGTATCGCCATGACGGGTGGTGTCTTAGCAGCGCTGGCACTCGGGTATGCGATTCCCTATCTGCGCCCAATATATGAGTCCTCACCTACCCTGTGGTCGGTTGCCTTGGGGACGGTCGCCATAGCACTCTTGGGGGCGGTTGATGACGTGTGGGAGCTGGATTGGCTCACCAAACTAACAGGGCAGATCCTCATCTCCGGGGGGATGGCAATGGGTGGCGTGCAACTTCTCAGTGTCCCCATTTTTGGTGTCACAGTTGGATCTGCTTGGCTCTCTGTGCTTGTGTCAACACTGATCTTGGTCGCAATCATCAATGCCGTGAATTTCGTGGATGGGCTTGATGGTTTGGCATCCGGTGTCATCGCAATCGGCTCACTGTCATTTTTCGCATACTCATACATCCTCACAAGACTTATGGGGGCAACGTCGTATGCCACAGCCGCCGCGGTGGTTACCGTCGCCCTGGCCGGGGCATGCATAGGGTTCCTCTGGTTCAATTTCCATCCGGCGTCTATCTTCATGGGTGACTCTGGCGCAATGGTCTTGGGATTGTTGCTTGGATCGGCGACTCTGATAGTCACCGGACAGGCAAATCCGGCACTGCTCACCGAACAGTCCGTGATCACCCCGTGGATTCCAGTCATCCTCCCCCTGGCAGTCCTACTTATTCCACTTGCAGATCTGGTCATTACGCCGGTGCTGCGTATGGCGCACGGGAGAAGTCCGATGACGGCAGACCGCACGCACCTCCACGATCGTCTGCTTCTCCATGGTCATTCGCACCGCGGGGTCGTCTTGATCATGTATGCGTGGACGACTTGGGCCTGCGTGGTTGCGGTGTCGTTCTTACTAATGCCGCCACTCATAGTTCTTGCGTGGGCGCTTCCCGCGGCAGTCCTGATAGTTTTAGCGACACTCTTCCAGTTCCCCTCGGCTGCGGGTTCATCACGGCGACGCTCTCGGGGGACGGGTGTCCCCGGGGGCCGTGTCGCAGTCGACGATGGTCAGACCGTTATTTCGAGGCCGAATCTGGACCATATGTGGTCGCCCCTTAGCCACCACAAGCAGGACCCTGAGGGCAGCAGTTCTCAGGAGGGCGCCGAGGCAAAGCAATCTGGGCGTTTTCGTCCGGTTCACGCCGAATTAGTAGACAAGGAAGATGACTGATGGTCAACTCGCTTGCCGCGCGTCGCGGCCTGAAGAGGTTGAGGACGGGGATGCTCATCGGGAGCGGCGTCCTCGTACTTTTGGGACTTGCGATTGTCCTCTTTCTTTCCGGTACGCTGTGGCCCTCCGTGGTGGCAGGCGTCGGTGGGGGAGCTGTGATGCTGGTGGTGTCGTGGTTTACAACATCTAAGACGCTTGAATCTGATGATCCTTCAGTTGCGTGGATTGCCCTTGACTACATGATAAAGATCGTCCTCACTCTGGGACTTCTGGTGATGGCAAAGCAACTTGAAATGTTCAACCTTGGTGTGGTCGCAACACTGCTCATTTCAGGAATTGCGCTCACGTCCGCTGTGCAAGTGCTGGCGTTCGTGCCAGAAAAGAAGAAGACAGTTCCGTCGGAGATTGCGGACTAGTCCATGATCGTCCGGCTCACCACGTCGCTGTCCGGAGTGATGAGGATTTCTCGATCATCCGTCATGATCTTGAGGAATCCGGGGTTGCTGTCGAGGACGTACCCGTAGATCGTTTCCTCTTGAAGGACGATCTGTTCTCTCTCAACCCAGGGGGTGTCTACTGTTGAGGCAACTGCAAGCAGAGCGACACCAATCACGATACCCACGTGAGTGCCGAGTCTCGCAACCTGGCGCCTCCAGCCCTTACGCTTCGCCAGCTTCGATACCAGAATCAACAGCCCTGTGAGGGCTACCGACCAGACGATCACCCACCACATGTGCAGGGTCCGGGTCAACACGTAGGCGGTTGCGAGGAGCACGACAATGATGAACCAGTTGTTAGCGCGGGTCTTACCCAGATCCCTCTTGGAAAGCCAATAGTCCCGGTAGATGGCCAGAGGTAGGGCAATGGCAATGAGGATTCCAGAAATGGTGGGTCGCTCAAACAGGGTGCCAAGAAGAATAGAGAAGGCATCGTCAAAATTGAATGACTCAGTAAGGGAAGCCACGACGGTCCAGTTCCAGTCCGCAACTGCGAACATCCTTAGAAATAAGAGCAGCGCAACTAAGCCAACCGTTATACCTGCTTCCCCACCCGTCTTCGCGAGCCAAGAGTCCTGCCCGGGGACCTTTTCGCTATCAGGTGAGTCATCACTCTGCTCGGCCGACTTGGCATTTTGGGGCGGGGTAGATGCCAATTGGCTCACAGTTCCTCCTCCTAGTACTACCGGACGCCCCAACTAGCTCATTTCTAGTGGGCGTTCTTACTCACTTTGAAAGCCTACACATGCAACCGGTTCCCGGTTGGCCTGATAGCATGATCGTCGTCCACCTCTATACGCGGTGGTAGTTTGGGCAATTGTCTTCACAGCAGAAGGCACGAATATCTGGAGGTACGCTCTGACCACGGCAACTGTGGCCAAGCCGGCGGAGAATCGCCTGCCTGACGCTACCCACAAGACAGAGACTGCACGGAGCAATCCTGCACGGCCGCTGTGGTGGTGGCTCGGCCTGGTGCTGCTCCTGGGCGTCGTGGTTGTGACGTTCTATCCCGGCATAGTCGACGCATTTAGCCATCCGATCGAGGACGTTCACAGTCCCGGCATGGCCGACTTCTTCCCAGAAACAATCATCTGGGGTGGGACTGCTTTCGAACTAAACCGACTCACTCTGGCACGGATCATCGCTGCCGCTATTGTTGCACTCATCTTTGCCGTGACGGCTGCTGGCGTGACACTCCGCCCATCTCGCGGCCAAATGCTGATTGAACTTGGCGTGTCGTTTGTTCGCCAGAACATTGGTATCGAGCTCCTCGGGACTCGCCGCGGCAAGCGCTACGGTACGCTCCTAGCCTTCACCTTCTTCGGCGTCTTGGGAATGAACCTCACCGGTATCGTTCCGGGAATCAACATCGCAGCATCTTCTGTAATGTCAGTTCCACTGGTGTTCGCGATTATCTCGTATGTGACTTTCATCAGTGCGGGTATAAAGGCACGTGGGGGATTGCGCTTCTTCAAGGAACAGTTGTTCCCTCCCGGCATCCCGTGGCCCGTGTACTTCCTGCTCACTCCAATCGAACTAATCTCAACTTTCATCGTGCGACCCGCTACGTTGGCTATTCGTCTTCTGGCTAACATGATTGCCGGCCACATGCTCCTAGCCCTGACATACTTCGGAACCCAGGTGCTGCTGATTGGCGTCGGAGCCCTGGTTCCCGTCTCCGCACTGACCCTGGCCGCAGCCGTGGTAATGACTCTGTTTGAGATGTTCGTGGCAGTACTGCAGGCCTATGTGTTTACCATCTTGACTGCCGTCTACATCAAGATGTCAGTCGAAGCCCACTAATCCAAACAACTGATCCCAACCAAAACCAAGTAACAACAGAAGGAAGAAACGATGACCGGTTCCATCACTATTCTGGGCTACGGCCTTGCAACACTCGGCCCGGGCCTCGGCATCGGCATCCTGGTTGCGCGTACACAGGAAGCCACAGCACGCCAACCCGAGGTCGCTGGTCGCCTCTTTACGAACATGATTATCGGTGCATCCCTAATCGAGGCCCTTGCCCTGATCGGCTTCGTTCTGGCATTTATTGTCTGATGGTTGCAACCATGCCGTTTCCAGCTGAGGCCGCAGCCGTAGGTGGCCTTGATGTTTTGATTCCGCCGGTTTATGAGATCTTCTGGTCGGCGCTAATCATGCTTGGGCTGTGGTTGGTGCTGGGCAAAGCGCTTCCGAAAATCTACGGAATGATAGATGACCGCCGCGAGATGATCGACGCGGGACTCGATGCTGCCGACAAGGCGAAAGAGGATGCTTCACTCGCGAAGCGTGAGCGTGAAGAAGTTCTTCGCAAGGCGCAGGAAGAGGCCCGGGAGATCCGCGGTGACGCACAGAAGGACGCAGGCCGAATTGTGGCCCAAGGTCGCCATGAAGCCCAGGCTGAAGCAGCTCGAATTACCGAAGCTGCAAGCCGTCACATCGCCACGGAGCGCGCTGCTGCCGCAATATCATTGCGTCAAGATGTGGGTACTCTAGCGACACAGCTGGCAGAGCGCATCGTTGGCGAACAGCTCACAAATGAAGAACTGTCACAGCGTGTAATCGACAGGTTCATGAGCGATGTTGAGGCCGACTTGGCTTCGACCCCCACGGGAGCGGATGCCTAGTGGGAGCGGAACAGCAGTCGAACCTTCAGGCCGCACGCGACCTGCTTCACCGGGACATCAAGATTGGTCCCCAGGGTGAAGCAGTCGGTGCTGAACTGTTTGGTGTTTACGACACGCTGAGCCAGAACCGGCGCCTCCTGCGGGCACTGACGGACCCTGGCCGAACGCCAGTTGACCGAGTGAACCTCGCTGAGAGTGTTTTCTCCGCGCGGGTTGGCTCAGTCACCATGGCAGTGATCTCCCTGCTGGTAGGCCAGCACTGGGGTCATCAGGACCAACTGGGGACCACAATTCGTGAACTCGGCATGGACGCGTATGTTCTCGCAGAGGATTACGAGAAGAACCCCGACCTCAGCCAGCAGCTTGTGGATGCCTACGCGCTGATTGCCAGCAACCGCGACTTGCGGATTCAACTGTCTGACTTGGGGGAGGGTGACGCCGACCAGAGAGCCGCCCTCGCGGGGAAAATTTTTGAGGGCCACGTCAGCCCAATCGCGCAGAAGCTAATTATGCGGGCAGCCCACGACGTGCGCTACGGGCACCTAGTGCAACTGCTTCGGCGAATGGCGGCACGGGCTTCTGACATGAATGGCAGGGCACTGGTGGTATGTAGTACTGCTCGTCCATTGACTGAGGCCCAGGCAGCCCGGATGGCATCACTTGCTGAGCGGAAGTGGGGACGTCCCGTGGACATGGCGCAAGTGGTTGACCCATCGTTGATCGGCGGCTTCCGTCTCGATATAGGCGAGGAATCAATCGACACCTCGATCCGTACGGATATTGCCATGGCACGTCTGGCCATGGCTAAGTAGCAACAGACCTCTCTCACATGACTTGGACACAGAAGCGATTAGGAACGATCAATGACTGATCTTGGGATTCGCCCGGAAGACATTCGGGCAGCGTTGGACTCTTACATTGAGTCATTTACGCCCGTGGACGCAACGGCCGAGCAGGTCGGTCACGTTACTGAAACCGCCGACGGCATCGCGCAGGTTGAAGGTCTTCCGGGAGCGATGGCCAATGAGCTCCTGAAGTTCGAGGACGGAACGCTCGGACTCGCGATGAACCTGGAACCGACCAAGATTGGAACGGTCATTCTGGGTGACTTCTCAGGGATTGAAGAAGGTCAAGAAGTTCGCCGCACAGGTGAGGTCCTCTCAGTTCAGGTTGGCGACGGCTACCTGGGGCGCGTGGTCGATCCCATGGGTAAACCCATCGACGGCCTCGGAGAGATTACGGACCTGGAGGGACGCCGCGCCCTCGAACTGCAGGCTCCCGGCGTCATGCAGCGTAAGTCGGTGCATGAGCCTTTGCAGACGGGCCTTAAGGCCATTGACTCCATGATCCCGATTGGCCGTGGACAGCGTCAGCTGATTATTGGCGACCGGCAAACTGGCAAGACTGCTATCGCGATCGATACGATTCTGAATCAGAAGGACAACTGGGCAACGGGTGACCCCAAGAAGCAGGTTCGCTGCATTTACGTTGCCGTTGGACAGAAGGCGTCGACCATCGCTGCCGTCCGCAAGACTCTTGCTGATGCTGGTGCACTGGAGTACACGACCATCGTTGCTGCACCGGCCTCGGACCCCGCAGGATTCAAGTACTTGGCTCCCTACACGGGATCCGCTATCGGCCAGCACTGGATGTACGGTGGAAAGCACTGCCTGATTGTCTTTGACGATCTTTCAAAACAGGCAGAAGCCTACCGCGCAGTGTCACTTCTGCTTCGTCGCCCACCGGGCCGTGAGGCGTACCCGGGTGATGTCTTCTACCTCCACTCGCGTCTTCTAGAACGATGCGCGAAGCTGTCGGATGAACTCGGAGGCGGCTCCCTGACGGGTCTGCCAATCATTGAGACCAAGGCAAACGACGTCTCCGCCTACATTCCGACGAACGTCATCTCAATCACCGACGGCCAGATCTTCCTGCAGTCGGACCTTTTCAACGCCGACCAGCGCCCGGCGGTTGACGTTGGTGTCTCCGTCTCCCGTGTTGGTGGTGACGCGCAGATCAAGGCTATGAAGAAGGTTGCGGGCACCCTGAAGCTGACGCTTGCCCAATACCGTTCGATGGCCTCGTTCGCCATGTTTGCTTCCGACCTCGACGCGACCACTCGGGCGCAGTTGACACGTGGTGAGCACATGATGGAGCTGCTGAAGCAGTCGCAGAGTTCCCCGATGAGTGTTGAGGATCAGGTCGCTGTGATCTGGGCAGGCACGAAGGGATACCTAGACGACCTCGAACTCAAAGAGGTTCGCCCCTTCCAAGACGGTCTTCTGGACCACTTGCGGGCACACACAGATGTTCTGGAGAGGATCGTCGCTACGGGAACGCTCGAAGAAGATCTCGAGAGTGATCTGAAGAGTGCGGTTGAGGACTACCACCAGTCGTTTGTAGTCTCGAAGGATGGGGCAGCAGAGGGCGAAGTTGAGGCCGAGCGTACCCAAGAAGAGATCGTCCGCACGCGCGGCGGTGCGAAGAAGGACTAGGAATGGGTGGTCAACAGAGGGTCTACAAGCAGAAGATCCGCGCAACTGAAACGCTTGAAAAAGTCTTCAGAGCGATGGAGATGATTGCTGCTTCTCGAATCGGTGCCGCACGTAAGCGCGCAGTCGAAGCAGATCCTTACACGCGTGCCCTGACGGCGGCCGTTGCGGCCGTTGCGGTGCACTCGGACATCCACCATCCGCTCACACAGGAACGTTCTGATACGAACAGGGTTGCAGTTCTTGCCATTTCCTCGGACCGCGGATTGGCCGGGGCGTACTCGGCAACAATATTGCGTGAAACGGCACGGCTGATGGAAGAACTCCGCGAGGACGGGAAGGAGCCCGTTCTCTTCACCTCCGGTAAGCGGGCGGCGCAGTTCTTCAGATTCCGTGGCATCCCAATTGAGAAAGCCTGGGAGGGCGACTCGGACCGTCCGTCCGAAGAACGTATGTACGAGGTCGGTGACACACTACTCAAGTACTTCCTCGATCCAAACCCTGCAACAGGTGTGGCTGCGGTTGAAATTGTCTTCACCAGGTTCATTTCCATGGTGAAGCAGATACCTGAAATCCGCCAGATCGTGCCGCTTAGGGTCGTCGATGCTCCCCAGGGAGAAGGCGAGGGCGAAGGCGAGCTGGGCTTTGGTCCAGATGGTACGGGCTTCCCAGAGTATGAGTTCATTCCAGATGTGGACAGCGTTCTCAACACGCTACTTCCTCTTTACGTAACCAATCGCATTGCGACCGCAATGGTCCAGTCCGCAGCGTCGGAGTTGGCAGCACGTCAGCAGGCAATGCACACGGCAACAGAAAATGCCGGAGACTTGATAACCGATTACACCAGGCTTGCAAATGCGGCACGCCAGGGTGAAATAACGCAGGAAATTAGCGAAATCGTCTCGGGTGCAGACGCTCTTTCGCAGGCCAACTAGACAACACGGATTAGGCCCCCGTGGCCGCGGAAAGAGACAGAGATGGCAGACGAAAAGACTAAGCCCGCCGAGGGTCGCGTTGCGCGCGTTGTGGGTCCCGTAGTTGACGTTGAGTTCCCCCCGGATGCGATCCCCCCGCTCTACAATGCGTTGCTCGTAGATCTCGATCTACGCGGCCAGGGCGAGGGCGAAGGGCTGACAACTCTAACCCTTGAAGTTGCCCAGCATCTGGGTGACAACATGGTGCGAACCATTGCACTGAAGCCAACTGATGGATTGGTGCGCGGGGCGCAGGTAACTAACACGGGTGGTCCAATCACAGTCCCGGTTGGTGAAGTGACCAAGGGCCACGTCTTCAATGTGACAGGCGAATGCCTGAACTTGGAGAAGGATGAGGTTCTCGACATCAAGGAGCGCTGGCCCATTCACAGGGACGCGCCCTCGTTTGACCAGCTTGAAGGTCAAGAGAAGATGTTTGAGACGGGGATCAAGGTCATCGATCTGCTTACTCCGTATGTGCAGGGTGGAAAGATCGGACTCTTTGGCGGTGCGGGCGTCGGCAAGACCGTCCTCATCCAAGAGATGATCCAACGAGTTGCACTGGACCATGGTGGTGTGTCTGTGTTCGCCGGGGTGGGTGAACGAACACGTGAGGGCAACGACCTCATCCACGAAATGGAAGAGGCCGGCGTCATGGATAAAACCGCGCTGGTCTTCGGCCAGATGGACGAACCGCCTGGGACGCGTCTACGTATCGCCCTCACAGGGCTGACGATCGCAGAGTACTTCCGCGATGTTCAGAACCAGGACGTGCTCCTCTTCATCGACAACATCTTCCGCTTCACTCAAGCGGGTTCTGAAGTTTCGACACTCTTGGGCCGTATGCCTTCAGCGGTCGGCTACCAGCCGAACCTTGCAGATGAGATGGGCATGTTGCAGGAGCGCATCACCTCTGCCGGTGGAAATTCGATCACCTCGCTGCAGGCAATCTATGTTCCTGCTGATGACTACACGGACCCGGCGCCTGCAACGACGTTTGCTCACCTTGATGCGACAACCGAGCTCTCACGTGAGATTGCTTCACGAGGCTTGTACCCCGCGGTTGATCCACTGACGTCAACGTCGCGACTGCTTGATCCGAAGCACGTTGGCCAGGAACACTACGATGTTGCAACCCGGGTGAAGTCGATCCTGCAGAAGAACAAGGAGTTGCAGGACATCATCGCAATCCTTGGTGTTGACGAACTGTCTGAAGAAGACAAGGTCACTGTTGCTAGGGCGCGGAGGATTCAGCAGTTCCTCTCACAAAACACATACATGGCGGAGAAGTTTACGGGCCTACCCGGCTCCACGGTTCCCCTCTCGGAGACGATCGAAGCGTTCAAGCGTATTGCTGACGGCTACTACGACCATGTTCCAGAGCAGGCTTTCTTCAACATCGGCGGCATCGAGGATATCGAACGTAGATGGAAGGAAATCCAGGACGGTGAGTGACGCTAAGCTTCATGTTGAAGTTGTCTCTCGGCTGGAACCCCTCTGGCAAGGGAATGCCTCATATGTGGCGGTCCCAGCGGTGGATGGGCGCTTGGGTATCCTCACGGGTCGCCAACCTCTTCTGACGGTATTAGAAGCCGGAGAGGTTGAGATCCAAGCGCAAGGGGGAGTGAAGGTGACTGTCTCAATCGACGGTGGCTTTGCATCCGTTGATTCAGACTATGTGACGATCGTCGCCCAGGGCGGAGAGATTTCTTCCAAGTAGTGTTGCAGAGTCACGAAACCGGAGGCGAGCATGAGTGCAGGGATGATTTTTCTTGCTGTCTCCGCCTTGATCCTCGTGGTTATCCTGGCGATGCTGACCTTCTTGGGACTGCGCGCAGCGATCCTCGTGGGTAGAAAAGCCTCATTTAGTACGTGGATCATTCGGCCGGGTGACGACCAATGGATTCGTGGTGTAGCGCTCTACGGACAAATCAATCTGGCTTGGTACCGTTTGGCCAGTCCGAGGACGACACCGGACCTGCTACTGCCACGGGCCTATCTTGAAGTGGTGGGGGGACCAGTCCCAACAGCGGACAATAGCTACATCATCGTCCGACTCCGCTCCCCTCAAGGTCTCTTCACCCTTGCGTTGGCGCAGGGAGACGCTGCCGGGCTGATCTCTTGGGTGAACTCCGCACCTCCCGGTCTCCGTGGATAGCCAGGGTTCCTAGGTTTCTTCTGAAAGGGGTACGCGTTGCGATTGGTCATAGCCGATTGCTCGGTGGACTACACGGGTCGGCTTGATGCCCATCTGCCGCGTGCAAGACGTCTGCTCATGCTCAAAGCAGACGGCTCCGTGTTGGTTCATTCCGATGGGGGTTCATACAAGCCACTGAACTGGATGACAGCTCCGTGTGTCCTTACGGAACGCGAACCGGATGAGGACGAGTCAGAGCTCGGTGTCGTGGCCGTGTGGACTGTGCAGCCAAAGAAGATGGATGGTGCCCTACTTATCCGCATCTACGAGAAGATCGCGGAAGTTGTCGAGGAGCTGGGGGAGGACCCCGGCCTGCGCAAGGATGGGGTAGAGGCCCACCTCCAAGAGCTCCTGGCAGAACAGGTTTCCACCATTCTCGGACCGGGGTGGCGCCTGCAACGTCGTGAGCACCCAACGCCGATTGGTCCTGTCGACCTAATGGTCTATGACCCGCAGGGGCATCCTGTCGCTATAGAGGTCAAGAGGCGCGGCGGCATCGACGGAGTCGAGCAATTGACCCGCTACTTGGATCTTCTGGGGCGGGAAGAGCGCTACAAGGAGATTCGAGGAATCTTTGCGGGTCAAGAACTAACTAATCAGGCCAAAGTTCTTGCCGCGGACCGTGGTATTGAGTGTCTAAGCTTGGACTATGCGGCAATGCGGGGAATGGATAACAGTCAGGACCGCCTGTTCTAGTCAGAGAGTTCCAAACAAAGGCCGAAGGAAAATGAGTGATATTCAGTTACTAACGGGTTCAGTCGTGCTACCTGATAAAACCATCACGAACGGTGCAGTAGTGATCGAAGGTGAGCTAATAGCCTGGGTCGGAAGCCAGGCGGATCTGCCGGACCGTTACGCGGATGCCTCGCGGCTAGACGCAGACGGGTACATTCTCCCGGGCCTCATCGATGTGCACTGCCATGGCGGTGGCGGGGCTTCGTTCCCTGATTCCCTGACTGTGGCTGATGTCGAACAGGCGGCTAATGAACACCTGAAATATGGGACAACTACTCTGGTTGCCTCACTTGTCACAGCAGCAATCCCGGTGCTTGAAGAGAGGGCAGGTCTGTTGGCTGACGCCGTTGAGGCGGGCATCATTGCAGGCATTCATTACGAGGGACCATTCCTCTCTGAGGCGCGCTGCGGAGCTCAGAACCCCGCGTTCCTAGTTCCGGCAACGCCGACCGACGCAACGAAGCTAGTAGAGGCGGGCCGCGGGTATGCCGTATCCATCACGCTGGCTCCCGAAAGATGTTTGGACGAGGACGGTCGCGAGGCGGTTCGCCTGCTGGTTGAGGGAGGGATCCTCCCATCATGGGGTCACTCGGACTGCACGGTTTCGCAAGCAAACGAAGCCGTCGAAATGGGTGTTGACCTGCTTGCAGAGAACAAGATCCGCGGAGGCAAGGCCACGGTGACGCACCTGTTTAACGGTATGCCTCCGATGCACCATCGCTCTCCGGGTCCAATTCCGGCATTGTTGTCGAGCGCTCAGGACGGCGAAATCATTGCTGAGATGATCTGCGATGGGGTGCACCTCGATCCACTGCTGGTCAATGAGGTGGCCCAGATCGTCGGGCGCGACAATGCCGTCTTCGTCACGGACTCTATGGCTGCAGCTGGAATGGCTGATGGCGACTACGTCCTCGGACCCAATGCAGTCACAGTTGCCGACGGAGTTGCCCGTCTGACCGAAGGTGGAAATCTCGCCGGAGGAACTTCGCACATCATGGACCAGGTTCGCATCGCCGTTGTCGACGGGGGTATACCGCTGGAAGATGCCGTGTACATGGCAAGCAAGCAGGGAGCTAAGGTCCTGGGTCTTGAGGATCGCGGTGAGATCAAAGTCGGTCTGCGGGCTGATATCCTCGTGGCATCTGATGACTTGCACCCGGTTCGGGTGTTCCGCAACGGCGCCAGCGTCGTAGCCCAGTAGGGTCGTGCCAAAGTCTCGCGGCTCGAAGCGCGCCCACAACGGGAGGGAACACCGCCCTCTCAATATGGACGCGCTGAGGGGCGTGCCCCGCAGTGAGAGCGGGCCGGGCGGAGATAGTTACCAAGTTCAGCATGTAGGAGGTGGCGATAAGACGTACATTTGCCCCGGCTGTCTGCAACAGATCCCTGCGGGGACAGAACATGTCGTGGCATGGCCAGAAGATTCGCGCTTTGGGCGCCCTGTGGGCGTGCAGGCACGCCGACACTGGCACTCTGAGTGCTGGAGGCGAAGGTTGCGTCCCGACTAGGCCGATGAAAAGGGCCTAGCTGTTACTAAAGAGGCGGCTGATTCCAATGTGGCGTATCTTTGGCGTAGTACAGATTGTGTCCTAGTGCTCGCCATCGAGCCCAATAGCTGGTTTATTCTGTACTAACGCAGTATTTGGGAGGGAACTGGCCGTGAGCAAGGCGAAAAGATATTCGGTGCCCATCGTGCTCGGCATCATTGCCGTAGCATTGCTGGCTGTTGGCGCTCTGGCACTAACGGTGTGGCGCCCAGCCCAGCAGGTTAGCGCAACGCACAACCCCACAGAGCCATTTGCCATGACCCGCGCGGGCGTCTTCCCCCTCTATGCGGACAGTGTCAGAATCAATGTTACTGCCGAGCCAGACCAAGATGTCTGGCTTGCAGTTGGCAGCCCGGAAGACATCACCGCCTGGTTGCAGGATGAACCCTATGAGGAAATTGTTGGTCTGCTTGATCTTCAAACCCTCAAGACAATTCCCCACGGGGTTGAGGCGAATCCACAATCTGGAGAAGCTCAATCAGGTCGCGGCGCGGAGAGTGTGGAAGAGCCACAGTCAGGCGCTCAGGCTGCCAGTCCCATTAGCTCTGACATGTGGGTCGCGGAAAACTATGGGCGTGGCTCTGTCAGTCTCACCCTAAGTGGGGACGACATGGGACTGTCAATCCTCGCTGCAACTGACGGAGTGGGCCCCGCGCCAACGTTGACATTGACTTGGCAGACACCGCAATCAAACCTGCTGGCCGTGGCATCATTCATTGGTGCAGCGATTGCGACGATCATGGCGCTGATTATCGCCGTGTCGCTTGCGGGGGCAGCTCGTCGCCGGGCGTCAAGGTCTGAGGCGCTGCGGACGCTGGATGAGAGAGCCAGCACCGATACCGCAGAGATTGCTACTCTTCCGGAACTCTCCACGACTGACCACGTCGAGTCCACGAATGCTATTTCGGTGGAGGCTACTGAGACGGCGGATCCCACGGAGGTGGTCGCAGAAGACGCGGCAGAAACCGTGGAGTCAATCGACCAAGAAGTTGATGACGTGACGCCCTCGCGCCCCGACGCAGACTCGGCTGGTGATGCAGACTTAGCCGGTGATGCAGACTCAGCCGGTGATGAGGAACTCAGCGTGGCCACGGATGATATGGAAGCCAAGGACAAGCCGTCCACCAAGGATGATCAACCGTCACGCCTTGAAGCGTCTCGTAGCGAAACGGTCACGACTGATTCGGGAATGATGAACCTTTCTGCGTTGCAGCAGGGTGGGGGCTCGTTCCCAACCCGTCGAGCATTACGCGACGCGCACCGGCGCGGAGTAAGCCGCCTGGTTGTCGGGGAGCGAGAGTTTACGACGACCGCCACACCCACCGAGGAAGACCCCACCCCGGATCGGGTGCTCCACGAGCGCAGCGTGCGACCCAATAAGTGGAGTGAGGCTATGGGTGACGTCGAGCAGTGATTTGCCGCCATCCTCGCCGCCCGAGCAGTCTGGAAACGGAGAAAGCCATGAAGCGGTCCACAACAGCACTACTATCTCTAGCCGCTAGTTCCGCGTTAGTTCTTGCCGGCTGTTCCCAGCCCGTGCTGGAGGTTGCCGACCCACAGTCGGCAACGCAATCAGGTGCGCAGTCAGGTGCGCAGTCAGGCACAACCAATTCGGATCTTTCTTTGACCTTGACGGAAGACCAAGTGAGGCGAATCGTTGCTGATATTCAGGCGGATTTGGACGCATCGGTTGAAGAGAACGATACGTCGATTCTCGAAGAACGAGTTGTTGACCCCGCGCTGACCTTGAGAAAAGGCCAGTTTGTCCGAGCTGAGAAGACAGACACGGAGATTCCTGCACTGACCATAAACCAAGAGGTCTTCTCCGCGACTGTTGGTGACTCATGGCCACGTGTTCTGCTAGTAGCCTCAAATGCTTCGGGAGACCAGCCCGCAGAGGTCTACTTCATCACCCAGCAGTCCGCTAGAGACCAGTACAAGCTGGAGAACTGGACGCGGCTAGTTGGGGGCACCTCCGTGCGTGGCGTCGGTATCCGTGACGGATCCAAGGTGTTGGAGGCCGATTCCGAGGGCCTAATTATGACCCCGCAGGAAACACTCACAACCTACGTTAACCATCTGAATAGTCCTGACAACGAAGAGTATGCCCTCTTTGACGACAACGTCTTTGCTCCCAGGTATGCCGAGGAACTTACTAAGGTCAACGAGGCGGTACAGGTGGCCGGCAGTGTTACGGCCTCGGCTGCTGTGGGGGACTATCCCATCGTGGGCGTCTCATTGGATACTGAACAGTCGTTGGTATCGGCGGCTTTCACATACTCGATGACGTACAGTCGCACGGTTCCGGGATCAACGCTGGAGATGGCGGGAACTCCTGCTGCTTATCTTGAGGACAAGAACGTTATCGGTTCTGTCAGCGTCAATTATCTAGTGTCAATCTTCTTCGTTGTCCCGCCACAAGGATCTGACGAGAAAGTCTCCGTCGTGGGTTCTGAGCGTGTCATCACGTCGGTTGACCGGGATGACACAGAGCCAGCAGGCTAGCCTCGGCTGGAGGGGAATTTGGTGGAAGCTGTGGAATCGAGCAATTTTGGTGGCGTAGACCTGTCACATATGGTTGCAGACCAAGTCGCTCCAGTAGCTGATGGGGGTCTTGAAGGCTCCGGGCTGGCGCAGAATGTTCCCGCGCCACTTGTCGTAGATGTTACAGAGGCGACCTTTGAAGAGCAGATGGCGCTCTCGCAAGAGGTGCCAGTGGTCCTCGCGCTGTATTCTCCACGATCCCTCGCTTCCAAACAATCCCTTGAGATCTTGGAGTCGCTGATACGTTCAGCAGACGGGTCCTTGCAGCTCGGACGGGTTGATGTTGAAGCTAGTCCGCAGCTTGCAGCCGCATTCCAGGCGCAGAGTGTCCCAGCAACATTTGCGATCATTGCAAGGCGCCCCATTCCCTTGTTCGAGGGCGTACCAACACCGGCAGAGGCGCAGCGCATCCTCACAGAGGTGCTCCAAGCGGCGCAGCAGCTGGGTGTGACCGGACGTCTCGAAGTTTCTGATGAAGACACGGAGATTCCAACACCTGAAGAGCACTTACCAGCCCGAGCTGCCGAAGAGGAAGGCGACTGGGACGGGGCGGTAAAAGCGTGGAAAAAGGTACTGGCAAACAACCCCGCAGACAAGGAAGCCAAAGTCGCCCTTGCTAGAGCGCGGTTTGAGCGTCGCTATGAAAAGGAACTAGCGGGCGGGGCAGCGATGACTGAGTCTCCCACAACATCTGCTGACGCTCACTTCGCGGCTGGTGATGAGCAAGGGGCATTTAACGTCCTACTTGATGCACTGATCTCAGCAGAAGATGAGAGCGACAAAGAGAAGTACCGTCGCGCCCTCGTCGGCTTGTTCCCAATAGCGAGTGACACCGCAGCAGTGAAGGCCGCGCGGAACAGACTTGCCACGCACCTCATGGTGTAGGCGGGGCACCTCTCGCCCCGACTACCCCTCCGCCACGTAAGGTTGCCGGGATCCCTTAGAGTTGCTCGTAATTCGCAAGAACGGGGGCAACCTTAGGGGATTACGGCAACCTTACGTGCAGATGAAGACGATTGATGTGGCTTAAGGGGCTTTTGCAGAAGATGCTGTGGGTATTCCTCTCGCCTCTACGACCGGTCACCGCTGCCGTCACTACCCACCCCCTCCCCGCGAGATCGAATAGTATCGACATATTACACTGTTATTGGACCCGAAGCTGTCGATACTATTCGATCTCGCGGTTTGAGATGGGGGTGGGGGGACCCGCCGTAGCGAATCCCCCCACCGTAAGTGCTCTCTGCCCTAGCTCCTCACAAGGCTACTTCTTGACGGGCCGAAGGAACGTTGCAGCCAACGGCGGAACAGACAGCGACAACGAATGATCACGATTGTTCCAGTGCAGCTCCTCCGAATGTAGGACGCTGGGGTTCGTCACCCCTGATCCTCCGTAGGCCAGGTCATCAGAGTTGAGAACCTCTTCCCAATCACCACCGAATGGTAGACCGACCCGGTAGTGCTCGTGCGGGTTACCAGCAAAGTTGATGATGCAGAGCAGATGCTCCATCTCTCCATCTTCGTTGCGTCCCTGGCGCACATAAGAGACCACGTTGTGGTCCGCATCCCCCGCATCGATCCACTCAAAGCCGGTGTAGTCGTCATCCCACATGGCAGGCGACGAGCGGTAGATATGGTTCAAATCCCTGACAAGGCGCGCGACCCCCTGATGTTCCGGGTTATCGAGGAGCCACCAGTCGAGGCTATACGACTCGCTCCACTCGCCCTCCTGCGCGAACTCTTGGCCCATGAACAAGAGCTGTTTGCCGGGGTGTGACCACTGGTATGCGTACAGCGCCCTGGTGTTTGCGAGTTTCTGCCACTTGTCGCCGGGCATCTTTGCGATTATCGAGCCCTTGCCGTGGACGACCTCATCATGAGACAGAGGCAAAATGAAGTTCTCCGAGAATGCATAGACAAGTGAGAAGGTCAGCTCACCATGGTGCCAGCGACGGTTAACCGGATCTTCTGCCATGTAGCGCAGAGTGTCGTTCATCCACCCCATGTTCCACTTCAGGCCATAGCCGAGGCCCCCGCCAGAAGTTGGCGCCGTAACACCGGGCCAGGCAGTCGATTCTTCGGCAATCATGATGACACCCGGGTAGCGGCGGTAGACAGTGGCGTTGGTTTCCTGGATGAACTGGATGGCCTCAAGATTTTCTCGCCCACCGAACTGGTTGGGGCGCCACTGACCCTCTTCACGCGAGTAGTCCAAGTAGAGCATCGATGCGACGGCATCCACACGTAGGCCATCAACATGGAACTCTTCAAACCAGTAGTTCGCGTTTGCGACTAGGAAGTTACGGACCTCATTGCGACCGAAGTTGAAGACGTAGGTTCCCCAGTCTGGCTGTTCGCCGCGCATCGGGTCCCCGTCCTCGTACAGAGGGGTGCCATCAAAACGGGCAAGCGCCCAAGCGTCCTTTGGAAAGTGTGCGGGAACCCAGTCCAGAATTACCCCGATACCGGCCTGGTGGAGCTGATCGACCAGGTAGCGGAAGTCATCAGGATAGCCAAAACGTGCAGTTGGGGCATAGTAGGAGGTGACTTGGTAGCCCCACGAGCCACCGAATGGGTGCTCCATGACAGGCATGAACTCTACGTGGGTGTAACCCATCTCCAGCAGGTAGGGGACCATCTCATCAGCGAGGTCGCGGTAGGAAAGACCCTGCTTCCAGGACCCAATGTGGCATTCGTAGATCGAAATCGGTCCTTCATGAACATTGGTCTCAGCGCGTTTGGTGAGCCACTCTTCGTCTTCCCATTCGTACTCAGAGTGCGTTACCACCGAGGCCGTAGCAGGGGGGACTTCCGTAGCATTCGCGAGAGGGTCTGCCTTTTGGAACCAGTTGCCTTCCGGTCCCTGGATCTCAAACTTGTATCGAGCGCCGATCTGTACGTCCGGGATGAAAAGCTCCCAGATGCCGGAGGACCCCAGGGAGCGCATCGAGGACCCCGAACCATCCCAGTAGTTGAAGTCGCCAACGACCCTCACTGCGCGCGCATTTGGTGCCCAAACTGCAAATGCGACTCCATCGACGTCACCCATGGATCCAGAGAGGTGCTTGCGGTGGGCTCCGAGGGTACGCCACAGCTCTTCCAATCGGCCTTCGGAGAACAGGTGTTGATCCAGTTCGCCAACAAATGGAAGGAAGCGGTAGGGGTCGTCCACCACGGTGGTGGTATCGCCGTAGCGAATACGGAGACGATAGTCAGGAACGGTATCGCCAGGAAGAACAGCAACCCACACGCCGTTGTGTTCGTGGCTTGCCGGGTACTCGGCGTCAGCGGTCACTACGGTCACCTCATCAGCGAGGTGACGAACGGTGCGGACAGTCACGATCCCATCTTCGGGGTGACCGCCTAGCACAGAGTGAGGCGAGTGGTACTCACCTCGAGCGACCGAATCCAGGACTTCGGGGGATATGGAAACAGGCTGATTAGTCATAGCTTCAAGTCTCTCACTTTGGATTGTTCACCGTGCAGATTCGCAAGCACTTCCAGGGCGGCTAGCGGGACCCTTAGGTAGTCGGGACGATACTTGGCCTCATACTCGACCTCGTAGAGCGCCTTCTCAATTTCTAAGACGCCGAGAATCATCAAGTCGGCGTCAGTAAGTGCGCTCTCTGAGCTGTAGCCCCTAAGAAACGCATCGCGAGCATTCTTTGTCCACATCGTCGTATCGGGTCCATCGTTGGCCCGTTGCCACGCGTAGTCAAAGGATCTCAACATCCCCGCAATGTCCCGAAGCGGTGTGTCCGGAGCGGAACGCTGCGCGATATCGGCCAGTGGTTCCCCTTCAAAGTCGAGGACGTACCAGGAACCATCCGGTGATCTGAGGGTCTGGCCCAAATGGAGGTCGCCATGGATTTGTTGGGTCTCGATCGAGGTGATCAATCCCCCCATATTGTCGGCGAGTACTTGTGTGAGTCGCTTCCTAAGATCCGCATGCGGCCAGCTCATGTCATCTAGGCTCGCGCGCTTGAGGCCGCCTTCCACCCTCTCCGCCAAGTCTGCAGGAAGAAAGGGGGTCCCGGAGCCGAGGGCGCTCCGCAAGCCGCCGTGCATCTGTGCGGTTAGGATACCGAGGGCGGTGGCTTCACGGCTCGGATCCTCACCCTTGGTCGCCAAGTCCACAAACAGGTCAAACCCGTCCGTCGCACCCGTGATCATTTGTGACACAACCGCTGAGCAATAGGGGAATCCCCCGAGGTCATCTGGTAGTGGCGGAAGGTCCCACGTGGCATAGAGCTTTGGGACGCCGGACCATCCCGTCTCCGTGAGCGCGGTAGGAAGCTCCACCTCGGGATGAACGCCGGGTTGAAGGACTCGGAACACCTTGGCTATCAGGCGAGTTGCCCCGCCTGTGAGGATCACAGAGCTGTTGGATTGCTCCATGCCCAATGGTCTTACGTTCGCGGCCGACTGGGCTAGTTCCGCCCTCGTGCCCGCTAGGACCGAGGCGACGTGCACCCATGCCTTCCAGAACAAGGGTTCTACAGTCCCGTCCCAGAGGGACCCGTCCTCGGTGGTTGCGACAAGGGTAGCCGAGGACGGGTTCGCGCTTTCTGCTGCTGCCACCAAGGGGACTTGCAGGAGGGGTCCGTTCTCATCAAGACGCGCCACGAGGAGCAGCGCATGCGCATTCTCTTCGCCTTTAGAAGGCAATCGCCACAGGACAACCGGGTGCAGATCTTGGTATCCGGTCGGACACCAACGCTGCTGCAGTATCCACGGGGAGACAGCGCTGGTGACCTTCGCGGTGAAGTCAGGATCCAGCGCTTCAACTTCATTGTTGTTTGCCATGCGTGAACCTATTCTAGAGTGCTGATGGCACGCACAGAAAAGACGTGCCCAGTACGCGTCCACGGAGACAGTCGAACGTAGTTCTCCCGGCCCCACTGATAGGTTGCCCCGTCGAGTTCATCAACCAGTTCCAGTGCCACAGGTGCGCCTCTGTCCTCATGGCCGTCCATCGCGCCAAGGCGGGTCCTTGTTTCCGGCTCCAGCAGGGCATCTCTGTCAATGTAGATCGTTGATTCGACCTCGTTGTGGGGATCCAAACTCACCACAACGATCACGGTGTCGTCTTTGCCAGTCGGGGAGAAACGGGCGGGGACGTGCTTTGAATAGCAGAGGACGTTCTCATTAGTGGTGTGGTGGAACGTGATTTGGTGCAGCTGCTGCAAGGCCGGGTGGCTCGCACGCGCAGAGTTCAACTGCTTCAGAAGGCCAGTGATCCCGGCCTGCTCAATGGCGTCCCAAGGGCGGACACGATACTCATACTTCTCATTGTCGATCTGCTCTTCAAAGCCAGGCCGCTGCACATTCTCAACCAGTTCATAGCCCGAGTAGATTCCCCAGGTCGGTGAGCCGGTAGCAGCCAGAATTGCCCGAATCGCAAAGATTGAGGTGCCGCCGGTGGTCATCTGGTTCGTGAGGATATCGTGAGTGGTAGGCCAGAACGCGGGTCGCATAACATACGCGGTGTCTTTCGCGACCTCCTCGAAGTAATCGATTAGCTCCTGCTTTGACTCCCGCCAGGTGAAGTACGTGTAGGACTGCTGGAACCCCACCATTCCCAGGGTTCTCATCATCGCGGGACGCGTGAAGGCCTCCGCTAGGAAGAGGACGTCGGGGTGCGTTCTGTGCATGTAGTTGAGGAAGCGCTGCCAGAACGGGATCGGCTTGGTATGGGGATTATCGACGCGGAATATCCGCACACCGTGGCTGATCCACACTTCCACTACGTCGACAATGGCCTGATAGATGCCCTCAGGATCATTGTCGAAGTTGAGAGGGTAGATGTCCTGATACTTCTTAGGTGGGTTCTCAGCGTAGGCAATGGTGCCGTCGGCGCGGGTGGTGAACCATTCGGGGTGCTCCGTGACCCAGGGATGATCAGGCGACGCCTGCAACGCTAGGTCGAGGGCGACTTCCATGCCCTGCTTTGCGGCCTCTTTTACCAGCCTGTCGAAATCTTTGAACGTCCCCAAGTCCGCGTGAAGGGCATCATGGCCTCCATCTGGCGAACCAATCCCATATGGCGATCCCGGGTCTCCCGGGTGAGCATCCAGGGCATTGTTACGACCCTTGCGGAACGTGGTGCCGATGGGGTGGACTGGGGTGAGGTAGAGGACTGTGAAGCCCATGGAGGCGATGTTCTTGACGCTTGCGGTTAGCGCATTGAGCGTTCCTGACTTCCAGGTTCCGTCCTCGGCTTGAACTGCGCCGAAGGAGCGAGGGAACACTTCGTACCAGGATCCGTACAGTGCGGCCCTACGATCAACACGCAGTGGGTACTTCACGGTGCATTCGATGAAGTCTCGCAGCGGGTAAGCCGCCATTGCTGCCTCGAGTCGGGATGAGACTGCAGCGGCGAACCGTGTCGTCGGGGAGATCGAAGTATCGCGAAGTGTTTCGATTGCCAAGAGCATCTGCTTTCCAGCGTCGCTATCCGGCTTGACCTTGCGGTAGGCGGGAACACTTGGGGGACGCTGGGCCCTCCGGTAGTCTCCGCGAACCGCCCGCTCCAGCACGCGCGCGCCCTCTTCGCACATGAGATCCGCATCAACACCGGCCCGGATCTTTATCGATGCATCGTGCTTCCAAGTTGCCCACGGATCAGACCACGTGTCAATCCTGAACGACCAGTCTCCAGGAGCGTCGGGCATAACCCACGCTTCAAGACAATCAACTCCCGGAGCAATCAGGTACATGCGGGTACGAGAGTATTCTTTGCGGTCCGGAGTTACGAGGACGACCTCGGCACCGAACTGGTCGTGGCCCTCCCTAAAGACAGTTGCGCGGACAGGGAATGCTTCACCTTCGGTTGCTTTTGCGGGGAGGGTCGCATCGGCAACTACCGGAAAGACTTCGATGGCAGGTATACGGCTGAGAAGGCGCGGATCATTCGTGTTCACACACACAGCTTACCGAGTGTGGGGCAATGACCAGACCAAGTTCATGAATGACGTTATGGCCTTGAGATCCGTTGCGCCCGAAGAATCTTTCACAGGCGGGCAAGAAAGTGTGTTGTGTGACATAAGCTTGCCCTGTGAAAGCTATACGTAGATTTACAGTCCGCACGGTTCTTCCGCCGGAACTGAGTATCCTTGACGGCCTGGCACGGAACCTGCGATGGTGCTGGCACTATCCGACCGTTGAGTTTTTCGCCTCTCTGGCGCCTGATGCATGGGAGAGAGTGAACCACGATCCGGTGGCACTCCTCGGGGAGATCACGCCGGAGCGTTTCCAACAGTTGGCGGCAGATGCCGGCGTGGTCTTGGAAGCACAGCAGCTCGACGAGGAGCTGCGCGAGTACATGACCGCAGCCAAGTGGTACCAAGAGGCATTCGATAATGAGGACAAGCCGGAGGCGATAGCGTACTTTTCCGCGGAGTTCGGGCTCACGGAGGTTATGCCCCAGTACTCGGGCGGCCTGGGTATCCTCGCAGGTGACCACCTCAAATCGGCCTCGGACCTGGGTGTACCAATCATCGGTGTGGGATTGCTCTACGGTGCCGGATATTTCAGGCAGTCTCTGACAAGGGACGGATGGCAGAGGGAAACCTACCCTCTACTTGACCCCAACAATCTCCCACTGACACTGCTTAGGGAAGCAGATGGGACGCCGACGCTGGTGTCACTGCCTCTTCCTGGAGGACGAGTTCTCAATGCTCAGGTGTGGATCGCCGATGTGGGCCGCGTACCACTACTCCTCCTGGATTCCAACATTCCCAAGAATGATGAGATCTCACGTCAAGTAACCGATCGTCTCTACGGGGGGTCAGCGGAGCATCGCCTTGAACAAGAGCTGCTCCTCGGTATGGGTGGGATCAGGGCGCTGCGAGCATTCGAACGGATAACGGGTTCTGCGCGCCCCCAGGTGTATCACTGCAATGAAGGGCACGCCGGGTTCCTCTCGGTGGAGCGGCTGCGGGAGATCCTGGAGACGGACTCAACTATGGACTTTGAGTCCGCAGTTGAAGCGGTCCGCTCTGGCACGCTGTTCACGACGCACACCCCTGTCCCAGCAGGTATCGATCGATTTGATAAGAATGTTGTGCGCCCGTACCTAGCAGCGATGCCGCTGCCTGGAGTAGAGGTGGAAGATGTTCTGACGTTGGGTAAGGAGTCGTACGAGGGCGGAAACCCACACGTTTTCAACATGGCTGTTCTCGGTCTCCGCATGGCCCGCATGGCCAATGGCGTGGCGCAACTCCATGGCCAGGTCTCCCGTGGAATGTTCCAGCAGCTGTGGCCAGGTTTCGATGTGGCCGACGTGCCGATCACTTCCATAACAAACGGGGTGCACGGCCCAACCTGGCGCGATCCTCGGTTCCAATCGATGGCTCTGGAGTACATGACACCGTCGCAAGACGCAGACGGAGAGTTCTGGCTACGAACACGTGAGCAGGGAGGCGTGCCATCCGGAGTCATCTGGGAGAAGCGTCGTGAGTTGCGGGTCAACCTCGTGGAAGCTGCGCGCGAACGAATGAAGGAGTCCTGGCTGGAGCGTGGAGCATCACCGGCTGAGATCGGGTGGGCTGACACGATCCTAGATCCTGATGTTCTGACAATCGGGTTTGCGCGCCGAGTGCCAACATACAAGCGCCTGACGTTGATGCTGTCGGACCCTGAGAGGCTTGTTCGTCTGCTGACAGATCCGGACAGGCCCATACAGCTGGTTATTGCTGGAAAGTCGCACCCTGATGATGAACAGGGTGTCTCTCTGATCCAACGTCTGGTGCAGTTTTCGGACGACCCAAGAGTGCGTGACCGGATTGCGTTCCTCCCCAACTACGACATGGGTTTGGCTCACGTACTTGTCCCAGGCTGCGATGTCTGGCTCAACAACCCGTTGCGACCGCTCGAGGCGTCCGGCACATCAGGGATGAAGTGTGCTCTCAATGGAGCGCTGAACCTGTCGATTCTCGATGGTTGGTGGGATGAGATGTACGACGGGTCCAATGGGTGGGCGATACCAACCGCGGATGGAGTGGATGACCCCGCGCGTCGTGACCAGATCGAAGCAGCCGCCCTCTACGACCTCATAGAAAACACGATTGCCCCCAGATTCTATGAGAGAGACGACCAGGGAACACCGCGCCGCTGGGTTGAAATGATTCGCCATACACTGGCGACTTTGGGGCCGAAGGTCCAGGCGACGCGGATGGTGCAGGACTACGTGCAGCAGCTTTACACGCCTATTGCTGCCGCCTCGCGGATGCTGGATGTTTCACCGTATAAGAACGCACGTGAGCTGGCTGCATGGAAGAAGAGGGTTCGGGCCGCTTGGCCCAAAGTGCACGTGGAGTATGTGGAGGCCAAACTCCCCGACGTGGTGCAGTTGGGTGACAACGTCGAGGTCGCTACGCGGGTTGCTCTTGGCGGGCTCTCCCCAAGCGACGTTCAGGTGCAAATGGTTCTTGGCAGGGTAGGGGGTGACGATTCTATAGTGAGTGGCCAGATTATTGAGCTCACCCCAGTCAATGGCGGTGAGAACGATGCCTACAGGTTTGCCGCCACCGAGAAGCTGGCAGTTTCAGGTGCGGTTGGGTTTGCCGTGAGGGTTGTTCCTCACAGCAAACTTACGGCCTCGGATGCAGAGCTTGGATTGGTTGCAAACGCCGAATCCACCGTGGTCGCGGCGCACACCACCACGAGCTTCGGTCAGTAGACCATCCCCATGGCTTCACGTGCCTGAAGCAGGGTCGCGTTGGCTGTTTCATTTGCCTGCGTGATTCCTGCTTCGAGAACGGACAGGAGATAGCCCGGATCAGCTTCCAGCTCCGCACGCCGTGCGCGTAGCGGGGCAAGGTGGTCATTGATTGCTTCCGTGACCGTAGCCTTCAGTACGCCGCCTCCACCGTCACCGATTCGCTGGGCGATTGCTTCGGGTTCTTCATCAGAAGCCATGGATGCCAGCAAAAGGAGGTTTGAAACCTCGGGTCGTGCAATGGGGTCGTACGTGATTACCCGATTTGAGTCAGTCTTTGCCTTCTTGAGGATCTTGGCGGTCTCATCGGCGCTCATCCCCAGCTCAATGGTGTTCCCACGTGACTTGCTCATCTTCGTGCCGTCGGTTCCAAGAATGGCTGGAGCCTTCGAGAGAAGTGCATCGGGGCGGCGGAAAACCGGGTTGCCGGCACTGTCGCGGCCATAGCGACGATCAAAGCGGCTTGCGATCTGGCGGGTTAGTTCGATGTGGGGCAACTGATCCTGCCCAACTGGGACCAGGTTCGCTTTGCAGAAGAGGATGTCAGCCGCCTGGTGGACGGGATAGGTGAGGAGCAACCCTGACATCGCTCGCCCTCCGGTGGCCTGAAGCTCCGCTTTGACGGTGGGGTTCCGGTGCAGTTCCGACTCTGTTACCAGGGAGAGAAATGGAATCATCAGTTGGTTGAGGGCCGGAACCGCAGAGTGTGCGAAGATCGTCGATTTCTCGGGGTCGATTCCAGCAGCCAGGTAGTCTGCCATCAAGCCGAGGACGCGTTCCCGGATTGGTCCGACGCCGTCACGGTCCGTAATCACCTGGTAGTCGGCAATCAGGATCCACGTCTCGACGCCGCGATTTTGCAGCTCAACGCGCCCCTTCAGTGTCCCGAAGTAGTGGCCAAGGTGCAGTTTTCCCGTGGGTCGGTCACCTGTAAGAACGCGAAATCGCCTTGGGTCGAGGTCGATTTCCCGCTCAATCTCCTTAGAACGCTCAACTGCTTTGCGAACAGAGGCGGTGCTGACCTGACTGTCGCCCTCCGGGATAGCGATTTCTTGCTCCTGTGTATTTGACATGGCCACGATTCTATCTTGGCTCGCGCATACTCAAAGCTGCGAAGCCCTCAAGGAGGGCGAACCCTCGCTAGACTAAACAGGCGTCAATGGCGCGAATGAACAACAGTTGCTACTGCATACGGAGTCAGAATGAGCGATAGTTCCAAGCCAAACAAGGCCGTTATCCTTGCCCGTGGACTAGGGTCGCGTATGCGCCGCGAGTCGGATGAAGCATCCTTGACGAAAGAGCAGTCTGCCGCAGCAGACCAGGGAGTCAAGGCAATGATTTCCTTTGGACGGCCTTTCCTCGACTACGTGATCAGCGGCCTTGCAGACGCGGGATATGACGACATTTGTCTTGTCATCGGCCCCGAACACGACATCATTCGTGACTACTACGATTCCATTCCCAAGTCTCGCGTGAAGATCTCGTATGCGATCCAAGAGGAGCCCCTTGGTACGGCCAATGCGGTGCTGGCTGCTGAGGAGTTTGCGGGCGAGGACGCTGTGGTCGTGCTCAACTCCGACAACTACTACCCCGTTGATGCATACCGCGCGCTCCACGAACTTGATGGCTCCGGTTTGATCGGGTTTGATCCCGAGGCGTTGATTGAGAAATCAAACATTGCCGCGGACCGGGTGGGTGCCTTCGCCTTCGTGGTTGCGGACGCTGATGGCAATATGGAAGAAATCGTTGAGAAGCCTGACGCGCAGACCATTGCTCGGCTGGGGGACGAGGCCGTGGTTTCGATGAACCTGTGGCGTTTTACACCCGCGATCTTTGCGGCTGCGAAGCAGGTGCCACTCTCCACCAGGGGAGAGTATGAGTTGCAGGATGCCGTCAGGCAGGCAATTGCTGACGGGGATCCCTTCACCGTGGTTCCACTGGCAGAGGGCGTCCTCGACATGTCGAACCGTGACGACATTGCTTCCGTTGCAGACGCGCTCAATGAACTGGAAGTAGTTCTGTGAGCTGGTTCGTGCCCGGACGCGTCGAAGTCTTCGGCAAGCACACTGACTACGCGGGTGGACGGTCACTGCTGATTGCTTCACAGCAGGGTGTAACAGCATCGGCGACGGATGGCCCTGACGGAGCCCTCCCCGGCACAGTCACCGCAAGATCAACGGCTGCCGAGGGTGACGTTCAGTTGGTGGCGGGGGAACCCTCCGAGCTGCCTGCAGGGCACTGGGGCAACTACGTGCAGGCAACGATCGATCGATTGACCCTCAACTTCGGGGCATTGAAGCCGGTGGTCATTGAGGTTGATTCAACCCTGCCCTTAGCCTCGGGAATGAGCTCTTCTTCCGCACTGGTGGTTTCTGTCGCTCTGGCTCTTGCTGACCACAACGACCTGTGGAACAACCCTTCATGGAGTGAGAACATTCTGGACAGGGTCGACATGGCGGCGTACCTTGCAACCATTGAAAACGGCCTCGGATTCAAAGCGCTTCCCGGTGCGCGGGGGGTTGGAACATTTGGTGGTTCCCAGGACCACGCGGCAATGCTCAACTGTCATTCTGGACAATTGGGTATCTTCCGGTTTGCCCCCACAGTTGCGGAGGGAGCGGTGTCACTTCCGGACGGATGGACCTTTGTCATTGCTGTGTCAGGGGTGCTTGCTGAGAAGACCGGCGCGGCACTGCAGGCATACAACAATGCCTCACTACAGGTTCGCAGGCTGGCGGAGTTGTGGAGCTCCAAGAGCGGTGGCTCGGCAAACACCCTGGCTGAAGTGCTCGCTGAGGAGGGCGCTCGGGAGAAGATGCTTCTCTGGGCACAGCAAGACCCGCTACTGTTGGCCAGACTGAACGCCTACTTAGTAGAGATGGAACAGGCCATCCCCAGCGCGATTGAAGCACTGCGAAATGGCGATGTTGAGGGATTTGGCCAAGCCGCCCAGGTGTCGCATGAGAACGCGGATGCCAATTTGGGTAACCAGGTCGCTGAGACCAATGCGCTGCAGAGGCTTGCCCGTGAGCTAGGAGCGGTTGGTTCATCTGGGTTTGGGGCGGGGTTTGGCGGGTCTGTCTGGGCGTTGGTACGCACGGATGAAGCAGAGGCCTTCGCGGCGAACTGGCTCCGTGCATACCTTGAGGAGTTTCCCGAGCACTCAGAACGGGCTTCGACCCTTCTGACGGAACCGGCGGAGTCGGCACACAGGGTGTAGAGGGCGGGCCAGCACTGGCTCCTGATTCGTCTTTCGCGAAATGTATACGTGGGGGAGAAATGCACGTCTTGGGGCAGTACCCCAGGCGAACATTCCGCCCCCCCACGTATACGTTTGGGGTGCTCCAAGTGGCTAGGCGTCCAACCAAGCGCTCCCGTAGCCATCCAGCGTGACATCGCGCTTGAATCCATTGGCTCCGACCACTTCGGTGGATTGTTCGTCCGCAGAGTTGTTGTAGACAAATGCGCGGCTCACGTTCGGGTACCACGCAACCTCGACCTCAGGATTCGTGGTAACTAGAACATCTCGCCACTGACCTTCAGCGTTCGCCGCCCACGTCAATGCCCTCATGAGTAGGCGGGAGTTCGCAGCCGAGTAGGGCAGTCCACCAATGTAGACGGCCCGCCCCTGCCCATAGCTGTTGACAGCCAACTTCACTGAGCCTTCGTCCTCGGCCAAAACCTGCACATTTGGACCGGTCGCGATCATGTCACCGGGATCTTCCCCGGTGTCGAGGTCGCCGTGGAGGTCTTCAAGGATGAAGTGGCCCTGGACTGGGCTTTCAGGGTGGCGCGTGGACGACAGAGTCCAGTGGATCTCCATGTCAACTCCGAGCACATCGTCCAGGATAATCGCGGGGCCAGACTCCGGGGTGACACCGGTTGGCGCACCAATCCCGACGAAGCCGCCTCCGTTCCACACAAACTCGCGGACCAGCCTCTGGAGTTCGGGGTTATTCCATTCCTTTCCACCGGAAAAAGCAGTGTCTCGCGCGCCAGCGTTGATGATGACATCGACATCATTGAGGATGCTTCCCTGCGTTGAGCAGACGTCCTCGAACGAAATAAAGCGGACGTCAAGAGGAAGTCCAGCCAGAGACTCGATAACTCCGACGTAGCTGTAGATCTGCTTGTACCACAGTGCGTGCGCGACCATGTAGGTTTGCCAGGTTCGCAATGCGCCCCAAGAGTTGAGGACCGCCACAACCGGCTTTGCGTTCGCTGGCAGCTCCCCATTGCTCTCATCGTGAAGCGAGCGGAACTCGGCCACAATCTCTTCAACCTTGTCGATGAAGTCTGGGAACTGTAAGGCTAGGGAGAGATAGCCTCCGTAGCCAATTCGGTCGAGGGGTTTGCGGACGATGGCACGACGTGCTTGCGCCCAGCTCACAACGGCCTCGCCGATCGGATCACCTTCTGGGTTGAACACGTCGGGGAAGAAGTAGGGGAGGAATCGGCCCTCGGTGTAGCGCACGCCGGGAATGTCCGAGATCATTCTGCAAGTTGCGGCCGAACCAACTGACCCGACAACTGCGTCCAGATTGATGGCGGGGAAATATGGTCCATAGGGTTCGGTTCCGATCCAGTTGTCGCCAAGGAACATGATGGCTTCGCGTCCCTCATCATGCGTGATTGCCACCAGCTCGGCAGCTTTCTGAGATACGCGGCGCGAAGTGAAGTCGACCCATGCTTTGAACTGGTTACTGGGAACACGAAGAGGTGTGTTGTAGTGGCCGGCATCGATGAAGTCTTCCGGCGTCATTCGCCAGCCGTGCTCTACAGCGAACTCTTCCAACGCCGGGATCGAGACGGCAGCGGAGTAGCCGAAC
Organism: Schaalia sp. JY-X159; assembly: GCF_014525425.1. Classification (NCBI taxonomy): domain Bacteria; kingdom Bacillati; phylum Actinomycetota; class Actinomycetes; order Actinomycetales; family Actinomycetaceae; genus Schaalia; species Schaalia sp. JY-X159. The sequence continues at coordinate 41,345 of NZ_JACEXI010000005.1, read as the reverse complement.
CAGTCGACGTACTTCTCACGGGCGTGGTCATCAAATGCCAAGGTGAAGTGATAGAAGAAGGTCGTGAACCGCACGACATCCACTTCGGGGTGAGCATCCAGCCAGGTGCCCAGGGCCCCTTTGACGTGGTTCCAAGTCTCGGGATACGCGACATCGTACGTGCGGTCCTTACGTCGCGTGGGGTCATCTGCCCAGTGATTCGTGATGTAGTTGTATGTCTGGGTGCTGTCCCAGATCTGTTTTGCAAGAAAATCCACCGTGTAGATGTGGAAGGGCGCAGGGCAGTCGATGACGACAATCGCCGATCCGGCATCATCGGGATAGTCTCCCACTACGTCTGCGCCCGCCTCCATGGGAAGAGGTGGTGCTGCAGTGACCGTCCAGGCACTTGTCGGTAGTGTTTCTCCCGTCGTCCGATCAATCACCTGCCAGTAGTGCTCCCTATCCGCTACCAAATCAGGTGTGAACTGGGCACTGAGGTAGCCCTCCATGACGTTGATCGACAGGGCTTCGTTCGAGGTCGCCGTAACCGGGCGGGACATGAGGAACTGGCGTACGCGCTGCTCCGGCACAGATACTGCCCATTCTTCGTCGCCTCGAGCAGGGAAGTATGTCGAATAGACCTTGGCAAAACCATCGCTCACCCAGTCGGGGAGCTCCGTGCCGTCTGAGTTGCGCACAGCATCGACCTGGAGTCTCTCCATAAGAGCGTGAATCTCGTCGTCGATGCCTGTTTCAATCGGTAGGGTCAGGCGCCCCGCGGGGGCTCTGTTCTCTTGCTTCGCGTCGGTCACAACAGTCCTGTCTACGAGTAGGTTTTGTTAGATGAGTTCTTACCCGATGGTGAAGGTATGACCAAGGTCAACGACATCGTTGACCGCTGGAACACCGAGAACCCCAACATTCATGTCACCGCCACCAAGTTCGATGGTGCGGCTCAGGAAATGATCAAGAAGGTTGAGACCGACATCAACGCTGGTGCCGGACCTTGCCTCGCGCAGCTCGGCTACTCAGAGGTCCCGGAGCTCTTTGTTAAGGGTCTGACCGAGGACGTCACGGAGTACGCAACCCAGTACGAGTCGAACTACTCTGGCGCATTCAACATGATGAAGGTCGGTGAGACCATTGTTGGTCTCCCGCAGGACACCGGACCCCTTGTTTATTTCTACAACAAGGCTGCATTCGAAGAGCTCGGCATTGAAGTTCCGACCACTCTCGAAGAGTTCCAGACCGCGGCTGCAACTGCTGCCGCCGCTGGCAAGTACATCGCAACCTTCCAGCCCGATGAGGCTCAGTACTGGCTGTCTGCACAGTCCGCTGCTGCCGGTGGCTCCTGGTACAACTTCGTGAACGATGAGTGGAAGGTTGACGCAAACTCTGACGCCTCCGCAGTGGTTGCTGACTTCTGGCAGAAGATGCTCGACGACAAGACCGTCTCGGTTCTTGAGCGTTGGGGTGACGCATTTGGCAAGTCGCTGACCGATGGCGAACTCATCGGCACCATTGGTGCTGCTTGGGAGACTCCTCTGCTGGTTGACACAATGGCTGGGACCGACAATGACGGCAAGTGGGCAGTCGCACAGCTTCCTGACTTCGGTGCTGGCGCGCTGACCGGCCCCGATGGCGGTTCAGGCGTTGCAGTGATGAAGGGTTGTGAACACCCTGAGCAGGCCATGGAGTTCAATAACTGGTTCAACACCCAGATCGATGACCTGGTTTCCCAGGGCCTCGTGATTGCCGCCAAGGGTGAGATGACCACCCCGGAGAACATTTCTGCGTTCTACGGTGGCCAGGATGTCTTCGCTGAGCTAGCAACCGCAAATGCGAACCTCTCCGCAGACTTCGCCTACATGCCGTTCTTCTCGGCAGTTGGCCCGTCCATGGTTGAGGCCGCGGCTGCAGCCGGATCCGGTTCCGGAACGGTAGCAGATGTCTACACTGCTGCACAGGATGCGTCAATCAAGGCGCTGACTGACGGAAACCTCCCGGTTGCCGAATAGAAGTATCGAAGTAGCCTGAATGATGGTGATTGGGGGCGGCCTTCTCTGAAAGGTCGCCCTCGTTCACGAGTATGAAGCGGTAAGAGAAGACGCGATGGAGCGAGATGTCAACACCAGACACAGTTACGCTGGCTGACCCGGCGCTAAGCCCGAAGGATAAACCTCTGGGTGGACCTCGAAGTAGTGGAAAGCGCGGGAAGGCTGGTTCAAAGGCAGTCTCTCGTCGTCAAGCACGCGCAGAGTGGGCTTTTGTTGCCCCCTTTACGCTTGCTTTTATCCTGGTATTCCTGATCCCTATTGGGGTCGCGATCAAGCAGTCATTCACACGCAAGGTCCCTGCTGGGGGTGGGGCCTTCGGCGGTGGCGACCTCGTTGATTCCTTCGTCGGACTAGAGAACTACAAGTACGTCATCACAAACGAGCGCTTTTGGGATGGCATCGGACGGGTCGTCCTCTATACGCTCTTCCAGATCCCAGTGATGATCATTATGGCGCTGGTGCTAGCGCTGCTCATCGATGCACTGATCATTAAGCGGGTTGCAATATTCCGCCTGGGCAACTTCCTCCCCTATGCAATCCCCGGCATTGTCGCGGCGATGGTCTGGCTCTACCTATATACTCCGGAGATCTCCCCGCTGGTCAAGGGTCTGGCAGTCGGGCCTGGCCGCAGGTTCAGTCAAGGGATAGAACGAGGGCGCGTGGCGCACGCGTAGGAGTATCCATCAAGGACTCACGAATGAGGGGCACGACCCAACGGGTCGTGCCCCTTGTCACACCACAGGGTCCGCATGCGGCAGGCACTGTTGACTTGTTGACTAGCTGGCGCCGCTGGCTTGTTCGCACCGGAGGGATTAGGGAGCCAGCACGGCTTGCAAAACAGTGTGATATATGGCCGGCGGGGCCGAGTTGGCTCCGTGAGGCCTAACCAACTCTGAATGGCCGGGAAAAGCCCTGGTCTGCGCTAGCGACTTGCCGAGAAGTACACCGCCAACGACTGCGGCTCCATGGTGTCGCTTCCACCCACCGCAGCCTGCTCGCCTTGGGCCAGAGCCAAGGCAGCCGAGTCAATCCCGCCCTCACGTTGCGTCGGCCAAGACGTGTCAGCCACCAGGACCCAGGGGTTCCCGTGGCTCTCCGGCAGCGTGATCTTTGTCGGGTTAAGAGTCCCGTTGATCACGACGAGGGCATCCACATCGTCGAGCATTCGTCCTGATCGGCGCATTTGGAAGACGCGGTTCTTGGGCTCCGACCATCCGTCGGCGCTCATGGGCGAACCTTTCCGGGTGAACCAGGAAACGTCAGGCAGCGTGTCGCCTTCGGGGATCTGTCCGCTTGCAAACGACGTGGGTCGTAGCACGGGGTGTGCTGCGCGGAGCTCAAGTAGGTACCGCACCCAGGAGAGCAGGTCCTCCTGGCTCTCATCCATTTCCCAGTCCACCCAGGAGATCGGGGAGTCCTGACAGTATGCATTGTTGTTTCCATATTGCGTACGGCCGAACTCATCCCCGGCCGTGATCATCGGCGTTCCTGCCGACACCAGCAGAGTTGTTAGCAAATTGCGACGTGACCTTTCACGTGCGTATGAAAGCTCCTCAACAACACCGGTCGGATCGGTTAGATCCGGGTTCATAGCAGACGCTGCGGACGTTCCTTCAACGCCGTGGTTCCAGGAGTGATTGTTGTTAGTGCCATCCTGGTTATTCTCCAGGTTCGCCATGTTGTGCTTATGGTCGTAGGAGGTGAGGTCGGCCAGGGCAAATCCGTCGTGTGCCGTCAGGAAGTTGACGGAAGCCAGCGGGCCACGCTTCGCGCCCGGTTGCCATCCGAACATGTCTGCAGATCCGGATAGGCGAGTAGCCAGATCATTGGGACCGGACACCTGCCGTCCAGCGGACTGCTGTTGGAAGTCCGTCAGCCAGAACTTGCGAATCGAGTCCCGATAGCGATCGTTCCACTCCCCGAACGGTATCGGGAAATGCCCGGTTTGCCAGCCGCCGAGGCCAAGATCCCAAGGCTCCGCAATCAGCTTGACGTCACGTAGGACGGGGTCTTGAGCCGCTGCAACCAGGAAGGGATGGAAGTCGGTGTACCCCGTGTCTAGGCGACCAAGAGTTGTGGCGAGATCAAAACGGAACCCGTCAACACCCATCGATTCAACCCAGTAGCGCAGGGAGTCCAGGGTCATCTGCACGACGCGTTCTTCCGAAAAGTTCAACGTGTTGCCACACCCGGTGTCATCAATCATGTAGCGAGGACGGTCGAGGACGCGGCGGTAGTACAGGAGAGAGTCGAGCCCGCGCCAACATACAGTCGGTCCAGTGTCTCCGCCCTCGCACGTGTGGTTGTAGACAACATCCAGGATGACCTCTATCCCGGCGCCATGCAGGATAGAAACCATGCCGCGGAACTCGTCAACAACGGCCCGCGGCCCTTGCGACTGTGAGGACCGGGTCGCAAACGATGGTTCCGGGGCAAAGAACGACATCGTCGAGTATCCCCAGTAGTTTGTTAGCCCACGTTCCGTGAGGAAGGGTTCATCCATCTTCGCGTGGACAGGGAGAAGCTCGAGTGTCGTCACGCCGAGGGATTTGATGTACTCGATTGTTGCTGGGTGGGCGAGACCCGCATAAGTGCCCCTGAGTTCCTCCGGTACGCCAGGGAGATTCTTGGTGAAACCCTTAACGTGCAACTCGTAGAGGACCGTGTGATCGGGGCTGATACGAGGGCGTGGTGCGATAGCGAAGCCATTGCCAATCACCACGGACACGGGGGCGAACAGGGCGGAGTTGAGGTTCGACTGCGCGAGAGGATATGTCGTCGGGTACATTTCGTGGTCGACATGGTGGGCGTGCAGAGCCGCGCTCAGTTCAGGGGTGCCTGAGATGGCGCGCGCATACGGATCCATAAGGAATTTTGAAGGGTTGTAGTAGAGCCCCGCATCGGGGTCCCACGGGCCGAAGGCTCGGAACCCATAGGTTGCGCCCTCGCTAATGCCATCGAGGTGTCCGTGCCACAGGCCTCTGTCAGGTCCGTGAAGGGCCCAGCGTTGTTCTCTTCTTCCGCTTCCCTCTCCCGACACCACACAGAAGTCAACTGCGGTCGCATGTGCTGCAACTACTGAGATATCCACACCCCCGTCAGGGCACACCCAAACCCCAATCCGGTCAGGGTTGGGGCTCACTCGAGGAACGGGCGTGGGCGAGGGGAGAAGTACGGTTTCATTGGGCCGCGTTGCATTAGGGCTTGTCACGTTGTTCCCCCCGGTCCATTGCGCTCCGCCACCACTCCAAGGCATGGCTCTTCATACCCCAAGCTTGCACCATCTTCTGACCTTCAGAGCCCGATCTCACCAACAAGCGTCCAAATGTGCATGGCAGACTATTCTCATGAGAATCGTTGTATGTGTAAAACATGTCCCAGATGCTGACTCGGACAGGCGAATAGAGCAGGGGCGTTTGGTACGCGGTGAGGATGATGTCCTCAATGAACTGGACGAACACGCCATTGAGGCAGCCGTTTCGATTGTCGAAGATCTGGGCGGTGAAGTAGTTGCGCTAACAATGGGACCGGCAGACTCCGAGGACGCACTGGTGAGAGCCCTGCAGATGGGAGCGGACCGTGGTGTCCTCATTAGCGATGATTCACTTGCGGGGGCAGATGCCGTTGGAACCGCCAGAATCCTTGCTCGGGCGATCGAAGTGATCGGGGACGAAGGGCCGGTTGACCTGGTGCTTACGGGAATGGCGAGCCTCGATGGAATGACCTCAATGCTTGCACCCGCTTTAGCAACATACTTGAACTGGCCGCTGCTCGACATTGCCCATTCCGTTGAGATTGCTGCCGATGCTCCCAGCACCGTCACCGTCGAGCGCAGGGTTGATGGCTCACTGGACACGCTGAAGGCACGTACCCCCGTCGTGGTTTCCGTGACCGACCAGGTCAACGAGCCCCGCTATCCGTCATTCAAGGACCTTCGTGCAGCTCGGGCCAAGCCCCTTGACATCTGGGAAGGTTGGGATTGGGCGGGTCCTGCTAGCGAACTTGAGTCCCTGCCCATCAGCGCGATTGAGGTGGTCGCGGCGACCCCCGTTCAGCGCGAAGAGGGCGTGGTCATCACAGATTCCGGCGAGGGCGGCAGCGCGTTGGCTGCGTTCCTCGCAGACAAGATTGAGAAGTAGGGAGGACAGTCGACATGGAACGGATTGACAAGCCCATACTGGTCGTTGTTGAGAATGAGAAGACCATTGACGAACCAACCCTGTCCTTAGCGTCGGTGAAAGTCCTCCATTTCGCCCGAACTCTAACAACCGGCACCGTTGCCGCTCTCAGCGTGGCGCAGGACATTGACGAGGACGGGCTTCGCCTTGGCGGGGCTGACGTCATCTATGTGCCCGAATCTGGCGGCTACTCACCCCTGGTTCCAGCTGCAATCGCTGACACCGCGCGCTCAGCCGTAGAAAACCTGGGTGATGTTGGTGCTGTGCTGACGGTTACCACCTACCTTGGTCGCGCTGTGACAGCTATGCTGGCAACCGCATTTCAAGCGGGCGGAGCCGTCGACGTCACCCGTGTTTGGGTGAGCGGATCTGAACTCTTTGCACAGAAAGCGGCCCTTGGTGGCGCGTGGGAGACATCCTTCCACACCACGCAGGGTGCCCCTGTTCTGGCAGTTAGGCCGGGGTTTGGGGACAAAGAGGGACCAGCGGGCGAAGGAGAGATCGTCTCGCTCGCACCCCGACTCTCCTCGGGCGCACTGCAGGTCGAGGTTATTTCTCACGTGGTCGAACCGAAAGGATCGCGTGTCTCGTTGACCGATGCGGATGTGGTTGTTGCGGGAGGGCGCGGCACGAATGGCGATTTCACCTTGGTTGAGAATCTCGCAGATGCCCTCGGAGGGGCAGTTGGAGCCACTCGCGTAGCCTGTGACGAAGGATGGGTCCCGCGAGCGGCTCAGATTGGCCAGACTGGGGTGACAGTTGCTCCCAAACTGTTTGTGGGTCTCGGCGTCTCCGGAGCGGTCCATCACACGTGTGGGATGCTGGGATCACAGATTATCGTCGCGGTCGTTGATGACCCGGATGCTCCCATAATTGAACTCGCAGATTTCACGGTTGTGGGGGACGTAAGCGAGGTCGTGCCGCAGGCTCTGGAAATCCTTTCGGCACAAAGCTAGGGACGCCACCAAGTTGAGGAAAACTCTCGACAAACCCCCACTCGGTCCCGTCTATCTAGACCACGCAGCAACCACCCCCATGCGAGCGTCCGCGAAGCGGGCCTGGCTTGAGACCGTTGATGAACTCTCGGCTCGACCGGGAAACCCCTCGTCGCTCCACGCTGGTGGACGAGGTGCCCGGTTGCTGTTGGAGCAGGCGCGCGAACGGCTGGCCGAGGCGCTTGGTGGCGAACGTGCCGAAGTGGTCTTCACTTCCGGCGCAACGGAGTCAGCCGCTCTGGGAGTTTCAGGTGCTGCATTGGGCCGCAGAGCGATGCTCCCCGAATCAGAGTGGGCGTGGCTACTTTCAGGTGTGGAACACCCGGCAGTTCTTGAACAACGCGTGCCCCTACGTGCGACCGGCATTACTGACCTGATGATCCCGTTGCAAGATGACGGAGTCATCGACCTGGACGAGGACGCCCTGGCGTCTCGTACGGCCGGGCGTGAGATTGCCCTTGGTTCGCTGGCAATGGTTTGCTCCGAGACCGGAGTGATTCAGCCACTTGAGGAGTTCACGCAGATCTGCCGCAGACTTGCACCTGGTGCGTACGTGCATTCCGATGCGACGCAAGCGATCGGTAACCTTCCTGTGTCGTTCTCTGCTCTCGGCCTTGACCTCATGACGATTGGCGGTCACAAATTTGGGGCGCCAGTGGGAACCGGCGCACTGCTTGTAAAGAGAGGTGTAGCACTCAAGTCCGATCGGCCCGGAGGTGGCCACGAAAGAGGGATTCGCTCAGGAACCCCGGATGTTGCCGGCGCGGTTGCTCTTAGCGTCGCAGCACAGGAAGCAGTGGGTGAACTCGGTGAGCGTCGACGTGTGACAGCCAAAATGCGCGCCAAACTTCTGGGGGGACTTCCCGAGCAAGTTGCGCTGACAACGACTGCCGGAGCCGTTGAGTCGATAGTTCACCTCAGCCTCCCGACTGCCCACCCCGAGGTCATCCTGCTAGAGATGGACCGCCAGGGCATCCACGTTTCAGCCGGTTCCGCGTGCCACGCAGGCGTTACCAGACCCTCTTCCGTCCTCCTCCACATGGGGCGTGATGAACACTCCGCCCTCGGGGTTCTCAGAGTGTCAATGAGTGCCACAACTTCAGAAGAAGAGATTGACAGATTCCTCGCAGCTTTGCCCCACGCTCTTGAGCAAGCGCAACGGATGGACCAGTATGACCTGCGAGGTAGCTCCCGGTCATTTCGCCGAAAGGGTGGGGAGATGGAAGGTCAAGGGGTACCAAAATGAGAGTTCTTGCGGCACTGTCGGGCGGCGTTGATTCAGCTGTTGCAGCGGCGCTTGCGGTCGACGCCGGTCATGATGTCACAGCCGTGCACATGGCGTTGTCTAGTGAACCGCAAGCCTGCCGGGTCGGATCCCGGGGCTGCTGCTCGTTAGAGGACTCCCAAGATGCGGCGCGAGCTGCGGAGATCCTCGGGGTTCCCTTCTATGTTTGGGACCTTTCGGAGCAGTTCGAAGAGACTGTCATTGACGACTTCTTGGCGGAGTACCGAGCGGGGCACACACCGAACCCCTGCGTTCGTTGTAATGAGTTCGTGAAGTTCAAAGAGTTGCTGGATCGCGGTCGGGCCCTAGGTTTCGATGCGGTTTGCACGGGTCACTACGCGAAGTTGGTCCATGGACCAGATGGCTGCGAACTTCATCGCGGCGATGATGAGTTGAAGGACCAGAGTTACGTTCTGGCGGTGATGGGCCGCGACGAGCTATCGCATGTTCTACTTCCACTGGGCGATGCGCCCTCGAAGGCATGGGTCCGTGAGCAGGCGGAAATCCGTGGTCTTGGGGTTTCCAACAAACCTGATTCGTACGATATTTGCTTCATTCCCGACGGTGACACGGGCGGATTCCTTGAGCGCCACCTCGGCTCGGCGCCCGGGCAGATTGTCGATGAAGACGGCACGGTGCTCGGTGAGCATTCCGGGTATTACAAGTACACGATCGGGCAGAGAAAGGGCCTGCGCATTGGGACGCCCTCGACATCAGGAAAACCAAGGTACGTATTGGCGACCGAACCTGCAACCAATACCGTAGTGGTAGGCGAGTCGACTCTACTTTCCGTGAACACGATCGCGACCAGGAACCTGGTTTGGCAGTCAGCTCCGGAAGACCTCGTTGTGGACGAGGACGCGCAGGAAGCGTTTGGTACAGCAATGGGGACAAGGGCCCTGAGAGACGTCCCTGAGAACGTCTTCACGGTGCAGATTCGAGCTCACGGCACACCAACGGTGGTTGCTGCTCTGCAGGTTGTGTCCGCGCACGACGGGGACGCCCTCGAACACTTGGTCGTTAAGCTGGCGGAGCCGATCCGTGGGGTCGCACCCGGCCAGTCCCTGGTGGTCTACAAGGGGCGCCGAGTTGTTGCAGAGGGGACCATTGCGACTGCGGTGAGGACTGCGATGTCGGTCTCATCATCGCAGCGTACGAATGTGGCATAGTTTGTAATCAGCCGTGTTTTGGGGCCGCGACACGCCCGAAACGTGAGCATTGGAGTCGAAGATGCCGACGGGGTGGTGTGTATCTCGTCCCAGGGAGTTGGCGTTGGGGGCCAAGGCATGCCAAACTATGCAAGCTGCCCTGCGCAAGCGGGGTAGTCCTGGACGCGGTAGACGCTGAAGGTTGAGGCACTTTTCGGTTCCTCCTTCTTCAGTGCGTACTTGCAGAAAGGTAAGGCCCGGGCACCAGAGCCTGGCCGACGGGAATACCCCACAGCCCTAGTTTCCAAAGTGGAAGCAGGTCGGGGCTCAGTTCGCTGAGTTCCGATTCCGACAGGGTTCAAGACGTGGGAGAACAAGTCGGCACTAGCGGACCCCGGAGCCGTAGTTCTTTTGACAAGACATAGGCCCAACCAGAGCCGATCTGGAAGCCGCAACGGTGTGCGTCTCATCGCAGACACGCCCGAATGCGGGGGCCGGTGACGAATCTGTACGAGAAGAGGTAGACGGCATGGCGGCACAAAAAATCCGCATCCGGCTGAAGTCGTATGACCACGAGGTCATCGATAGCTCTGCGCGCAAGATTGTAGATACTGTGCAGCGTGCTGGTGCCACTGTCGTGGGCCCGGTGCCGCTTCCGACCGAGAAGAACGTGTTTGTCGTTATTCGGTCGCCGCACAAGTACAAGGACAGCCGCGAGCAGTTCGAGATGCGCACGCATAAGCGGCTCATCGACATCATTGATCCCACGCCCAAGGCCGTTGATTCGCTTATGCGTCTCGACCTGCCGGCGGACGTGAACATCGAGATTAAACTCTGAGGACATCGGAATGACTACTGACACCAAGACTGCGGCCCTACTCGGCCGCAAGCTCGGCATGACCCAGGTCTGGGACGAGGACGGAAAAGTTGTCCCCCTGACGGTTGTGCAGGTTGGCAAGAACGTCGTTACTCAGGTGCGTACCGAAGAGAACGACGGCTACTCTGCCGTCCAAATTGGCTTTGAGGATATTGATCCTCGTCGCGTGACCAAGCCTCTGCTTGGCCACTTTGAAAAGGCCGGGGTTACACCCAAGCGCCACCTCGCGGAGTTCCGCACAGCCGAAGCCGCAGATTTTGCGGTTGGCTCGGAACTTGCAGCCGACACCTTTGAAGTGGGCCAGAAGGTTGATGTTTCTGGCAACACCAAGGGCAAGGGCTTCGCAGGTGTGATGAAGCGTCACGGCTTTGCAGGTGGCCCAGCATCACACGGCGCTCACAAAATCCACCGCAAGCCCGGTTCAATCGGTGCTTGTGCGACTCCTGGTCGCATCTTCCGCGGACAGCGCATGGCTGGCCGCATGGGTGGAGAAAAGCGCACGGTCCAGAACCTGATTGTTCAGGGCGTCGACACAGAACGTGGCCTCCTGCTGATCAAGGGCGCTATTCCTGGCCCTCGTAAGGCTGTTGTCATGGTTCGTACCGCTGTGAAGGGGGCCTGAGCATGGCGAAGAACATCACCGCAGGTGAAGATCGTAAGGTTCCTGTCTACGACGCCGAAGGCGCAAAGACGAAGGCAACCGTTGTTCTCCCGGCGTCGATTTTCGACGTTGCTCTGAACATTCCACTTATCCACCAGGTCGTCGAGGCGCAGCGTGCTGCAGCCCGACAGGGAACCCACGCGACGAAGACTCGCTCGGAGGTTTCCGGCGGCGGGAAGAAGCCGTGGCGTCAGAAGGGTACAGGTCGCGCTCGTCAGGGTTCGATCCGCGCTCCCCAGTGGAAGGGTGGAGCTGTTGTCCACGGACCACAGCCGCGTGACTACTCGCAGCGCACACCCAAGAAGATGATTGCGGGCGCTCTGCGCTCTGCACTGTCGGATCGCGCTCGTAACGACGCGATTATCGTCTTCTCAAGCCTTGTGTCGTCTGATACTCCTTCCACGAAGGCAGCAATCGCGACACTGCGCGCAGTTACAGATGCCAAGAAGGTTCTGATCGTTATCGATCGTGAGCAGGCTGGAGCAGAGGTCGCTGTACGTTCTTTCAAGAACATTGAGGGCGTAGGCATCGTCTGGTCGGATCAGTTGAACACATATGACGTGGTTGATTCAGATCGCGTTGTGTTCACCGAAGCAGCCCTCGCCGCCTACATCGAGCGCATCAACAAGGCACGCGCCCACGCGGCACGCGAAATCGCTGAGGCGCAGGACGAGGTCGTTGAGTCCAAGGTCAAGGCGAAGAAGGAAGCGAAGGCAGACAAGACCACGGAGTCTTACGAAGCCGATCACGCCAAGAAGGAAGCCAAGACCGCTAAGGCCGAAGCTGCAAAAAAGGCTAAGGAGGACGACAAGTGAGCCTCGAAGCAACAAAGAATCCGCGTGACATCATCTTGAAGCCCGTCGTGACTGAGAAGTCATCGCTGAGCCAGGACGAAGGAAAGTACACGTTTGAAGTTGACCCCAGGGCCAACAAGACGGAAATCAAGAACGCGATCGAAGATCTCTTTGGCGTGAAGGTAGAGAAGGTGGCGACTCAGAACCGTCAGGGCAAGGCTTTCCGCCGCCGTGATGGTCTTGGACGTCGCAAGAACGTCAAGCGTGCGATCGTCACTGTCCGCGAAGGTTCCATCGACATTTTCGGTGAGTCCGGGATCTAGAGCGCAGGGGTAGAAGAAATATGGCTATTCGCAAATATAATCCGACGACTCCTGGTCGTCGCCACGGGAGCGTCTCAGACTTCTCTGAGATCACGCGCTCTTACCCTGAAAAGTCTCTGGTGCGTCCGATCACGAAGACTGGTGGACGTAACTCCTACGGACGAGTCACTTCTCGCCACCGCGGTGGCGGCCACAAGCGCGCGTACCGTTTGATTGACTTCAAGCGGAATGACAAAGATGGCGTACCAGCACGTGTTGCGCAGATCGAATACGATCCCAACCGCACTGCTAACATCGCTCTGCTGCACTACGCAGACGGAGAGAAGCGTTACATCATCGCTCCTCAGGGTGTGACGGTTGGAACGGTTATTGAGAACGGTCCTAAGGCCGATATCAAGCCGGGTAACAACCTGCCCATGCGCAACATTCCACTGGGTACTGTGATCCACGCTGTTGAACTCAACGCTGGACAGGGAGCACGTCTGGCTCGGTCTGCGGGATCTTCGATCCAGCTGGTTGCCAAGGAAGGTCGCTTCGCTCAGTTGCGTCTACCCTCGGGTGAGATCCGCAATGTGGATGTTGACTGCCGTGCAACGATCGGCACCGTAGGGAACGCCGAACAAGGCAATATTTCCCTCGGCAAGGCTGGTCGCGCACGTTGGAAGGGCCAGCGTCCCAAGGTTCGTGGTGTTGCTATGAACCCGGTCGATCACCCACACGGTGGCGGCGAGGGGCGTACCTCTGGTGGCCGGCACCCGGTCAGCCCATGGGGTAAGCCTGAAGGCCGTACTCGGCGTCCGAATAAGGCGAGCGACAAGCAGATTGTTCGCCGTCGTCGTACTGGCAACAAGCGCTGATAGGGAGCTGGACACATGCCACGTAGTTTGAAGAAGGGTCCCTACGTAGACCCAAGCTTGCAGAAGAAGGTCGACGAGCAGATTGAGAAGGGTACGAAGCAGGTCATCAAGACTTGGTCGCGCCGCTCGATGATTACTCCGGACTTCCTGGGCCTCACCTTCGCAGTTCACGACGGTCGCCGCCATGTGCCGGTGTACGTCACCGAATCTATGGTTGGTCACAAGCTCGGCGAGTTTGCGCCTACGCGCACTTTCCGTAGCCACGTGAAGGACGACCGTAAGGGCCGGCGTCGCTAGACGCTGGGGAAGCAAGGAGCTAGAAGATGGAAGCCAAGGCGAAGGCGCGCTACGTTCGCGTCACGCCCCAGAAGGCACGACGGGTCGTTAACGAGGTCCGTGGGAAGTCCTTCCTTGAGGCAGCCGACATGCTTACGTTCGCCCCCCAGCGGGTGGCCCGTGATGTCAACAAGATTCTTCACTCGGCAGTTGCCAATGTGAAGGTCCTTGCCGACAAGAACGGTGAGAACGTACAGGATGCCGATTTGTGGATTCTTGAGACATATGTCGATGAGGGTCCGACTATGAAGCGTTTCCAGCCACGCGCCCAGGGCCGTGCAGGAACGATTCTGAAGCGTACCAGCCACATCACTGTGGTTGTTGGAACTAAAGACGAGAAGGAAGGGGATCGCTAGATGGGCCAGAAGGTAAACCCCACTGGTTTCCGCCTGGGGATCACCACCGAACACCGTTCGCGGTGGTTCTCGGACTCGACTACCAAGGGACAGCGCTACAGCGACTATGTAGCCGAGGACGTCAAGATCCGCGAGGTTCTTTCGGACGGCCTCGAACGTGCTGGCATCTCTAAGGTAGAGATCGAGCGCACGCGGGATCGCGTACGAGTTGACCTGCACACTGCACGTCCAGGCATTGTCATTGGACGTCGTGGTGCTGAGGCAGACCGTTTGCGTCAGGACCTGGAGAAGCTCACGGGCAAGCAGGTACAGCTGAACATCCTTGAGGTCAAGAACCCCGAGATTGATGCTCAGTTGGTTGCCCAGGGAGTAGCAGAGCAGCTTGCTGCACGCGTCTCCTTCCGCCGGGCAATGCGTAAGGCAATGCAGTCTGCGCAGCGCGCGGGAGCAAAGGGCATTCGTGTCCAGTGCTCCGGGCGACTTGGTGGCGCAGAAATGTCACGTAGCGAGTTCTACCGTGAGGGCCGCGTGCCCTTGCAGACGCTGCGCGCAAACATTGATTACGGCTTCTTTGAAGCACGTACCACATTCGGCCGCATTGGCGTCAAGGTGTGGATCTACAAGGGTGACATGACCGAACGCGAGTTCGCACGTGCCCAGGCCGAGCAGGCGAACCGTGGCGGAGGACGCCGCGGAGATCGTCGCGGTGGTCCGGGACGTCGTGGCGGGCGTGATGGAGGCGCTGGACGCACTCCTCGCACCGGTGGTCAGGGAACCGAAGCTGCCGATCAGGCTCCCGCAACCGCTGACGCGGATCTGCAGGCACCTGTCGCTGAGACCGCTACGGAGGCCTGAAGCACATGCTGATTCCCCGTCGAGTAAAGTACCGCAAGCAGCACCGGCCAAACCGTAAGGGCATGGCCAAGGGTGGCACGGAGTTGGCCTTCGGCGACTACGGCATTCAAGCGCTGGAGCACGCCTACCTGACCAACCGTCAGATCGAGGCAGCTCGTATCGCTATGACGCGTCACATCAAGCGTGGCGGTAAGGTTTGGATCACTGTGTTCCCGGACCGCCCGCTAACAAAGAAGCCTGCCGAGACCCGCATGGGTTCGGGTAAGGGTGCTCCTGAATGGTGGGTTGCCCCGATTAAGCCCGGACGCATTCTGTTTGAGCTTGGTGGTGTCCCGGAGCCTTTGGCACGTGAGGCTATGCGCCGCGCCCGTCACAAGCTTCCGATTAAGACCCGATTTGTGGTCCGTGAGGGTGTGGAGAACTGATGGCAGACAACGTATTGACCACAGCGGATCTAGATGCAATGGATGACGCTGCACTCCGCAAGGAGCTGGAGCGCGCTAAGGCCGAACTGTTCAACTTGCGTTTTTCGCAGGCTGTCGGAGGTCTTGAGGATTCGGGTCGCATGAAGGCAGTTCGCAAGAACATTGCCCGCATTTACACGATTGCGCGTGAACGTGAACTTGGTTTCCGTACTGCGCCCGGTAGCGAGGATTAGAAGAGATGGCAGATTCAACTGCTCCCGAGCGTAATCAGCGCAAGACGCGCCGAGGCTATGTCTCGAGCGACAAGATGGATAAGACCGTCGTGGTGGTCCTTGAGGACCGCATCAAGCACCCGCTGTACGGCAAGGTGCTTCGCAAGGCCGTCAAGGTCAAGGCACACGATGAAAATAACGAATGCGGCGTGGGTGACCTCGTGCGCATCATGGAGACTCGTCCGCTGTCAGCGACAAAGCACTGGCGCGTAGTCGAGATCCTGGAAAAGGCGAAGTAGTGAGTTGGGCCAAAGGATCACTCCTTTGGCCCAACATTCCACTAGCATTTCCAAGCAACCAAATCCGTTCGGCCAGGCTCTCTGGCTCGCCAGAGAGAACCAGCACGACGACAGGAGTCATAAGGAATGATCCAGCAGGAGTCACGACTCAAGGTCGCTGATAACACGGGCGCAAAGGAACTTCTTTGCATCCGTGTTTTGGGCGGCTCGGGTCGGCGCTACGCGGGCATTGGCGACACGATTGTCGCCTCGGTCAAGGACGCGATCCCAGGCGGCAACGTCAAGAAGGGTGAAGTCGTCAAGGCTGTCATAGTCCGCACGAAGAAACCATCCCGTCGGTTGGATGGCTCATACATCCGTTTCGACGAAAACTCGGCCGTTATCTTGAAAGCTGACGGTAGCGAACCGCGTGGCACGCGCATTTTCGGCCCTGTCGGCCGTGAACTGCGTGACAAGAAGTTCATGCGCATCGTCTCGCTAGCACCGGAGGTAATCTGATGGCCGCGAAGATCAAAAAGGGTGACCTCGTAGAGGTCGTTCGAGGACGTACATCGGACTCGAAGAAGATGAATGCGCGCAATGCTCGCCGCGACGCCGAGGGTCTTGAGCCATTGGCAGCGGGGGACAAAGGCAAACAGGGTCGTGTCATCAAGGTTTTCCCTGAGGATGGCACAGCACTGGTCGAAGGTGTAAACCTGAAGACGCGCCACGTCCGTCCCGGACAGTCCGGCGATCAGGGGGGCATCGTGACAAGCGAAGCACCAATTTCCCTGGCAAAGCTCGCCCTCGTCGACCCTTCGACTGGCAAGCCAGTTCGCGTCGGGTTCCGTGAGGACGTCGTGGAGCGCGATGGCAAAAAGAAGACCATCCGTGTTCGCGTTGCCCGTGGTGGCAGCCGCCGTGGCATCACACCGGGTAAGGAGCTTGACGCATGAGCCCGCGTTTGAAGGAAAAGTACGAGGACAAGGTCAAGGCGGAACTGATTGAACAGTTCAATCTTGAGAACGTCATGCAGGTTGGCAAGCCGGTAAAGGTTGTCGTCAACATGGGTGTGGGTGAAGCCGCTCGGGATGCGAAGGCTCTCGATGGTGCTATTGCCGACCTCCAGGCGATCACAGGTCAGAAGCCGCGCATCAACCGCGCCAAGAAGTCCATTGCCCAGTTCAAGCTTCGCGAGGGCCAGGCAATCGGTGCGTCCGTAACGCTACGTGGCGATCGCATGTGGGAGTTCCTGGATCGACTGCTGTCGGTTTCGCTGCCCCGTATTCGCGACTTCCGCGGCTTGTCTCCCAAGCAGTTTGACGGACATGGCAACTACACCTTTGGTTTGACAGAACAGTCCATGTTCCACGAAATCAACGTTGACAACATTGACCGTGTTCGCGGTATGGACGTCACCATTGTTACGTCTGCAGATACCGATGAGCAGGGGCGTGAGCTCTTGCGTAAACTCGGTTTCCCTTTCAAGGAGGCGTAACCGATGGCAAAAACATCGCTGAAAATCAAGGCTAGCCGCAAGCCCAAGTTTGCTGTGCGTGCCTACACCCGGTGCAACCGTTGCGGTCGACCCAAGTCGGTCTACCGTAAGTTCGGCCTGTGCCGCATCTGCCTGCGTGAACTCGCCCTTAAGGGTGACCTCCCGGGCGTAACGAAGAGCAGCTGGTAACACTTACGACGTAGGTCTACGGGCATTACGCCCGATAGCGGAAACCGCGTCGAGGAAGGGGTCCGCCCCAAAATGACAATGACTGATCCAATCGCAGATATGCTAACGCGTCTGCGCAACGCGAACCAGGCTCACCATGAGTCTGTGTCGATGCCGTACTCCAAACTGAAGAATGCCATTGCGCAGATTCTCCTCAGTGAGGGCTACATCAAGGCGATTTCTGTCGAGGATGCCCGTGTGGGCAAGACTCTGGTACTCAGCCTGAAGTACGGAAACAAGCGCGAAAGGGCCATCACCGGCCTGCGGCGCATTTCCAAGCCGGGGCTGCGTGTATACGCGAAGTCCACAAACCTCCCGCAGGTCCGCGGTGGTCTAGGCGTGGCGATTCTTTCGACCTCGTCCGGATTGCTGACAGATCGCCAGGCGGCCGACAAAGCCGTGGGCGGCGAAGTTGTCGCCTACGTCTGGTAAGGGAAGAGCGAATGTCACGTATCGGTAAGCAGCCGGTGGTTATTCCCGCCGGTGTAGAAGTAAAGATTGACGGAAACGTCGTCACCGTTGTGGGCCCGAAGGGGACTCTCACTCAGGAACTGCGTGCCCCCATCACCGCGAAGGTTGAGGGTGGCGAGGTTGTTCTTGAGCGCCCCGTGGATACCCGTGAGGCGCGCGCATTGCACGGCCTGTACCGGACCCTCGTCGCGAACATGGTGGAGGGTGTCACCAACGGGTACTCGAAGACACTTGAGATTGTCGGTACCGGTTACCGTGCAACTCAGAAGGGCGCGAATGTCGAGTTTGCGCTTGGGTACTCGCACTCGATCACGGTGGAACCAGAAGCCGGTATTGAACTTGCGGTCCCTTCACAGACCAAGGTCGTGGTGAGCGGAATCGACAAGCAGCAGGTAGGCGAAGTCGCGGCGAACATACGCAAGCTGCGCAAACCAGAGCCTTACAAGGGCAAGGGTATTCGCTACGAGGGCGAAGTCGTACGTCGCAAGGTCGGAAAGGCGGGTAAGTGATGGCTTACGCGGTCAAAGGTAAGGGCAAGGTTATTGCTCGTAAGCGCCGCCACCAGCGTGTGCGTCAGAAGGTCAATGGCACCGCCAGTCGTCCTCGGCTGGTCGTCACCCGCTCGAACCGTCACATGTTCGCCCAGGTTGTCAACGACACTGAGGGCAACACCGTAGTGTGGGCGTCCACCATGGAGCCCGAACTACGCAGCGACGATGCGAAGAAGACGGACAAGGCTCGTAAGGTCGGTGAGCTCATCGCTCAGCGTGCCAAAGAGGCCGGCATTGAAGAGGTCGTATTTGACCGCGGTGGCAACGTCTACCACGGCCGAGTTGCGGCAGTAGCGGAAGGCGCCCGTGAGGGCGGCCTGAAGCTGTAGGCGCGAGAAAAGGAAGAGAGAGTATCTGATGGCTGCACAGCAGCGAGGTAGTAACGATCAGGACAGTTCCGCGCGCCAGAGCCGCGATGGGGCAGGTCAGGGTCAAGGCCAGGGCCGTGGTCGTGGTGGCCGCGGTGGTGACCGTCGCGACAACCGTCGCGAACAAGATCGCAATCAGTATCTGGAGCGTGTTGTCGCTATCAACCGTGTGTCGAAGGTTGTGAAGGGTGGCCGACGCTTTTCCTTCACCGCCCTCGTCGTTGTCGGCGATGGCGAAGGTATGGTCGGGATCGGTTACGGCAAGGCCAAGGAAGTTCCAGCGGCTATTGCCAAGGGTGTTGAGGAAGCAAAGAAGAGCTTCTTCCGCGTTCCCATGATTCGCAGGTCGATTCCCCACAAGGTTCAAGGTGAAGATGCAGCGGGCGTAGTAATGTTGCGTCCTGCCTCTCCGGGTACCGGTGTAATCGCCGGTGGTCCTGTGCGCGCCGTACTGGAATGCGCTGGCATTCACGATGTGCTGACGAAGTCACTTGGATCTTCAAACGCAATCAACATCGTGCGTGCAACAGTTGCAGCGCTCAAGCAGCTTGATGAGCCTGAGGCAGTGGCTGCTCGTCGTGGCCTCCCACTGGAGCGTGTAGCACCGGCAGCAATGCTTCGTGCACGTGCAGAAGGTGTTGCTGACAAGAAGGCAGCGGCGGAAGCCGCTGAAGCAGACAAGGCAGCAGCGGGGGTGAGCAACTGATGGCGAAGGTCGAAATCACTCTGAAGAAGTCACTTTCCGGCCAGAAAGAGAACATTCGCGAGTCCGCGAAGTCCCTGGGTCTGAAGAAGATTGGTCAAAAGACTGTCCGTGAGGACACCGCGGTTGTTCGAGGCCAAATTCAAACAATCAAGCACCTGGTAGAAGTAGAGGAGGCGAAGTAGGTATGGCTACTAACAAGAAGAACGCCAATCTGCCCGCCGAGGGCGAGGTGTTGAGGCTACATCACTTGGCTCCCGCACCCGGTGCCAAGAAGGATCGCACCCGTGTGGGTCGTGGTGAAGGTTCCAAGGGTAAGACCGCGGGTCGCGGCACCAAGGGAACCAAGGCACGCTATCAGGTTCCCCTCGGATTCGAGGGTGGCCAGATGCCCATCCACATGCGTCTTCCGAAACTGCGTGGGTTCACAAACCCCTTCCGTGTCGAGTACCAGGTTGTAAATCTGGACACTCTGGCTGGTGCTTACCCTGAGGGTGGTTCAGTCACGGTTGAGGATCTTGTCGCCAAGCGTCTTGTACGTAAGGGAGAGCCGGTCAAGGTTCTCGGTGGCGGCGAAATCGCAGTGGCACTGGAAGTTGAGGTCGACAAGTGGTCGGCTTCGGCAGAGGCGAAAATCAAGGAGGCGGGCGGCTCAATCTCCGCTCGCTAGTAAGAGTGGAGGGTACCGAAACTCGGTGCCCTCCCTTTTTCTTACATCAAATTTGTGCTTGCTCATCGAATGTGGGCACCGCAACCCGACTTAGGAAGTAGTCTGGGCTAGTCTCAAAGCTTGTCCAGATGGCTAATGCCCCCCGGGGTTTGGAGGAAGTGTGTTCAAGGCTTTCGCACAGGCATTCCGTACGCCTGATCTGCGACGAAAGATTCTCTTTTCGTTGCTAATCATGGCTCTGTACCGCCTTGGAACCTTTATTCCCACACCGGGAGTGTCGGCTTCGAACGTAAATGCGTGTCTCGCCCAGCAGGAATCAACTTCTGTGCTCGACATGTTCAACCTGTTCTCGGGCGGCGCTTTGATGCAGCTGTCCATCTTCGCCCTCGGCATCATGCCGTACATTACGGCGTCGATCATCATCCAGGTTCTCAGGGTCGCAGTGCCAAGGTTGCAGGATCTACATCTTGAGGGACAGTCGGGACAGTCAAAGCTGACTCAGTACACCCGCTATCTGACAATCTTCCTGGCGATCTTGCAGTCGACAACGATGATCACAATGGCAGCGTCCGGGCAGATGTTCCCCAACTGCCCCAATGAGGTCATCCCGAATGCAACATTCGCGACCTACCTATTCATGGTTGTGGTTATGACCGCGGGGACGTCCGTCATCATGTGGTTCGGCGAACTCATTACGGAGCGCGGAGTCGGCAACGGAATGTCCCTGCTGATCTTCACTTCGATCGTCGCAACTATGCCCATGCAGCTGTGGGACATCGGAATGACCAAAGGCTGGCTGACGGTCTTGGCCATTCTGGTGATCATCTTGGCAGTAACGGTTGCGGTCGTTTACGTTGAACAAGCGCAGAGGCGAATCCCCGTTCAGTACGCCAAGCGAATGGTCGGTCGGCGCACCTACGGTGGGACCACTACCTACATCCCACTGAAGATCAACATGGCGGGTGTTATCCCCGTTATCTTCTCCACTTCCATCCTGGGTCTACCGCCGTTGATTGCACAGTTTGGAGATCCCGCATCTGGCTGGGTGCAGTGGATTGGACGAAACTTCTCCCATCAGAGCGGTTGGTACATGTTGACCAACGCTGCGCTGATCCTGGCGTTTGCCTTCTTCTACACTTCCATCACCTTCAACCCTGATGAAGTCTCTGACAACATGAAGCGCTACGGTGGGTTCATTCCTGGGTACAGGGCAGGCAAACCTACCGCGGACTACCTGCGTTACGTCATCAACCGCATCACCACTGTCGGATCGATCTACCTGGTGATTGTTGCGATTCTGCCTTCGATAATCATGATCCCGCTGAACCTCGGTCCGAACCAGATGCCATTTGGCGGAACCACCCTATTGATCATGGTTGGTGTCGGCCTGCAGACCGTCAAGGAAGTAAACTCTCAACTACAACAGCACCACTATGAGGGATTCTTGAAATGACCGCGATGATCCTGCTCGGTCCGCCCGCCGTTGGGAAGGGCACACAGGCTGTCTGGCTTGCGGAGTGCCTGGGCGTTCCGACAATTTCGACGGGGCAGATCTTCAGAAGCAACATCGAGGACGGCACTGAGTTAGGTCGACTCGCCGACTCCTACATCTCCAAAGGCAAGTTTGTCCCTGATTCGATAACGGTACCCATGGTGGACGCCCGGCTTTCAGCTCCGGATGTCGAGGGCGGATTTATTCTCGATGGGTTCCCCCGCAACTTAGATCAGGCACACGCTCTGCGTGACTTGCTGGCAAGTCGGGGGGTTAAACTCGACATCGTCCTCGAGCTCGAGGCCCCCGAGGGCGTTGTAGTGGAACGCCTGCAGAACCGGGCTGGACAGGAACACCGCAGTGACGACAAGGTAGACGTCTTTATTCAGAGGCTTAAGGACTACCACGAGCTAACAGAGCCGATCGCTACCTACTACGCGGATCAGGATCTCCTCGAAGTCATCGATGCGAACCAAGATCGTGAAGGCGTTCATGACGCCATCATGGCCGTGCTGAAAGACAAAGGTCTCTGCAAGTAGTGGAACGTCCAACCATCAAGTCGCCAACTGAACTTGAGTACATGCGTGAAGCAGGTCTGGTCGTAGCGGCAATCCATCAGGCACTCATTGATGCGACGAAACCCGGGGTTACGACCGCTCAACTCGACCAGGTTGTCGCCAATGTTGTTGCCGATGCGGGCGCAAAGCCTAACTTTCTTCATTATCAGGGGTTTCCTGCGACGGTGTGCATCTCAGTTAATGACGAGGTCGTGCACGGCATTCCGGGCAAACGCGCGATCCAGCTTGGCGATATTGTGTCGTACGACTGCGGTGCTTACGTGGTTCGCGCTGGCAAGAAGTGGCATGGTGACGCTGCAGTGACGGTGGTCGTTGGAGACACTCACATTCCGGATGCTCAGTTCGTGCAGGGGATTCGTCCCGAGGGGGAAGTTGGCGGAGTGAGCCCGGTGACTTTGTCGCGGCGCCGCACACTCTCTTCCGTAACCCGCGGATCTATGTGGGCTGGTATTGCAGCAGCAGCCAAAGCAAAGCGGACCAATGACGTTGCCGCGGCTATCGAGGACTTCGTGGAAGCCGAGGGCGCAGCAATCCAGGCCGATCAAGGGTGGTCCCCCGAGATTATCGAAGGCTACACGGGTCATGGAATCGGCACCCACCTGCATGAAGACCCGACGGTCTACAACTATCGGACCCGGGGTAGGAGCGGCAAGCTGGTCGCCGGGATGGCGATTTGTATTGAGCCGATGGTCATTGCAGGGGACTCGACCTCGGCCGTCCTCGATGACGAGTGGACTGTTGTCACAGTCGAGGGTACTGATGCCGCTCACTGGGAACACACCGTGGCGATCGGTAAACATGGAATTTCCGTGCTGACTGCTTCCGATGCTGGAGCCGCAGGCCTAGCCCCATTTGGGATTACGCCGATTCGCAGCTTCATCTAGCAGAAGTTTTCGTGAGTTCCATAACTACCTGCTGCTGGCCCTTTGTCAACAACTAAGTCTGCACTAGGCTAAACAGTCGGGCATACTCATTTCGGGTGCCACTGGCTAAGCGTAAGGACCAGCGGAATATATGGCAAAAAAGGACGGCGTAATCGAAGTCGAGGGCAGTGTCGTTGAGGCGCTCCCAAATGCGATGTTTCGTGTCGAACTTGAAAACGGACACATCGTGCTCGCACACATCTCAGGCAAGATGCGGCAGCACTACATCCGAATTCTGCCTGACGACCGCGTGGTTGTTGAACTAAGCCCGTATGACTTGTCACGTGGACGGATTGTCTACCGCTACAAGTAAGGTTCGGTTGGTTAATCTTCGTGGGGAACGCAAGGGATCCTCGTAGACGGCCTCGACAGTTGCGACTTGCAACAAAGGAACAGCAATGAAAGTAAAACCAAGCGTCAAGCGGATCTGTGACAAGTGCAAGGTGATTCGTCGCCACGGCACCGTCATGGTGATTTGCGAGAACCCCCGCCACAAGCAGCGCCAGGGCTGACACCAGTCAGATAGGAGCCCGAAGAGATTCGGGTGGTATCGGAAAAGCTCTCCCGAACAGGACGGATGTCCTGGACCCTCGGTTCGGAGGCCGAGGCTGGCGGCAGTCTGAAAGGACAGCGTCAGTAGGGAAGGCAAGACCTTCGAAAACAATGGAGCATAGAGGAACATGGCACGTATCGCCGGCGTCGACCTCCCCCGCGACAAGCGGCTTGAGGTTGCGCTTACCTACATTTATGGCATTGGACGCACCCGTTCTATAGAGACGCTGCAGGCCACGGGCATTAGCCCCGACCTGCGCGTAAAGGACGCCACAGAAGAAGACATGGTTGCCCTACGTCAGTACATCGAAACCCACTTTGAGGTGGAGGGCGATCTACGACGTGAGGTCCAGGCGGATATCCGTCGCAAGATCGAAATCGGCAGCTACCAGGGCATGCGTCACCGTCGTGGCCTTCCGGTTCGCGGCCAGCGCACAAAGACTAACGCCCGCACCCGTAAGGGTCCGAAGCGTACGGTCGCCGGTAAGAAGAAGTAGACGGGTAGGTAGGGAATATGGCACAGAAGACCCGCGCCACAACCTCGCGTAAGCCGCGACGGAAAGAACGGCGCAATGTAACGAACGGCCAAGCTCATATCCGTTCGACTTTTAACAACACGATCATTTCGATCACCGATACCACAGGCGCTGTCATTGCTCAGTGCTCTTCGGGTCAGGTCGGCTTCAAGGGGTCGCGTAAGTCGACACCATTTGCGGCGCAGCTGGCTGCAGAGGCTGCCGCTCGACGTGCGCAGGAACAGGGCATGAAGAAGGTTGATGTCTTCGTAAAGGGCCCCGGCTCTGGACGCGAGACAGCTATCCGTTCGCTGCAGGCCGCTGGTCTTGAGGTTGGCACCATTCAGGATGTCACACCACAGGCTTTCAATGGTTGCCGTCCTCCTAAGCGTCGACGCGGCTAATTGACTTCTGCTTGGGCGGGTAAGAGCTCGCCCAAGCGCATATTTCACAGGTTATTTCCCGCCCGGTGGGGCGGATCCGCCCTCGGTGTCATATAGCGGGCACCGGGAAGAAAGGAATCAACGTGCTCATTGCACAGCGACCAATCCTGACTGAAGAAGTCATTTCTGATAACCGTTCACGCTTCACCCTTGAGCCTCTGGAGCCTGGTTTTGGCTACACGCTTGGTAACTCTTTGCGCCGTACTCTGCTGTCCTCTATTCCGGGCGCTGCAGTCACATCGCTTCGTATCGAAGGTGTTCCGCACGAATTCGAGACGATCGAGGGCGTAAAGGAAGATGTTGCTGAGATCATTCTGAGCATCAAGGCTCTGGTGTTGGCTTCGGACAACGACGAGCCTGTCGTGATGTACCTGCGTAAGTCAGGCCCCGGTGTCGTCCTAGCGTCTGACATCACACCTCCCGCTGGCGTGGAGATCCACAACCCGGATCTCGTTATTGCGACGCTCAACGAGAATGGGAAGTTGGAGGCTGAGCTGACTGTGGAGCGTGGCCGTGGCTACGTTCCGGCTGCTCAGAACAAGCACTTCGACGCTACGTACGACGAGATCCCGGTGGACTCGATCTACTCTCCGGTGCTGAAGGTGACCTACCGCGTGGAAGCAACACGTGTTGAGCAACGTACCGACTTTGACCGCCTCGTCCTCGACGTGGAGACAAAGCCGTCCATTGCTCCTCGCGATGCTGTTGCATCTGCAGGGAAGACACTGGTTGAGCTCTTCGGTTTGGCACGTGACTTGAACGTAGAAGCAGAGGGAATCGAAATCGGCGTTGCTGCCACTGACGAGACTCTTGCTGCGGACCTAGCACTGCCGATCGAAAGCTTGAACCTGCAGTCACGCTCGTACAACGCGCTGCGTCGTCGTGGCATCCTCACCGTTGGTGAGTTGGTGGCACACAGCGAGGCCGACCTGCTTGACATCCGCAACTTCGGCACCAAGTCGATTGAAGAGATCAAGGAGTCCCTTGCGACTCTGGGAATGGCTTTGAAGGATTCACCTCTGCCCGGTGAGGGTGGCGAATCCGGAGAGTCAATCTTCAGCGATGACCTGGGCTTATAGCCCAACCAACTTTTCTGATCCAACCTAAGTTATCCAGGAGCATTCATGCCCACTCCGAAGAAGGGCCCCCGGCTCGGCGCTAGCGCGTCACATCAGCGGAAGATTCTTGCGAACCTTTCGTCTCAGCTAATCTTCAACCGCTCGTTGAAGACAACTGAAGCCAAGGCCAAAACCCTCCAGCCATACTTCGAAAAGCTTGTCACGAAGGCGAAGAGCGGCACCATCCACGATCGCCGCGTCGTATCGCGCAAGATCACTGATCGCGATGCCGTTTACGAGCTGTTCGATGTCATCGCACCGGAACTCGATCCAGAGCGCAATGGCGGCTACACCCGGATTACCCGTATCGGTAACCGCAAGGGTGACAACGCCCCGATGTGCGTGATTGAGATTGTCCTTGAACCTGTCGTCAAGAAGGCAACCGTCAAGACTGCAGAAAAGGTTGCGGCTGCTGCCGTTGCCGAACCTGTGGTCGAAGAGGTTGAGGAAGTTCTCGAAGAAGCCGAAGAGGCCGTTGAGGCCGAAGAGGTTGCTGACGAGACCTCCGACGAGGACGACACCAAGTAGGTCGTTTCACTAGGAAGCCACCCCGTATCCGCTATGGATCGCCGGGGTGGCTTCTTTGTGTCTGCGCCGCCGCGCAGCGCGTCGGCCTCAGCCCAACCCCAACCTCCCCGACGCCCGCGACGCCCAGCCTTCCTCGACGCCCAGCCTTCCTCGACGCCCAGCCTTCCGTGAAATGTATACGTGGGGGCGAAATGATCGTCTGGGGTACGTACCCGAGAGGCACGTCTCATCCCCACGTATACATTTGGCGGCGTCCACCTCTCAACTCGTCAAAGCCCCGTGTGCGTGAGACTGCCTGTGGTTTTGGGGTGGGAGATGCGGAGCTATGACTGTTACGCCATACGGGGCCGGTTGCGCCTTACGGAGCGAGTTTAGCCGCATTTTCCCTAAAATCACACGGTTATGCGGACCAAACCCGCTCCGTAAGGCGCAACCCGCTCCCTTATGACACCGGGCAGCGTCGGAACCAACCTCAACAACGAGCAAACAACAACCCACCGACTCGAAACAGCCTGGCAACCCGCGATCACTTGAGTTCGGCCCCATCTAGGCGCCTCGGTCCCGCGGAGGTCGCATCTGGTTGCAGTCTGAGTCGCTTTTCCGACCTGCGGGGGACCGGGAGCACGGGGGGACGAGGGGGGAGTGGGCTGGGGCGGCAGGCATTTCCGCTAACTGCACTGAAGTGGCAGGAATCTGCGGGGATTTCGGGGTTTTTTGAGCCACAAGAGTGTAGTTAGTGGCGGATGCGCCCGGCCGAGGGGTCGGAGGTGCGGCGGCGGGGTGCGGCGGCGGGGTGCGACGGCGGAGGGGGTGGTGCGGGGGGCCGAGGGGTCGGAGGTGCGGCGGCGGGGTGCGGCGGCGGGGTGCGGCGGCGGAGGGGGTGGTGCGGGGGGCCGAGGGGCCAGGAGGGGACCGCGGAGTCGCGCAGGGGGACGAGGACGCGGGTGGCGCAGGAGGACGAGGGCCAGCGCAGCAGCGACGGAGCGAGGGCCAGCCCAGCAGCGCCGGAGCGAGGGCCAGCGCAGCGGCGGTGGAGCCGCGGTATGGGGGCACCGTGTCGCCGGCTGCAATGTGGCCACGGTGACTTGCGGGTAAGTTTGTATCATGTCTAGTTCTGGTCCCCTCACCCTGTGCATCGATTGCGGTGGTGGTGGCATCAAAGGTTCGGTTGCCGACGAGTTCGCCACTGTCATTGCGAATCCCGTGCGGAAACGCGCCCCCTACCCCATGCCCCCGAAGGTACTTGTCGAGACGATATCTTCGATCGCCGCTGAACTACCCCGTGCCGACCGCGTTACCGTTGGAATGCCGGGCATGATCCGCCACGGGCGTGTCATCGCAACGCCCCACTACATAACCAAGGATGGGCCCCGTTCCAAGGTGGTGCCAGAACTGAAGGATGCCTGGCGCAACTTCGATATGAAGGCGGCCATCGAGGGGGCATTTGACCTCCCCACCATCGTTCTCAACGATGCGGAGGTTGCGGGCACCGGCGTGATCACTGGGACCGGCCTCGAAATGATCATCACCCTGGGGACGGGTTTGGGCAACGCAATCTTTGATTCCGGAGCACTTTCTCCCCACGCGGAATTGTCCCAAGGCCTTGTACGTTGGGGGCTGACATTCGACGACTACCTTGGCGAGCATGAACGCCTCCGTCTTGGGGATGCGCACTGGTCACGCAGGGTGCGCCGTGTCATTGAAGGGTTCGTTCCCGTCTACATGTGGGACCGGCTCTACATTGGTGGTGGCAACGCCTCAAGAATCATCATGTCACCCCGAAATCCCCTGCCCGGGAACATCGTGTTTGTGCGCAACGAGGCTGGAATCTTCGGGGGAGTGCGGGCCTGGGATCTGACTGGAGCACACCAGTGAGAGGACCCAGCGAAGCGGGATCCGTTCCGCGGCAAGAGCCTGACGAGGCAGGGTTCATTCCGCGGCAAGAGCTCGGCGAAGTAGGATCCGTTCCGCAGCAAAGGTTGCGGTTCGATCTTTGCTACGACGGCTCAAACCTGCATGGTTGGGCTAAGCAGGACGGCTTGAGAACCGTTCAGGGCGAACTGGAACGCGCACTGACGACGATTTTGCGCCGGCCCATTTCACTGACCGTAGCGGGCCGTACCGATTCTGGTGTTCATGCCAAACACCAGGTGGCTCACTGCGATGTGGATCAGTTCGAGGGCGATCCGCAGAAACTTCGAGACCGCATCAACGGGATTCTTGCTTCCTCTTACTCGGCTCTCTGGCGCCCTCTCATTTCAGGTGGTTCCGTGGCGCGCGGGACCTTGATAAAGGGGGAGGCCGACATCGTGGTCACCACGGTTGCCGTTGTGCCCGACACCTTTGACGCACGATTCTCGGCGACGGGTCGTCAGTATCGTTATCTTCTCAGCGCTTCCCCGCAGAGCCGCGACCCTCTGACAAGGAACGCTCGCTGGTGGGTTCCCTACAACGATCTTGACGTCACAGCCATGAACAACGCAGCCAGCGTCCTCTTAGGTGAGCACGACTTTCTTTCATTCTGTAGGCCCCGCGAAGGTGCGACCACAATCCGCACCCTGCGTCACCTCGAAGTGGCCGAGGGCGAGGACGGAGAACTAACCATTGACGTTTCTGCCGATGCCTTCTGTCACTCAATGGTGCGATCCTTGGTGGGTGCGCTGGTCGAGGTTGGAAGGGGTGCGCGCGACGAAGACTGGATGAGGGCCCTAGTCGACAACCCCACTCGAGGCCACGGGGTTCCAGTCGCACCGGCACGTGGATTGACCCTGATGGGGGTTGCCTACCCCCCGGAACGCGAGTGGTCAGAGCAGTCGCGGCGGGCAAGGACACTGCGCACGCTGGAAGACTGTACAGAGTGCTGACCATTCGGGATGGGCGGACGGACCAAGCCCAGATCACTGAGAGTCTGACGGGCTCAGCCCAGATGACTGAGGAGTCCAGCACAATTCCGCGGGTCCTTTGACCGGAGGGAATCCGGGTCGATAGACTCAGCTCTGTTGTGTGGTCTGCGTATTGAACACCTCCCACTCGTTTGATATGCCCGACGCGCCGTGAAACTCGGCCTTATGTCGGCGCTGCGCAACAGTGACTTTTGAAGTGAATAGGGACTCCGGCTGCCCGCTGACTGTGAGAGCCCCTGTTCCGAACGAAGAGAATTGAAGGCTAGACAGGTGCGCACCTACTCACCGAAACCTGGAGATGCGGACAAGAAGTGGTACGTCATCGATGCAAACGATGCCGTCCTCGGACGTCTCTCTGCCCAGGTTGCCACGCTGCTGCGTGGCAAGCACAAGCCGACGTTCGCCCCTAACGCTGATATGGGCGATTACGTCATCGTGATCAATGCTGACAAGGTTGTTCTGACCGGCAAGAAGCTGGATCAGAAGAAGGCCTACAGCCACTCCGGTTTCCCGGGTGGGCTCAAGACGGTTTCCTACCGCACACTCATGGACAAGAACCCTGAGCGCGTGATTGAGAAGGCCGTGTGGGGCATGATTCCCCACAACTCGCTGGGCCGCCAGCAGATCAAGAAGCTGCATGTATATGCGGGTGGAGAGCACCCCCACGCAGCCCAGATGCCCATCCCGTACGAGCTGAAGCAGGTCGCCCAGTAGTTCGGGCGCTGACGGCACACACTTTTAGGAGAACCGTGGCTGAGACCACCGAAGTTTTGGAACTGGATGAGGAAGTTGCTCCCAGTTCGTATACATCAGAATCCGAAGAATCTGCCCCTGGGGCAGGCGCTTCGATCACGGCACCGGGCGCTGGCCTCGGTCGTCGTAAGGAAGCAGTTGCTCGCGTTCGCCTGATTCCAGGCACCGGAGAGTGGACCATCAACGGTCGCACCCTGGACAACTACTTCCCGAACAAGTTGCACCAGCAGTTGGTGAACTCCCCGTTCGCGCTGCTTGATCTTGAAGGTCGCTTTGACGTTGTAGCACGTATCCATGGTGGTGGCCCCTCGGGTCAGGCCGGTGCTCTTCGTCTGGGTGTTTCCCGCGCGCTGAATGAGATTGATCGTGATGCGAACCGCGCCGCTCTGAAGAAGGCAGGGTTCCTTACACGTGACGCTCGTGCAGTTGAGCGCAAGAAGGCCGGCCTGAAGAAGGCCCGTAAGGCACCGCAGTACTCGAAGCGCTAAATCGGCAAATCAAACGCCGACCAACGCAAATACAATAAGAACCTCCGTCACAGATGTGGCGGAGGTTCTTATACTTAGGGATGTGTGTTCGCAAGAGCGGGTTGCGCAAGGAACAGAGATTAGAGGTAGATGATGGGCAGACTATTCGGTACCGACGGGGTTCGTGGCCTCGCTAACCGAGATATCACCGCAGAACTTGCGTTAGCACTGGGTGAGGCGGCAGCCCGTCGAATTGGTGGTACCGATAAGAAGTCCCGCGGTTCCCGCAGGCCACGTGCAATCATCGGTCGTGACACCCGAATCTCGGGGGAGTTCCTTGATCACGCTCTGGCTGCAGGCCTAGCCGCAGCCGGTATGGATGTGGTTCGCGTTGGCGTTGTTCCGACACCCGCGGTGGCGCACGTGACTGCAACTGAAGAGGGAATCGACCTCGGCGTGATGATTTCTGCTTCACACAACCCCATGCCGGACAACGGCATCAAGTTCTTTGCCCGCGGCGGTTTCAAACTGGAAGACTCGATTGAAGATGAGATCGAGGCTCTTTTGGAGAAACCGTGGCAACGTCCGACGGGTGCTGCCGTGGGTGAGGTGTGGTATGACGACGACCTGGCTGAGAAGAGCTACGTTGACCACCTCGTTGAGTCTTGCGGTACAGACCTCTCCGGCCTACGTATTGCGGTGGATTGTGCGAATGGCGCGGCCTCGGTGTTTGGGCCGGAAGCCTTGCGCCGTAGCGGTGCGGACGTCGTTGTCATCAACGCTTCACCGGATGGTCGCAACATTAACGACAACTGTGGTTCCACGCATCCAGAGCAGCTGCAGGCTGCCACCGTTGCTTCCCGAGCGGACTTTGGCGTTGCCTTTGACGGGGATGCAGACAGGTGCCTGGCAGTTGATGGGTCTGGAAGCCTCATCGATGGTGACAAGATCATGGGCGCGCTTGCCCGGTCAATGCGCAGTGAGGGGAAGCTGCACGAGGACACCCTGGTCGTTACTGTCATGTCGAACTTGGGCCTGGTGAAGGCAATGGAGGCCGAGGGGATCAGTATTGTGCAGAGCCCGGTTGGAGACCGCTACGTCCTCGAGGCAATGCGCGCCGGCGGATTCTCACTTGGTGGTGAACAGTCGGGCCACGTCATTGCCTCTGAGTACGCAACAACCGGGGACGGCGTCCTTACTTCGATGCTGATCGCAAGGATGGTGAAGCTGTCCGGGAAGTCTCTGGCAACGCTCGTAGCCGACATTCCGCGTCTTCCGCAGACTCTGGTCAACGTCTCGGGTGTGGATCGCAACGGCCTTGATCACCCAGAAGTTGTTGAGACGGTCAGTTACGTTGAACGTCTACTTGGTGATACGGGACGCGTCCTCATGCGGCCTTCCGGTACGGAACCCCTGGTACGCGTCATGGTTGAGGCTCCGACCCAGCTCCAGGCTGACGGGATTGCCGAACTGCTGGGACACGCAGTCAAGAAGCACCTGGCACTCGATCAGAAGTAGGGATCTACATCTTCCTGAGGTAGATGTCCTGGATGGTATGGTCGGCCGCCTTCCGCAGCACCATTGTTGCGCGAGGGCGGGTCGGCTCAATGTTGTCCAGCAGGTTGGGGAGGTTGATTGCGGACCACAGACGGCGCGCGGTTGCGATTGCCTCATCGTCCGGGAGGTCAGCATAGTTTCGGAAATATGACGCAGGATCAGCGAACGCTGCTGTACGTAAGGTGAGGAACCTATCTACGTACCACTCCTCAATGTCCTCTGTGGCGGCGTCAACATAAAGCTGAAAGTCGAAGTAGTCCGAAATTGTCACGCCGGGAATATCCGGGCCGGTCCTCGCGGGCTGCAACACGTTCAACCCCTCGACGATGAGGATGTCGGGGCGCCGCACTGTGACCTGCTCGCCCTCAACAATGTCGTACGTGACGTGGGAGTAGATCGGCGCGGACACCGATCGTTGCCCGGCTTTGATTCGGGCCACAAAGTCAAGGAGTGCAGCTCGGTCATATGACTCGGGGAACCCTTTCCGGTCCATCAGGCCCCGCCGCGCGAGTTCCGCGTTGGGGTAGAGGAACCCGTCGGTGGTGATCAGGTCTACTCGCGGTGTCCGGGGCCACCTCGACAGTAGGAGCCGCAAGAGTCTTGCAACAGTTGATTTTCCGACGGCTACAGAACCGGCCACGCCGATCACGAAGGGTGTGGGGTACTGCGAGCCCTGATGGAGGAATGAACGTCGCGCCGCCCTCGTCCGCCAAGTTCCATCAACGTGGAGCTGGAGCAGAGCTGAGAGAGGTCGGTAGATGGCGTCGATCTCTTCAAGGTCAATGGGGTCGCCGAGGGTTGCAATTGCTGCAACATCCTTGGCGGTCAGCGGGAGTGGGCTCTGCGAAGCGAGCGCAGACCACTGTTCGCGGCTGAAATGCTCGAACGGGCTCGGGCTGGTGGTCGTTATGTCAACATTGATCACGTCATGATTATTCCGCATGCGGCTACTGTGGTGGGAGGAGAGCAAATGAACGAGATTGATCAGACACTGATCGCGGCCCACCTGAGAGTTCCGGGTCCGCGTGACCACAAGTACAGTCGCGGGGTCCCGATGCTTGCCACAGGTTCTCAAACTTATCCGGGAGCAGCGGTACTGGGAGTTGGCGGCGCTCTCTCGGTCGGGCCCGGCATGGTCCGCTACACGGGGGCCGCTCGGTGCGAAGACCTGGTTATTTCAGCATTTCCTGAGGTGGTGCTCGGTGGCGGGCGTTTTGACGCAGCACTCATCGGTAGTGGCTGGGATTCTTCAATGGCGTCCTATGTCGAGGTCCTAGCGCGAGAGTGCGCGCTCGAGGGGCGACCGCTTATTGTGGATGCTGGCGCCTTGCGCGGCGCGCGGGAATGGGCGAACGACAACCCTTTGGTTGTGGCGACCCCGCATGTTGGGGAAGCAGCCGAAATCCTCACCCTGTTTGGAGAGGAATGGTCACGGGCTGAGGTTGAGAAAGACATCGAAGGTGCGGCTGTGCGGCTCGCACACCTCGCCCGATGTGTGGTCGTTGTCAAGGGGGCAACGACCTGTGTGGCCACCCCCGCTGGCACATCTCTCTGCTTCCAGGCGCCGACTGCGTGGGGTGCGACGGCTGGCGCCGGTGATGTTCTGGCAGGGATGATCTGCGCGGCGGTTGCCCAGGTGCAGGCACTTGCACTGCAAGAAGGCTCTTCCCTCAGCATCGATGACCTGGCGGGCCCTGTCGCATGTGCCGTGGGCCTGCATGGGTTTGCAGCCGCATCTGCGGCGGGCATTCTTGATACCAACCTGGAACCCACCGGATCCCAGGGCCACCCGATTGTTGCCACGGATATCATCAGGGCGGTCCCCAACGCTTTTGAGCAGATCCTCTGAAAGGGAGCCAAGTGTATTTTGCCCTCGCCCTCGTCCCCGCCTTCCTCTATGGATCAATGGGCATTATCCTCTTGAAAGTTGGGGGAGATGCCCGGCAGCACACACTTGGCGTCGCTTTGGGCTCTTTCGTCAGTGCGACTGTGTTGGCGCTGGTCCTGGGATTGGATACTGACTCGACCTCGATTCTTGTCGCCTTCTGCGCGGGTATCGTGGTCGGGCTGGCCTCGTACCTGCAGATTTCCGCATTCCACAAGATTGGCGTCTCGCGCGTCATGCCACTGACTACAGGTGGGCAGTTGCTGGGGATCTCACTGCTCGGCATACTCCTCTTCGGAGAGTGGCTCGGGTCAGCGGCCTTACCGGTTGGCCTGGTTGGCCTAGCTCTGATCATCCTCGGGGTGATGCTCACATCCTGGCAGCAGAAGCCAACGGGAGGCTTCGACGAGGGCGGAGACGTCGTGGCGGTTCCCTACGACCCCGTCGCGGTTGCCGCACCCGGCAAAGGCTCCCCAACCCCCGTGGATACCAGGCCGAAACAGCTGGTGTCCGGCCTCATCGATACGGGTCTGTCCACCCTGTTCTACATTGCGTTTCCAATTATCATTCGCTACTGGGAAGTTGATCCGCTGCGATCCTTCTTCTACCAGGCATTCGGGATCCTGCTGGTCGGATTCATCGTCTCCTTTCCATTCTTCACCAAGCAGTTGGGCCGGGTTGATACCAGATGGTCCAAGTACACGCTGGCGGCGATGATCCCTGGCGGTATGTGGGGCCTTGGCGTTGTCATCATGCAGTTTTCCCAGGTCAAAGTGGGTGTGGCGGTCGGATTCTCCCTGTCGCAACTGAGCGTAATCATCGCTACCTTCGGGGGAATCTGGATACTGGGAGAGAAACGTACAAGGAAGGAAATGGTTGCCATTTCGCTGGGCGTCGTCGTCCTCGTCGTCGGTGCTCTGCTGCTCGGGGTGGCGAAGTCTCTTGACGTTGCCTAGCTACGGCTTCCCGAGTGGATGCGTGGTACAGGCAACGATGAAGTCCGCGCAAGCGGTGGAATAATGGGCAGAGTGGAAAACCTAGAACCCGACAATTACCCGGCATGCATAACCGTGGACCTTGGCGCCATCCGCCACAACGTGGCAAAGCTGAAAGGCTACGCCAACGGGTCCGCGCTACTGGCCGTGGTGAAGTCCAACGGCTATGGGTTTGGCCGAACAGAGGTGGCATTTGCCGCATACGACGAGGGCGTGCGGTGGTTTGCCGTCTCCAGAATCCCTGAGGCGCTGGCTCTGCGACGTGACTTTGATGGAGCGCACCTCGACCCGCAAGAGACACACATACTGACCTGGATTGGCGCTCCCAACCACGACTGGGTTAGTGCCCACAAAGCCCACCTGGATGTTTCTGTGTCCACTGTTGGCCAACTTGAGCAAGCCATTCTTGCTGCACGCGAAGTAGCCGATGAAAACAACGAGCCACTTCGCCCGGCACGCATTCACCTGAATGTGGACGTGGGCATGTCCAGAGGTGGGGCAACAGAGGTGGAGCTACCCGAACTGGCTGCCCGCGCCAAGCAGGCCCAAGACGCAGGTGAAGTGCAAGTTGTGGGCCTCCTTGCGCACCTTCCCGAAGCCGACGATCCGTACGGACCGGGCAAGGCGGTAACAGATTCCCAAATTGCCCGCTTCCGCGACTACAGGGAGTCGGTTCTGGCGGCCGGTCTGACCCCGGATGTCTGCCACCTTGGGGCAACAGCGGGGACCCTGTGGCACCAGGATGCTCACTTCGACATGGTCCGCCCCGGGATTGGCATTTACGGGTTCTCGCCGAACCCGGCGGCCTCGACCTCGTCCCAACTGGGCCTTGTCCCGGCAGGCCGTTTCACAACCACTGTCACCCAGATCAAGCTTATTGAGCCGGGCACCCGCGTGTCGTACGGAGGAACTTGGGAAGCCGACGAGCCGACGTGGATCGGATTGCTTCCAGTGGGGTATGCCGACGGGATTCCGCGCAGCATTTCAAACAGGGTCTCGGTCCAGGTCCACACCGCGGCGGGGGTAGTCAACGCGCCCATCATCGGACGAGTATGTATGGACCAAATCATGATTGACCTTGGAACGGACCCGGAGACTCCCGCGCAGGTAGGTGACGCGGTTGTCCTCTTCGGAGATCCCGCAAAAGGGGAGACGTCCGTGGACGACTGGGCGCGGGCCAGCGAGACGATCCACTACGAGGTACTCTCCAGACTTCCCGAGCACATTGTCCGCGTCTATCTGGACCCTCCCGAAAAGATCGACTACGAGTTCCTAGCCAAAAACGATGGGGGAGGTGCCTGATGCGGTTTGATGTGCGCACTGAGACAGCGGATGAGACCCGCGCTGTAGGGGCCAGCCTTGCCCATCTTCTCAAAGCAGGTGACATGGTGATCCTGGTGGGCGATTTAGGGGCGGGCAAAACAACGCTGGTTCAAGGACTTGGCGCCGCATTGGGAGTCCGAGGGCGGGTGACATCACCAACGTATATAGTCTCGCGTGTCCATCGCTCGCAAGAGGCCGGCCCCGACCTGATCCATGTTGATGCCTACCGTGTCGAAGACGACCTTGACATGGAAACCGTCGACCTGGAGGCTTCTTTGGAAGATTCCGTCACGGTTGTGGAATGGGGACAGGGGAAAGCCGACCGCCTCAGCGCAGACCGCTTTGAGTTGACCCTTCAGTTCGATGGCGAGGACGAGGACGCGCGAAAAATCAGCCTGGTCGCCCTCGGAGAAGAACCTGAGAGACGCCTTGCAGAATGGATGCAAACACGCCCCCTTGGGTAAGAAAGGAATGCAGTGCGTTCACTTTGTATTGACACTTCAGTTGTCGCCACGATCGCCCTCGTAGAAGACGGGGTCACTCTTGGCCAAGCAACCGACCCGGACTCCCGCCACCAGGCGGAGGGTTTGGGGATGTTACTCGAAAACGTCCTCCTCAGCGCAGGCGTTACCGCAGGTGCGGGCTCGGCCAACATTGAGCAGATTGTCGTTGGCGTGGGGCCGGGGCCATTTACGGCGTTGCGCGCAGGGATTGCGTTCGCCTCCGCCCTGGGTCGAGGCCTGGGGGTGCGTGTCTTGGGAGTGCCCAGCCTGGACGTCCTCGGATCGCAGGCTG
This sequence comes from Schaalia sp. JY-X159, assembly GCF_014525425.1. Taxonomy (NCBI): domain Bacteria; kingdom Bacillati; phylum Actinomycetota; class Actinomycetes; order Actinomycetales; family Actinomycetaceae; genus Schaalia; species Schaalia sp. JY-X159. The sequence continues at coordinate 4,410 of NZ_JACEXI010000005.1, read as the reverse complement.
CGAGGGAGCACCCCGGCGGGGACGTCCTCGTCCTGACCGATGCTAAGAGGCGTGAGGTCTACTTTGCGCTGTATACGAAGGAGGGCGGAACCCCTGGGGTAGGCCCGCAGGTTGGCAAATTGGCGGATGCATTGAAGCTGGCTGATGCAAGTGGTGCCCGAGTGTTCTTCTCAGGTGTGCGCCCGCCCCACCTCTTGGATGACCTTGAGTCCTCGAGTGCCGTTGACCTGACGCTTGATCCCGCGGTGCTAGCCACGGTCGTTCAGGAACGGACGACACAGAATCCCCAGGCGTCCTTTCCCTTAGAGCCTCTCTATCTGCGCCGTCCCGATATTCAGGGTGGAACAGCCTAAGTGGAGGTCGAGTTCCGCAGACTAACCGCGACCGACGTGGCAAAGGTGCATGAGATTGAGAAGGCAGTGTTTCCCGCCGAGGCCTGGTCGGAGCGCCTCATTAGGGAAGAACTGACCAGCCGATGGGGACACTATATCGGGGCATTCATGGGGGAGAGCCTCATCGGGTACGGTGGAATAAAGGGAGCCCATGAGGGTGATCTGATGACGCTTGCGGTCAGTGCTGACTACCGCCGTCTTGGCTTGGGGAGGCAGATTGTTGAGCTCCTCTTAGAGCAGGCGCGGGCGGCGGGGATTGGTGAGCTGTTTCTTGAAGTTCGCGTTTCGAATGACCCCGCGCGGGCGTTATATCAAGAGCTGGGTTTTGCCCCGGTTGGCGTGATCGCGAACTACTACCGCGACCCCGTAGAAGATGCGGTTGCGATGAGGATTGAGCTCTAGGTCATCTTTCAGGTATTTCCGTAAGCCGGTGTTACGTAATCACCTTCTCAAAGTGGAATTCTGAGGTGCTATCGTGGCGAGATTTCGAGTGTCGTTGTCATCTTGATGATGGCGTTTTCCCGCGGAACTCCAAGGATGTGTCATGCTTAACGCCTCCCGCCTGCCGCATATGGTTGAAGGTCCCGGGTGCGAGTGAGATTCGCTTATTAGGGTAATTCCCATGGCCACAAATACTGTCGCAATCAAGAGGCGGCGAGCTTGGACCACCACTGTATTTATCAAACAGTTGATGGCGCTCTCCGGACTGTTCCTCGTTCTGTTCCTTCTGTTCCATGCCTATGGAAACCTCAAGCTGTTTATTGGAGCTGAGGCTTACGATCACTACGCACACTGGTTAAAGGGAGAGGCGTTCTACCCGATTTTCCCCAAGGGCACGTTCATCTGGGTCTTCCGCGCGCTCATGGTCGCTGCGATCGGCATCCACATCTTCAGTGCGTTCTACACCTGGTACAAGTCAAAGAAAGCCCGCAAGCACCAGTACGCGGTGAAGAAGAGTGCTGTTGACGCTTATGCGGCACGCACCATGCGTATCACCGGTGTGCTACTGATCTTCCTGATCGTGTTCCACCTCCTGCAGTTCACGACGCTGACAATTCGCACGGGCTTTGCTGCGGATGCATCACCATACGAGATGGTGATTGCTTCATTCCAGCAGCCGTGGATCTTTGTGGTTTACCTGATCTTCGTCTCGCTGGTCACGGCTCACGTTGGGCACGGTTTCTGGTCTGCTTTCCAGACCATGGGGTGGGTCCGAAAGAACACGCGAACCTTCATGTTGTGGCTGTCCGGCATAGTTGCTGGCGTCATCTTCGTGATGTTCATGCTGCCCCCGTTGTTCATCGCCACCGGCGTCATCCACTAGGCGCACAGAGGATATAGAGAAAATGACTAACGACAAACTAGTTGATGGCCTCTACCGTCTTGGCGACGATATTGAGGACACTAAGGCACCGAAGAATGTGCCGCTTGATAAGGTCTGGCAGACACGCAAGGCTGAAGTCAAACTGGTCAACCCTGCCAACCGGCGCAAGCGCAGCATCATCGTGGTTGGAACCGGGCTTGCCGGCGCTTCCGCGGCCGCCTCGCTTGGCGAGCAGGGCTACCAGGTTGACGCCTTCTTCTATCAGGATTCCGCGCGACGCGCGCACTCCATTGCAGCTCAGGGTGGCATCAATGCCGCTAAGGACTACCGCAATGATGACGACAGCGTCTACCGCCTGTTCTATGACACGGTGAAAGGTGGCGACTACCGGTCGCGCGAATCTAACGTCTACCGTCTCGCCGAATGCTCGGTCAACGTCATCGACCAGGCAGTTGCGCAGGGCGTCCCGTTTGCCCGCGAGTATGGCGGATACCTTGATACCCGTTCATTCGGTGGCGTTCAGGTTTCCCGTACGTTCTACGCACGTGGTCAAACAGGCCAGCAGCTTCTGATCGGTGCTTACCAGGCACTGGAGAGGCAAGTCGCAGCGGGCACCGTACGTGAGCACTCACGCCATGAGATGGTTGAACTGATCATCTCTGAGGGTCGTGCTCGTGGCATCGTCTGCCGCAACATGGTCAATGGTGAACTTGAGACGTACACGGCAGATGCTGTGGTCCTGGCTACCGGCGGCTACGGTAACGTCTTCTTCCTTTCTACAAATGCGATGGGCTGTAACGCCACTGCAATTTGGCGTGCATACAGGAAGGGTGCTTACTTCGGTAACCCCTGCTTCACACAGATTCACCCGACCTGCATCCCGCAGCACGGTGATCAGCAGTCGAAGCTAACTCTCATGTCAGAGTCGCTGCGTAATGATGGGCGGATCTGGGTTCCTAAGAATGCAGCCGACTGCGATAAGGACCCAAGAGACATCCCTGAAGAGGATCGTGACTACTACCTAGAGCGTATCTACCCTGCGTTCGGCAACCTTGTGCCACGTGATATCGCTTCAAGGCAAGCCAAGAACATGTGCGATGCGGGTCTGGGTGTTGGGCCTAAGGTGAACGGTGAACGCCGTGGTGTTTACCTTGATTTCCAGGACGCGATTGACCGCTTGGGTAAGGACGCCGTTTCTGCAAAGTACGGCAACCTCTTCGACATGTACGAGAGGATTACCGCAGAGGATCCATACTCGGTTCCCATGCGTATCTACCCCGCAGTTCACTTCACAATGGGTGGCCTGTGGGTTGACTACGACCTCGAATCGAATGTTCCGGGCCTCTACGTTGCCGGTGAGGCGAACTTCTCTGATCACGGTGCGAACCGACTCGGCGCGTCCGCACTGCTTCAGGGTCTGGTGGATGGCTACTTTGCCCTTCCAGCAGTCATGTGTGACTACCTGTCCGGCGCTGCGTCGTTCCCCGTGGTTGATGACTCCACTCCAGCAGTGGTTGAAGCCAAGGCTGCGGCCCAGGCACAGATCGACCGGATGATGAGCATTCAGGGCAATCGTTCCGCGGACTCGTTCCACAAGGAACTTGGCCACATCATGTGGGAACGTTGCGGCATGTCCCGCACCCGTGAGGGGTTGCTTGAGGCCATCGACATGATCCGGGAGCTTCGCAAGGAGTTCTGGACAAACCTTCGGGTTCCGGGCAAGACGGTCGGCGAGATGAACCAGTCGCTTGAGAAGGCTGGGCGTGTTGCTGACTTCCTCGGCCTCGGTGAGCTGATGTGCATTGATGCTCTGAACCGTGAGGAGTCCGCAGGTGGACACTTCCGCGAGGAATCGCAGACGGAAGAGGGCGAAGCGAAGCGTGACGACGAGAACTTCCTCTTCGTTTCAGCATGGGAGTGGACGGGTGAGGACACGCCCCCAATCTTGCATAAAGAGAACCTCACGTACGAGAACATCGAGTTGAAGCAGCGGAGCTACAAGTGAACCTGAAACTACGAATTTGGCGCCAGGAGACTCCCGATGTCGATGGTGCGATGGTTGAGTATGAAGTGCGGGGGGTTTCTGAAGATTCCTCTTTCCTCGAAATGCTCGACATTCTGAACGAAGAGCTTTTTGCTCGCGGCGAGGATCCAGTCGCGTTTGACTCAGACTGCCGTGAAGGCATCTGTGGTCAGTGTGGGATCGTCATCAACGGCATTGCCAACGGCCCTGAACAGACCACAACCTGTCAGTTGCATATGCGCTCGTTCAACGATGGTGACACGATCACCATTGAACCGTGGCGTGCAACGGCTTTCCCAATCATTCAGGACCTGGTTGTCAATCGCCGTGCATTTGACCGAATCATTCAAGCCGGTGGCTATGTTTCTGTGAATACAGGTGCCGCACCGGATGCGAATGTGACTCTGATTCCGAAGCCTGAGGCGGATCGCGCGTTTGAAGCGGCTGCCTGCATTGGTTGCGGCTCCTGTGTGGCTGCGTGCCCCAATGCGTCGGCCATGCTGTTTACAGCAGCAAAGGTTACTCACCTGGGTCTGCTTCCGCAGGGACATCCGGAGAACCTGAGCCGCGTGGTAAACATGCTGAACCAGATGGACGAAGAAGGCTTCGGCGGGTGCACGAACATTGGTGAATGCTCAGCGGTTTGCCCCAAGGAGATTCCTTTGGACGTT